>JBNMLM010000157.1:0-1744 GCA_050874845.1 Eubacteriales bacterium | reverse complement strand
TTGGGAGGAGCTTAGATGTTCTTAGAACATCTTGCTTCGTACAACGGAGCTGATATGCGTAAATATAATACGTTATACACTCGTAAATTAAGTGTGCATGTTTTGACACCCGAATCTTTGCCTAAAATATTCTTTATTTAACCCCGCATTTATATGAGCTCATGCAAAAATCTTTCGCGTATGATTGAAGAGATATCCTCAACGTCATCCTTTCCGAGTCCTTGAAGCCTATCATACGGAATGAACCCACCAGCCATGGAAGCATGTCCGCCGCCGCCTCCGATATCGCGCAGGGCGCGGCTCACTATAACTCCGGCATCATATAGGGCATCCTCGCTTCGTATGGAGAGCTTGACACCATCATCGCGGAATGAATACACAACGGAAAAGTCGACCTCCTTGAGCTGCAGCATGAAGTCCGAAACACTTGCAATAAGAGCTTCGGGGCAGTTGTAGCCGGCATTTGCAAAGCTCGCAGTTCCGTATACCTGAATACTGTTTATTGCGGCAGCGTATACCTTGAGGTCTGAAAATTCCAGTGTGCTGTTTTCGAGAGATTGGATTACGGCATGGTTGCTGTTTTTAAAAACTCTGTAGAACATATCCATGTCAAAGTCGGAAACACCCCTTGAAAGCCCCTTGGTGTCCATTCTTATTCCGAAACACAGAACTGTAGCGGTGTTGCCATCCATAGGAATATTGTTCTCGTAAAAGTAGCTGGCGATAATTGAGGCACATGCACCTACCTCAGGACGGATATCGTAGAATCGGTATTCCGTGTCGGGAGCCGCTGTGCGTGCCCCGGTCGGATGGTGGTCTATGCAGATTATCTCCTCACCGGTCATATTGATAATGTTTGAATTGCCTTTCTGTGAATCGACAAGAATAACCTCATCATCATCGGTGACGGATGGAAGGTCATTTATGTTATATATTTTTATTCCCGCAAGCTCTATCATCTTAGCAGTACTGTGTCTGTCAATCCGTCCGCTGTAGCAGAGGGTCGAGGCTATATTGCAGCTTTTTAAAAGCATGGATAGCCCATAAGCACTGGCTATCGCATCAGGGTCGGGAAAATTGTGAGTCTGAATAAATACATGTTTATGACGGATGTTTTTCAACAGTTCTTCAAATTTTGTCATGCGGTATCTCCGTTTCTATCAATCCTATTTGGCGTAAAAGAAATGCTCTAACCATTATAATATGTTCTTATCTTATATTCAACAGTACTAATTATGCATTTTTTTCTCTGTACAAATTTATTTTATTATGTTAGTATATCACTTGATACAGCATTTTAGTACTGTGACGTGTGAGAAGAAAGACAATATATTTTTAGAAGTGAGGATTAAGATGTTTTACAATTATAAGAATAATACTTCGGATAAAAAAAGAAGGAAAAATTCATACAATATAGCAGCATGTACATTGGCAGGAGCCATGCTGGTGAGCTCCCTTGCCCTGACCGGATGTGGTAAGGCACCGATTACACTCAATGCCAAGACATTTATACTTGAGCAGGGCAATTCAATGCCCCTTGATGCTTCGGTATATGTAAAGGGAAAGAGCGAGGATGTGGCAAAGACTGTTCTGAATGCGGATGGGGTTGACTATAATACAGTGGGAACCTACACTGCAGAGCTGGTACATCCAGACAAGACACTCAAGATTGAGGTTAAGGTTGTAGATACGACGGCTCCTGCGGTTGAACTGTATGCAGATGAATTTTCTGTGGCACCGGGAC
>JBNMLM010000156.1:0-2202 GCA_050874845.1 Eubacteriales bacterium | reverse complement strand
GTGAAAGTATTTTATGTATCATTAGGTTGCGACAAGAATCTTGTCGATTCTGAAAAAATGTTGGGAATGCTCCATGAAGCCCATTATGAGCTCACTGACAATGAGTATGAAGCGGATGTTATCATAGTTAATACCTGTGCATTTATCGGTGATGCCAAGGAAGAGAGTATTAACAATATAATTGAGATGGGTAAGTTAAAGGAGACAGGGAAGTGTAAAAAGCTTATCGTTACAGGCTGCCTCGCACAGCGCTACAAGGAAGAGATTAAAAAGGAACTTCCTGAGGTTGATATGGTATTCGGAATGTCGGATTACAAGCCGGATATGATTAAGGCAAAGCGTATCGTGACTACAGGCGGACACTATGCCCACCTTAAGATAGCGGAGGGATGTGACAAATATTGTACATACTGCATTATCCCTATGCTGCGTGGCCACTACAGAAGCTACCCGATGGAGGACCTTGTCAAGGAAGCGGAGGCGCTTGTTGAGGGCGGAGTCAAGGAGCTTGTGCTGGTTGCACAGGAGACTACACTGTACGGAGTTGACCTGTATGGTAAGAAAATGCTTCATGAACTGCTTCGAAAGCTCTGCCGCATAAACGGACTTCGCTGGATAAGGATAATGTACTGCTATCCGGAAGAGATATATGACGAGCTTATTCAGGTTATGAAGGAAGAGCCGAAGATATGCCACTATCTTGATATCCCGATTCAGCACGCCTCAGACAATATTTTAAAGAGAATGAACCGTAAGACAAACAGGGCAGAGCTCACTGAGCGAATCGCTAAGCTGCGCGAGGAGATACCGGATATTGCACTCAGAACATCTCTTATCGCAGGCTTCCCGGGTGAGACGGAGGAAGACCATGAAGAGCTTATGGAATTTATCGACGAGATAGAATTCACAAGACTTGGCGTGTTCACCTATTCCGCAGAGGAGGGAACCAAGGCTGCCGAGATGGACGGTCAGGTTCCGGAAGAGGTGAAGGAGGAAAGACGCGACAGACTTATGGAGCTGCAGCAGGAGATTTCCTCCGACCTGTCACAATCACAGATAGGCAAAGTGATGACTGTAATGATAGAGGGCAAGGTTGCGGATGAGAATGCCTATGTCGGAAGAACCTATATGGATGCCCCGAATGTCGACGGTTATATATTTGTCAATACGGATGAAGAGCTTATGTCCGGAGATTTTTGTAAAGTTAAGGTTACAGGCGCATTAGAATATGACTTGATAGGAGAATTAGTACAATGAATTTACCCAACAGACTTACAATAGCAAGAGTTATCATGATACCTTTTTTTCTGGTATTCCTTATGACAGATTTCTTTCCCGGAAGCAAATATGTTGCACTTGCAATATTTATCATCGCAAGCCTTACAGACATGCTTGACGGTAAAATTGCAAGAAAATATAATCTTGTGACCAATTTCGGCAAATTTATGGATCCGCTTGCAGATAAGCTTTTAGTATGTTCGGCTATGATAGCATTCATAGAGCTTGACCTTATTCCTGCATGGATTGTAATAATTATAATTGCACGCGAATTTATCATCAGCGGATTCAGACTCATTGCAGCTGAGAAAAATGTTGTCATTGCAGCCGGAATGTCGGGAAAAATTAAGACTACGGTACAGATGATTATGTGCTGCCTCCTTATAGCCAGACTTCCGTTTGCTTTTATGAGATACGTTGAGCAGGTATTTATCTATGCAGCACTTGTGCTCACAGTGTATTCACTCATCGTGTACCTTGTACAGAATAAAGATGTATTGAAGGATAACTAGTCATGGAAGAAGAGTTGGTAAGAATATTGTTTGAAAGAGCGCTTAAGATTACGACTGCAGAATCCTGTACAGGCGGGCTGATTGCAGCTACTCTGGTGAATGTGGCAGGTGTCTCCGATGTATTTGAAACAGGTTACATAACTTATTCAGAGGAAACAAAGATGCGTATTCTCGGCGTTAAGAGAGAAACACTTGAAAAATATACCGTGTACAGTGAGGAAGTTGCCCGTGAGATGGCTGAGGGTGCCGCAAAGACTGCCGGAGCCGATGTAGCACTTTCCGTTACGGGCATTGCCGGACCTGATGGAGGGACACCGGACTTCCCTGTAGGTCTATGTTATATCGGCTGCTATTATAACGGCGAAACAGTGGTCGAAAAGCATATTTTTCAGGGTGATAGGCAGAGTATAAG
>JBNMLM010000155.1:0-2367 GCA_050874845.1 Eubacteriales bacterium | reverse complement strand
CTATGGTGAGGATCTGCTTGTAAATGCGGATTATTTTTCGAAGTCGGATAGCGCCGTTGTAATCGATGAGAAGCTGTATTTTTACAGGAAGGACAACCCGGACAGTGCCATGGCGCAGGCGCGTTCGGTAAAGAAGCTGAGCCTTATCCCGATGTGGCGGGAGATGGCGGACATATACTCAGCAATCGGGCTTGAGGAGGAGACGCAGAGAATCATGGCAAATTATTATGATTCTTTGCTGGCAGGATATCTCCAGTGTGAGTATTACAGATATGATGATTACAAGCGTATAATGTCGGAGCTGAAGGCACAGCTAAAGGCGCAGCTTAAATGCATAATGAAGAATGACTATGTCACCGGAAAGTATAAATATATTATCGCGGTCTATTTTTTATGGCTTTTTAAGCTTAAAAGAATAATTAAGAACAGAGGGTGAGAGTATGGCGAATCAGCTTGACAGGCTGTATTATGGTGCGAAGGGTGTTCTGTACAATAAGTTACACTTCGATATATTTAGGCATAAGTTCATAAAAAGGTATGCCGGTGTGAAAATCGTTGAGCCCTCCGAGATGAATACCATTATAAAATCGGAGATAATGAGCGGAAGACCTTTTATGGCGGGAAGATTTGGCGGCTTTGAGGTGTTTGCAATGCAGAGCGCGGAATTTGACGATGAGGAAAAAATGAAGCGCGCGATAGATTTTCTCGACAAGAGTGCCGGATTTTTTCCGAAGGATGAGAAGCTGTTGTACAGATTCAACGATATTATGAAGGATTCCTGCTCACAGGTGGATATCCTAGGCTGCTGGCTGGTCAACTATGAAGAGTATTATGTGAAAAGGTATTGCAGTGACATAAAGAACGTGGGTGTCCTTATGGGGCTTGAGCCGTGGAATATGATGGATGAGCCGTGGAGTGAAGCACTCAGAGGGAAAAAGGTCTTGTGATACATCCATTCGAAGATTCGATTAAAAGGCAGTATGAAAAAAGAAAGGTACTTTTTAAGAATCCGCAGCTTCTTCCCGATTTTGAGCTAAAGACGTTGAAGGCTGTACAGACAAGCGGAAGTGCGACGGATGAGAGATTTGCCACATGGTTCGACGCATTGCAGTATATGTGCGATGAGTGCGATAAGATTGACTTTGATGTGGCGCTGATAGGCTGTGGCGCTTATGGCTTTCCGCTTGCGGCACATATAAAGAAGATGCGAAAACAGGCGATACATCTTGGTGGAGTCCTACAGATACTCTTCGGCATAAAGGGCAGAAGATGGGATGAGTCGGACACGCACCTTATGTACAACGAAAACTGGGTGTACCCGGATAAGAGTGAGATTCCGGCGGGCGCCGATAAGGTTGAGAATGCCTGCTACTGGGAAGTAAAAACAGAAGGAAAGGAAGGCAGTGACAATGGCTGATAGACAGAACCTATCATCAAAAGGGAGCGGAATAAACAGACCGGTGTTCGATATCCTGAGAGTTCTGGCTGCGGCAATGGTTTTTATGATTCATTTTGCCGGATTTAGAAATCTTCCTAAGCCCCAGTTTGTATTTAACATGTTCAGGCATTTTAATTTCGGTGTATGCGTTTTCTTTGCGATGAGCGGTTATCTTATAATGCAGTCGGTTGAGAACAGCAGGAATATAAAAGAATATTTTATAAAGCGTGTTTCAAGAATTATTCCGGCATACTATGCGATTATTATTTTTGCCATAATTGTCTGGGATGTTATTCTTGGGCAGATGCCTGCCGACTCAATGCTTGGAATCGGCTGGCTCAGATATTTTCTGTTTTTAAACGGAATTGTTCCGTCATCACAGTATTACTACTGGAATGACCTCTGGGGTCTTTGGACGATGAGCTGCTTTATGCTGTATTATATTCTGGCGCCTGTTATAAGAAGGTATGTGAAGAATTATAGGGCTTCTCTTGTTTTTCTCGTTGCTGTTGTGGTGTTTGCATACGGGTATAAGGCGGTGTATTCATATTTTCTTAATAGGAATAATGTGCCTTGGGCGGCGGAAACTGCCGGGGATTGTGCAGTGTTTAACTTGATATCCTTTGCATTTGGAACGGTTGCATGGTATGCCGTAAAAGACGGTAAGGAGAAGAATTATATGAGACTGGTTATCGTCGCTCTTGCCTGTTTCCTCGCAATGAGGGAGGATACGTTTAACCGAATTATATGGTCGCTTCTTACGGTGGCTTTCATGCTTTCAATGAAGGATTTTTCGTACAGTGATAGGACACAGTGGGTGGGAGGAACGTTTTCGTTTCTCGCAAGGTACAGCTTCACCGTATATCTGGTGCACATGCCGGTTATAGAGCTGACCGAGTATTTCAGCGAACATGTACACTACCTTGGAT
>JBNMLM010000154.1:0-2373 GCA_050874845.1 Eubacteriales bacterium | reverse complement strand
GTCTGACCCCTGTCCCAACGCCCCTGTCTTACACATAGCAGAAGGAGGATATTTATGTACAGCTATGAGGCAAGAATAAGATATTCAGAGTGCGGAAGCGACAGGCAGCTAACCATTCCGGCACTAATCAATCTTTTTCAGAACTGTTCTTCATTTCACTCAGAGGATGTCGGAGTTGGAATTGACTATGTGACAGAGCGTGATGGCGCATGGTTCATTCTGAACTGGCAGATAGATATTGGGAAAATGCCTTCCTTCTGTGACAAGGTGAAGGTGTGCACTGTACCGTATGAGTTCAAGGGATTTTTCGGAAGCCGTAACTTCTGGCTGGAGGACGAAGAAGGGAATGTGCTTGTCAAGGCAGCGACGTTGTGGTCATATATGAATATAAAGACATTAAGACCTATGAGACCGGACGCGGAGCAGATAGCACACTATGGCATAGGTGAGAAGCTTGATATGGAATATCTTCCGCGCAAGCTTGCATTGCCTGATGATCTTAAGGAGGGCGAGACGATAGCTGTAAGACCCGATATGATTGATACGAACAATCATGTCAATAACGGTCAGTATATCAATATCGCAATGGCGCTTATGGCACAGGACGGCGAGTATGATGAGCGCAAGCCGGTGAAGCGCGTGTTGGCTGAGTATAAGAAATCCGCTGTCATGGGTGATGTGTTTCATCCTTACACAGGGCGTGTTGATGGTAAATATTATGTCTGTCTTAAGGACGGAGCTGGCAATATCAATGTGATAGTTGTGCTTGAACAGTAGGTCGCGGCGGATTTAGAATGAACAGTATGTAAAAAAGAGGACGGAGGAACATTATGATCAGAATTGGAGAAGTGCAGGATTTACAGATAGTAAAGAGAACGGATTTCGGTGTATATGTAGGAGATGAGCAGGAGAGAGTGCTGCTTCCAAGAAAGCAGGTTCCTGAGAATGTTGATATAGGCGATACAGTAACCGTATTCATATACAGGGATTCACAGGACAGGCTTCTTGCTACAACAAGGAAACCTATGCTTGTTCTTGGACAGGTTGCAAGACTCGAGGTGAAGGATACAGGTAAGATTGGTGCATTTCTTGACTGGGGACTTGAAAAGGATCTGTTCCTCCCGTTTAAGGAGCAGACTTACAGAGTACGTCCGGGTGACAGCTGCCTTGTTGCACTGTATATAGATAAGAGCAGCAGACTGTGTGCGACAATGAATGTCTATAAGTATCTTAAGGGAACAACGCAGTATAAGCGCGGGGATATGGTACAGGGAACAGCATACCAGTATATAGAGAAGTTCGGAATGTATGTTGCCGTGGATGACATGTATCAGGGACTTATACCTAAGAAGGAGTGCTATGGAGTTCTCAATGTAGGAGATACACTCACAGGGCTCAGAGTTACCAATGTTACTGCGGACGGAAGACTTGAGCTTGCGGTTCGTGAGGTAGGATATCTACAGAGGGACGATGATGCCGCTAAGATACTTGAGACAATAGAGGAGTTCGACGGAGTCCTTCCATTCAGCGATAAGGCATCGCCTGAGGTTATTAAGCGCGAGCTTGGAATGAGCAAGGCTTCCTTTAAGAGAGCGGTAGGAAAGCTGTTAAAGGAAGGAAAGATTGAGCTTTCAGACACCTCTATAAGACTTAAGTAATGTTAAGTGATAAAAGCATTGCGATTGAAAATTCATAAAGATATATACAAAAAAGGTGCTGCCGTGTGCAATAATAATTATTGCATAAAGCAGCACCTTTTTGTCAGAGCTGATTTTGTTAAACCTGAACATCAATGTTGGCACCGAGGTTAGGGTTAACGGACATCTCCATCATCTTCTTCATTCCATCTCCGAGAGTCTCAATAGTGTCAAGATTCTTTGCAAGAACAGCAATACCTACCTGTGAGTTGACATCAGCGAGGCTCATGCTGGATGAAAGTGCGGTTATATCCATAAGAATACCTCCTTTATCATGCAGAAATGGTAATAAATACCTATATAATTAATAGCACATATAACAATAATTAACAAGTCGTTATTGAAAAAATACATTAAAATATAATTTTTTTGTATAAAATGTAATAAAAAAGTAAATAATATGATGTCTATATGCAAAATCAACAAATTACCGCTGTCATTTTCGGCTATTTGAGGTATGGCATTTAAACAAGCATTATTGTAGAATAACAGTAGTGAAAACGGAAAATACTTTAGGAGGTATAATAATGGCTAGTTTATCACTTAAAAACGTATGTAAAGTATATCCTAACGGTTTCGTAGCTGTTAAGGATTTCAACCTTGAGATTGAAGATAAGGAATTTATCATTTTCGTAGGACCATCTGGTTGTGGTAAGTCTACAACACTTCGTATGAT
>JBNMLM010000153.1:0-2395 GCA_050874845.1 Eubacteriales bacterium | reverse complement strand
TGATGAAGTCTCTATTGTGGTTGAGGTGATGGGCGGAGTCAATCCGGCTTATTCTTTTGTAAAGTCAGCTCTTTTAAAGGGCAAGAGTGTATGTACCTCTAACAAGGAGCTTGTGGCAAAACACGGTGCTGAACTGCTAGGAATTGCTAAGGAGAAGAATGTCAATTTCTTTTTTGAGGCAAGCGTTGCCGGAGGAATACCTATAATACGACCTCTTGAGCAGTGCATAACGGCTGATGAGATACTTGAAGTATCTGGAATCTTGAACGGAACAACCAATTTTATACTCACAAAGATGGAGAAGGAAGGCGCATCGTACGATGAGGTTCTTGCGCAGGCTCAGAAGCTTGGGTATGCAGAGAGAAATCCTGAAGCTGACGTTGAAGGATTTGATGCCGGACGTAAGATTGCTATTTTAAGCTCTATTGTAAGCAGAAAACAGGTGGATTTTGAGAATGTATATACAGAAGGCATAACAAAGGTGAGTGCTGATGATTTTGCTTATGCGGCCAAACTTGGTGTTACAATTAAGCTTGTGGCTAAAAGCTGCGTTACACCTGACGGAATGTATGTCATGGTAACACCAAGAATGTTACGCTATGGCAAGCCGCTTGCGTCAGTACATGATGTTGTCAATGCAGTATGTGTTAAGGGAAACATGCTAGGAGATGTGATGTTCTACGGTGCGGGAGCAGGAAAACTTCCTACAGCCAGTGCAGTTGTGTCCGATATCGTAGATGCTGTGCGCCATGCAGGAGAATATGTAAATAACGGCTGGTCGCAGGAAAAGCAGGAACTTATAGCTATTGATGAAGTGGAAAACAGCTTCTACGTGCGCATGGAGGGCAATGCTTCTGAGAAGGAAGCACAGCTCGTGGAGCTTTTTGGCGGAGTTACGATATGTGACAATGTGATTGACGGGGAATTTGCATTTGTCACAGGTTCTATCAAGGAGGCAGAGTTTGCCAAGGCGGCATGCAGCCTCAAGGGTATAAAGAATACGATAAGAATAGAATTATAAAATAATATAGAAGCCTAGACTACACGGAGGATATGAAAATGTTAAAGGTTGTTAAGTTCGGTGGAAGTTCACTTGCGAGTGCAGAGCAGTTTAAGAAGGTGGCTGACATCATCCATGCGGATGAGTCGAGAAGATATGTTGTACCTTCAGCTCCGGGAAAACGTTTTAAGGAGGATGTTAAGGTTACAGATATGCTCTATGACTGCTATGGTGTAGCGTCAAAGGGATTTGATTTCTCTGATATTTTTGCTGATATTAAGGCGAGATATCAGGAGATTATTGATGATCTTGGACTTGATTTGTCATTAGAGAAAGAGTTTTCGAATATTGAGGCTGCTTTCAGGGCAAGAGCAGGACGCGACTACGCAGCGTCAAGAGGTGAATACCTTAATGGTATCATTCTTGCTAATTATCTTGGCTATGAATTTGTAGATGCAGAAGATGTCATATTTTTTGATACCAACGGAAACCTTGACGCTAAAAAGACTAATCAGGTGCTTTCGGAGAGACTTCTGACGGTTGACAGAGCGGTTGTTCCTGGATTTTACGGAATCAGACCGAATGATACAATCAAGACATTTTCAAGAGGAGGTTCTGATATAACAGGAGCTATTGTCGCAAGAGCAGTTAAGGCTGACCTTTATGAGAACTGGACGGATGTGTCAGGCTTCCTTGTGGCAGACCCTAGAATTATTGATAATCCTAAGCCTATCGTGACGATAACATATAAGGAGCTTAGAGAACTTTCATATATGGGTGCTACAGTATTGCATGATGAGTCTATTTTCCCTGTCCGTAAGGAAGGCATACCGATTAACATCCGTAACACGAACAAGCCTGAGGACCCAGGCACGATGATTGTCGAGAGCACATCACGCAAGCCTGAATATGTAATCACAGGTATAGCAGGAAAGAAAGGCTTTACTGTTGTGAGCATCGAGAAGGACATGATGAACTCTGAAATCGGGTTCGGACGTAAGGTACTTGAAGTGTTTGAGAAGCAGGGGCTTTCCTTTGAACATACACCGTCAGGAATTGATACAATGTCCATAGTAATACATCAGGATGAGTTTGTTGAGAAGGAGCAGGAGGTACTTGCAGGACTTCACAGAAATGTACATCCGGATGCCATAGAGATTGAGTCTGGTCTTGCGCTTATCGCAGTTGTAGGACGTGGAATGAAGTCAAGCCACGGTACTGCCGGCAAGCTTTTTACAGCACTTGCAGATGAGAATATCAATGTCAAGATGATTGACCAGGGTTCATCGGAGCTTAATATTATTGTCGGTGTCAGGGAAGAGGACTTCGAGAGAGCATTTAAGGCGATTTATAAAGCGTTTTACGAGTCATAATTTCTGTGCGTAACAGGAAAAT
>JBNMLM010000152.1:0-2491 GCA_050874845.1 Eubacteriales bacterium | reverse complement strand
ACAACCTGAACCTGGTCAAGCTCCACACCAAAAAGCCATCTTGCCTCCATGACCTCAAGCCCCTTATTTACCATGGTTGAGGAATCTATGGTAATCTTCCTTCCCATCGCCCAGTTAGGGTGCTTAAGCGCGTCCTCCACCTTAATATCCCTCATCTGTTCAATGGTTCTTCCCCTGAACGGCCCGCCTGAGGCTGTGAGAAGTATCTTGTGGATTTTATTTTGTCTCTCACCGTTAAGACACTGGAATATAGCGCTATGCTCGCTGTCAACCGGGAGAATTCTTACTCCCTTTTCTGCAGCAAGCTTCATAATAATATGTCCTGCTGTTACAAGTGTCTCCTTATTTGCAAGTGCAATATCCTTGCCTGCATTGATAGCTTCAATAGTAGGAACTATTCCCATCATTCCGACAACCGCAGTGACAACAATCTCAGCCTGTTCCATTGTAGCGGCGTGGATAAGTCCGTCCATCCCTATTCCATATTCTATTCCAGTCATATCCGAAAGTCTTTCTCTTAGCTCAGCAAGCGCCTCATCATTCGCCATTGAGACGAAGGACGGTCTAAACTCCCTCACCTGCTGCTCTAAAAGCTCAACTTTATTCCCCGCTGACAGGGCAACAACTTTGATATCATTGTTTTTTCTCACTACATCAAGAGTCTGGGTTCCTATTGAACCGGTAGACCCAAGTACAGATATATTTTTCAAAGCAAAAACCTCATTTCCGAGCAAATCTAAGTATCCTTAAAACGCAGCTTAAAGCTTATAAATACATTTTTAATTAACTTAACGCCCTGAATATTTCAATCACAATATAAACCACCGGTGCGGTAAAAATTGTGCTGTCAAACCTGTCCATAATACCGCCATGTCCCGGGATAAGCTTGCCGTAATCCTTCACCGAATGATCTCTTTTAATTGCCGATGCCGCCAAATCTCCGATAATAGAGATAACCGCACCCACACCGCATGCTACGGCAAATACAACCGGAGCATTGATGCTTATTCTTGAGTTGATCACCGCTCCGTATATTCCGCCTATGAGCATAGGACCGATGATTCCTCCGATTGCTCCCTCAACGGATTTCTTAGGGCTGAGTATCGGTGTCATCTTGTGCTTTCCGAACTTTACACCCACGAAATATGCGCATGTGTCGGCAATCCATGAGCAGATGAATACAAGCCATACATAGAAGTTGCCATCCGGAAGCAGGCGTATCCTGTATATAAATGATATCATAACCGCTACATATACAACCGCAAAAAATCCCATCGCAGCCTGATCCGCCTTGTACTTAGGAAACGAAACGACATACCCTGCCATCACACAGATAAGCCCTGCCGCCAGGCATAGAAGCATAAATTCATTCTGTCCCAGCCACATGCACACATAATATGACACAGCAAAAAGGTAGCCTATGATTCCGATTACACTCTTCTCAATATTATAGACCTTGTACAATTCATACATTCCAATAAGCGAAATTGCAAGTGTGAGAATAAATAAATATGGTCCGCCAAATATAAGTCCGGCTCCGACTATAACAGTAAGCACCGCTCCGCTCGCTATTCTAACCAACATACCTACTCCTCCTTCACGCCGCCAAAACGTCTGTCACGCTTATTGTATTTTCTGATTTCCTCAATAAGATAATCCATATTGAAATCCGGCCAGAGCACCTCCGGAAAGTCGAATTCCGAGTATGCACACTGCCATAACAGATAGTTGGATATTCTCTTCTCTCCGCTCGTCCTTATAAGAAAATCAGGATCCGGAATATCCCTGGTATCAAGGTGAGCTGAAATCATGTCCTCAGTGATTGTATCAGGGTCTATTCCCTTCTCAATACACTCCTTCGTAAGCTCCCTCACAGCTCTTGTTATCTCATCCCTTGAGCCATAGTTAAGTGCTATCTGGAAATTAAGACCTGTGTTATTCTTAGTTGCCTCCTCGAGCTCATCAATCTTATCCACTATATCCTGTGCAAGCTCATCGCGTCTGCCAAGAATCCTGACGCGCATATTGTCCTTATTGCTCCGCTTGATGCAATCTGTCAGATAACTTCTGAGAAGCTTCATAAGTCCTGTGACCTCCGCCTCAGAACGCTTCCAGTTCTCCGTTGAAAAAACATATATAGTAAAATACTTAACACCAATGGCATCCATATCCCTGCATGTCTGCTCAATAACCTTGCGGCCCTGTGAATGTCCAAAGTTGCGCGGCATCATTCTCTTCTTAGCCCATCTTCCATTTCCGTCCAAAATAATCGCAATATGGTTTGGTACGTTCATTCCTAGTTTTTCATTAAATGTATCCAATTGTGCCTCCCTATTTACACAAAATAGGCTGTCACCGATGTGTATTGCATCCGTAACAGCCTTCAATATTCCCGGTATTGATTCCTATACAGTAAGAATCTCCTTAGACTTAGCCTCTACAGCCTTATCAATCTCAGCAATGTACTTATCTGTGAGCTTCTGAACATCTT
>JBNMLM010000151.1:0-2807 GCA_050874845.1 Eubacteriales bacterium | reverse complement strand
TCTAAACTACGAATCCCATTGCGATAATCTTCACACGCTTGCACTCGTTGCTCTATAGAATACTTAGATTTTCTGGACATAAAAATACCTCTTAAATAGATTTTGGTTATTTACCTTGTCTACTTAAGAGGTATCATATCAATGCATATCAATTGCATTTTCCTGCTTTTATGTTATTTGGTGATGTCACCTGTACAGAAAGGACACTTGGTTGCCTTGATATTGATGGTTGAGTAGCACAGCGGACATTCCTTGGTTGTAGGTGCAGCAGGCTTCTCCTCCTTCTTGAAATGGAACTTGTTGATTGCCTTGACAATCAAAAACAGTGAAAGTGCCACAAGTAAGAAGTTGATAACCGCCTGGATAAATGAACCGTAGGCGATTGAAGCATTTCCTATTGTGATTGAAAGCCCTCCGAAATCAAGACCACCGATAATGAGTCCGATGAGAGGTGTGAGTATATCGTTGACCAATGAGGTAACGATAGCCGTGAAGGCACTACCCATGATAATACCGACAGCCATGTCTAAGACGTTGCCGCGGGAGATGAATTTTTTAAATTCCTTTAACATTTGTTTACCTCCGTGATGAATTTTTCTTTCTGTATTTTAACTTATTGGCGGAGGATTATCAACTGTGAAGTTCGTACCGGCTGATGTTATTTCTGTTCATCCTCCGCGGAAGCATCATCCTTCGGTGTGATATACAGGTGCATCTTATCAATTCTGTTCTTCTCGATATGGTCGACCACGATACGGGCATTATCAAGCTGTACCTCGTCTCCGTCATGCGGGAGACGTTCAAGCTTATCTATGACAAGACCACTCACTGAGTCATAGTCCTCAGATTCATAATCGGTATCAAGAAGCTCATTAAGATCATCAAGCTTGGTCATACCGTTTAACTGATACTCATTGTCATTAATCTTTGTGATACAGTCCTCTTCGTCCTCGTCATATTCATCCCTTATCTCACCGACAATTTCCTCAAGAAGATCCTCAAGGGTAATCATACCGACGGTTGAGCCGTATTCATCGAGAACGATTGTTATATTGTTAGAGGTCTTTTTTAATTCCTCCATGAGTTCGGAAGTCTTTTTGAACTCATAAGTATAGTACGGTTCGCGCAAAATCTCTGATACATGGAAGTCATCACCCGGCGAGTAGAGGAGCAAATCCTTCACATTGATAATTCCGATAACATTGTCGATTGAGTCCTTGTAGATAGGAAGTCTTGTATACTTCTCAGCGCGGAATATATCAATAATCTCGTCATAGGTGCTGTCTATGGAGGCGCAGGTCATGTCGATTCGCTGAATCATGACATCCCTTGCCCTTGAATTGCCAAAATCAAATACGTTGTTAATCATTTCATGCTCTTCAT
Organism: Eubacteriales bacterium; assembly: GCA_050874845.1. Taxonomy (GTDB): domain Bacteria; phylum Bacillota; class Clostridia; order Lachnospirales; family Lachnospiraceae; genus CAG-882. Next base: position 1,424 of record JBNMLM010000151.1, on the reverse strand, counting down.
GCTCAAGCACGCCTTCCTCATGGCTTACATCAACTATGGTACGAAGCTCATCCTCGGTAAAGGACTGTCCCTTCTCCCTTGAGTCAATGCCAAATATAAGAAGAAATACCATGGAAATCTTGTTTACTATGAATATTACCGGTGTGAGTATCCACATAAGTGAGGCTATTATTCCGCTATATGCCAGGGAAATCTTCTCAGCTTTCAGGGTGGAGACTGTCTTAGGTGAAATTTCACCGAATATAAGTATGAGAAATGTGAGTACACCGGTGGCAACAGCTATCCACTGTGAACCGAATATCCTTCCCGCAAGTGTTGTCATGAGAGATGAGGCATACAGGTTTACGATGTTGTTGCCTATAAGTATGGCAGAGAGCATCTTGGTCTTGTTGTCCGTGATGTCAAGAACTCTCTTGGCTTTCTTGTTGCCGTCGTCGGCAAGCGTTCTGATTCGGACGCGGTTAACCGTCGTCAGCGCTGTCTCTGCTGAAGAGAAAAATGCAGAGAGCATAAGTAAAATGATAACAATAAAAATTTGTACTATGTCCCCGGGGGCCATTAAAAAAATCACTCCTTCTGATTTATAATATAATATTAAACTGCGCCAGCATGAAATGACGCAATTTTAGGTTATTATACATGATAAGTATGTATACTGCAAGGGAAATATTGCCAGATACATTAAAAATAAAACTAATAAAGTAGTACAATATTATGCAATCAAATAGCGGTATTTTGTAATATGTAAAAACTGTTTTGGATAGTGGATTGTCAAATTAAGAGAAAATTGTGATTTTCTTGTGGAAAAGGGTAAACTATGCTAAAATTTATATGGCTGTATATTTAGGTAATTGCGAAGCGCAGCGTGTGACAGCAGGAAAGGAATTGAAAATGTCGGTGCTTAGAAAGACCAGGGAGCATTACAAGGGGCTTAACTGGGAGGAAGAATTAAAAAAACAGAAGGAACTAAGGCGCGGTATTGATGACCGAATGATTGCGAAAATACAGCAGTTTCGGACAGACAGGCTCGATAAGCTCATGATTCTTATAACGAAGTCCGGAAATGGTGGAATGATATGGCTGTTTGTAGCACTCTATCTGTATCTGGTCAAGAAAATGCATCATCAGGCGATGGTGCTGATATGCGTTATTGCCGCGGTTGCGTTCATTGCCAACTTTATTATAAAGGGACTTTTCACCAAGGACAGACCATGTGATCTGGATGAGACAGTAGACCTTCTTATAAGAAGACCGCTCGGCTCGTCACTGCCGTCCGGTCATTCGGCTTCGTCCTTCGCATGTGTTGTGGTGATTTTCCACATGAACCCATGGTGGGGGGCGGCGGCACTTATATGGGCATCGCTTATCGCATTTTCGCGGATATATCTGTATGTGCATTTTCCGTCGGATGTGCTGTTCGGAAT
>JBNMLM010000150.1:0-2817 GCA_050874845.1 Eubacteriales bacterium | reverse complement strand
ATATAATTTCTAGAATATAAAGCCATCTTCTATTCCTCCAGCATACTTTTCTTAATCTCTATAATCCTGTCACGAAGCTGTGCTGCACTCTCAAAATCAAGCTCTGCCGCCGCCTTGTGCATCTGCCTGCTAAGCTCTTTTAACAGCTTTTCAAGCTCCTTGTGGCTCATGGATTCAATATCTTTCTCCATATCTGCCTTAGGCTCAACAGCCGCCTTGGATATTGCGATGAGGTCACGCACAGCCTTCTTAATCGTTGTCGGTGTAATTCCATGCTCCTCATTATATTTTTTCTGTATCTCTCTACGTCTTTGCGTCTCATCTATAGCGCGGCGCATAGAGTCCGTTATTACATCCGCATACATGATTACCCTGCCATCAGCGTTACGCGCGGCTCGTCCGATTGTCTGGATAAGTGAAGTCTCAGAACGCAGAAAGCCTTCCTTATCCGCATCTAAGATAGCGACAAGTGTAATCTCCGGTATATCGAGTCCCTCTCTTAAAAGGTTGATTCCCACAAGCACATCAAACACGTCAAGCCTCATATCCCTTATTATTTCAGCTCGTTCAAGTGTATCAATATCGGAATGAAGGTATCTCACCCTTATTCCTGCTTCCTTCATATAGTTCGTCAAATCCTCAGCCATTCTCTTGGTGAGTGTAGTTATAAGCACCTTGTTATGCTTAGCTACCTCCTTGTTAACCTCTCCTATAAGGTCATCTATCTGCCCCTCAACAGGCTTAACCGTAATCTGTGGGTCTAAAAGTCCGGTAGGTCTTATAATCTGCTCTGTCCTTAGAAGTTCATGCTCCGCTTCATAGTCCGAAGGTGTCGCCGATACAAAGAGCATCTGGTCAATCTTTCCTTCAAACTCCTCAAAGTTAAGCGGTCTGTTGTCAAGAGCGGATGGCAGACGAAAACCATAGTCCACAAGAGTTGTCTTTCTTGACCTGTCGCCTGCGTACATTCCTCTTATCTGCGGTATCGTGATATGTGATTCATCCACTATTATAAGGAAATCCTGTGGAAAATAATCTATGAGTGTATATGGAGGCGTACCCGGCGCAAGTCCGGCAAGATGCCTGGAATAGTTCTCAATGCCGGAGCAAAAGCCAGTCTCAAGCATCATCTCCACGTCAAAGCTGGTTCTCTCCTTAATCCTCTGTGCCTCTAAGAGCTTATCCTCACTCTTAAAATATGCTACACGCTCCTCCATCTCCTGCTTAATGTTAGCCGCCGCCTCTATCATCTTCTCGCGCGGCACAACGTAATGCGATGCAGGAAAAATAGCAATATGCGCAAGCTCCGCCTTCTTCTCGCCCGTCAGCACATCAATCTCTGTGAGCCTGTCTATCTCATCTCCAAAAAATTCCACACGTACAGCCCTGTCAGTGGATGCCGCCGGAAATATCTCCAGCACATCTCCTCTCACTCTGAATGAGCCTCTCTTAAAATCCATATCATTTCTAGTATATTGATTGTCAACAAGCTTACTTATAATCTCATCTCTGTCCTTTTCCATACCCGGACGAAGCGACACGACCATGCTCTCGTAGTCTACAGGACTTCCCAATCCATATATGCACGATACGCTGGCAACTATAATAACATCCTTGCGCTCCGAAAGTGCCGCCGTGGCTGAATGGCGCAGCTTGTCTATCTCGTCATTTATAGAAGAATCTTTCTCAATATAAGTATCCGTTGACGGCACATACGCCTCCGGCTGGTAATAGTCATAATATGACACAAAATATTCAACCGCATTCTCCGGAAAAAATTCCTTCATCTCACCATAAAGCTGCCCTGCAAGAGTCTTGTTATGTGATATAATAAGTGTCGGCTTATTTAAAGCCGCTATGACATTCGCCATAGTAAATGTCTTACCCGAACCTGTCACTCCAAGAAGAGTCTCGAACTGATTACCCTCCTTAAAACCTTTCACAAGCTCCTCAATAGCATGTGGCTGGTCGCCCGTAGGCTCGTATGGTGCATGTAATTTAAACTCCATATTGCCCTCTCCTTCCTGAAATTTATAGTAAAATTGACTTCTATAAGCCAACTGCCTGTTACTCTTACATACGCTGTAAATCCGAAATTGCCTCTAAAGCAACAATTAGGTCACCAAAAAGGAAATTGGATATAATTTGGAATATCCTGATTATATGTTTCCTAAATCAGAAATAAGGTTTTTGCAAAATATTTCTAAAAAAGACAAAGTCAATATTTTCATAGTATGCACTTACATGCTTGATTTTACTACAAAAAATAAACTTTGTCCATCTAATTCAGAACATCCGTTCCCATTGTTTTATATCAGTCTATAATGTATCCTCTTATATCAGGTATAGTATTTAACAGCATTTTTCCAGTCCTCCTTTCACAAAATGTCCCGACAATTCAGGGTTATGTGGTATGTTAACTTCTGCCTTAATTTCTGTAAATATTGTCTTGGAATTACTCTTTAAAAGTTTCATGGACTATACAATTATTTTCCTGACTGCGAAAAAAAGGCAAAAAACAAAGCCATCCGAAGATGACTCTGCCTTTTAACTCTATATACATTATTCATTTCTTAGCTGCATATAATATCCCATCATCACGAATGCCATTACCACCACCAGTGGCTTCAATCAGCCGCTCATGAAGTAAAATGACCTGCTCTTTGCTCAATCTCATCATTTGGCAAGCACCTCGTAAGCCTCCGTATTCTGCTTGATAAGACGCTCTGATATAGCAAATACATCCTCTGTGGATGCTATTTTTTCCTGCTCCGCTTTGCTAAAGTCAATCACAAGATATCTTGGTACATTGTTTTT
>JBNMLM010000149.1:0-2842 GCA_050874845.1 Eubacteriales bacterium | reverse complement strand
TTGTGTATAACAAGTAAAATAATAGGGAAAAAATTATAAAAAGAAAATGAATTAGTATGCAAAATGTAACAAAATAATTACATTTATATCAATCAGTTGAATTTTAAAATAAATTATGCTATATTAGTCAAGATTAAAAGTTATGAAGCCTTTTAGGGAGTAATAGATGTTATAATTTGATTTAGGGAGGATTGGTTATGATACGTTGTGAAAATTGCGGTCATACATTAAACAGTAACCAGAGAATATGTGATGTCTGCGGTAAGCCGGTTGCAAAGAAGAAGGCGGAGAATATTGAACTTGAGGAGCAGCTTGCACAGTCCATTGCCAAGATTGTTGAGAATGAGACCGTGGATGCACAGGTATATATAAAGCAGATGCAGGGTAATTTAGATAAGAATAATCCGGAAACCAAGAATAAAACAGATGTGTTAGGTGTATCACAGCGAAGTTCGGACAGACAACGGACACAGCCTGTTCAGAAGAATGTCTCGACGAAAAAGCCTGTAAAAAAGAAAAAGAATAATGGTGGTAAAATTGCAGCCATAGTCGGCATTGTCATAGTCTGTGTTGCCGCTTTGATAGGGCTTGCTTTCTTTACGATCAATTCTGTTTTAAAGAAAGCACAGAACAATTTCGCTTATTACAATAATACAGGTATTTCCCTTATTCAGAATGGAAAAAACGCTGAGGCGATACCTTACCTTGAAAAAGCACTCACATTTCCTGAGGCGGATGGCAAAGTCAACTTAAGATTCAGCCTCTATGATTGCTATGCAGCTACAGGTGACACGGAAAAAGCGATAAGCATGCTTTATAATATCCTGCAGGTAGATCAGTATAATCTTGAGGCAATTGTATATCTTGAAAATTATTATGAGAAGGCGGGGGTTACAGAGGCACTTGTCGAACTGTATAATAAATACAAGGATACTCAGGCTGCTGATGCAGTGGCGAAGTATTATGTTGAGGCTCCTACGGTTAGCGTTGAGAGCGGAGAGTATACGACGGATCTTGAGGTTAAGCTTTCCTCGGATTATGGCTATGACATCTATTATACGGTAGATGGAAGTGAACCAACAATCAATAGCACTCTATATAAGAACAAGATAGAGATAACAGAAGGAACAACCAATCTGCAGTGTATTGCCGTTAATCAGTATAATATCGCAAGCAGTGTTGTAGCAGCAGAATATAAGGTTGAGTATAAGGCGCCTGATGCACCGACAATCAGTCCAAGAAGCGGTAATTACGAGACGGAACAGCTCATTGTAATTGGCAATATCCCGGCAGGCGGAAAAGCGTATTATACACTTGATAATACAACCCCTACCAACAAATCGACTCTGTACACCGGACCTTTCGAAATGCCAGCAGGCAACAATGTGCTTTCGGTTGTGACATATAATAAGAATGGACAGAAGAGTTCAGTGGTAAAGCGCAACTACGTTCTAAAGCTTGAGGATAAAGTTTCGCAGGAACGTGCACTTGAAATATTATGGCAGGCAATGGAACATAAAAATATGGTGAATTCCGAACACCTTTCATCCGACGGTGAACCGGTTAAGCTTGTGCTTGACGAAAAGAAAAATATATCAGGAAGCTCTATATGGGTATTTGATATATATGTTACAACAGAGCAGGGTGATATGAAGGCTAATTATCAGATGGGCGTTGACAGTGAGTCTTCGTACGTTTACACTGTATATGAAAATAATGGTGTTTATACATTGGATGAAGTTATATATTAGTAGAAATGTTAATGCATAAATAAGGTATAGGAGCGCAGGCTTTTATACTAAGTAATGGGATATTTGAGGCGTGTTTTACAGCCTCAAATGTCCCATTTTTAAATTTTACAAGTTTTTTAGAAAAAATAATTAAACAGTTGTCTTTTCTGCTTTAATATATTAAAATAAAGTAATGAAGAATTAGGAGGTATGCTATGTATGCAATAACAAAGGCAAGACAGCTTGCTGACAAAATATTTCTTATGGATGTGAAGGCCCCTTGGGTTGCTAAGAGATGTATGCCGGGGCAGTTTGTCATCGTTAAGATGGACGAACATGGAGAGAGAATTCCTCTTACAATCTGCGATTATAATCGCGAGGAGGGGACAATAACTATAGTCTTCCAGATTGTAGGAGCTTCCACAGAAAAGATGTCACATTTGAAGGAAGGAGATTCTTTCAGGGATTTCACGGGCCCTCTTGGAATGCCTTCTGAGCTTGTCAAGGAGGATTTATCAGAGCTAAAGAATAAGAAGATTCTCTTTGTGGCAGGTGGTGTTGGTACAGCACCGGTATATCCACAGGTGAAGTGGCTCCATGAAAATGGCGTTGCTGCAGATGTCATTGTCGGTGCCAAGAATAAAGAGCTTCTCATCCTTGAAGATGAGATGAAGGCTGTAGCGGGAAATCTTTATATCACTACTGATGATGGAAGCTATGGACGCAAGGGTATGGTTACAGAGGTTATCAAGTCACTTGTCAATGATGAGCATAAGACGTATGACGTCTGTGTTGCAATAGGACCTATGATTATGATGAAGTTCGTGGCTCTTCTTACCAAGGAGCTTGGAATCAAGACTGTTGTGAGTCTCAATCCTATTATGGTTGACGGTACAGGTATGTGTGGGGCATGCCGTGTAAGCGTTGGCGGAGAGGTTAAGTTCGCATGTGTTGACGGACCTGAGTTTGACGGACATCTTGTTAACTTTGATGAGGCTATGAAGAGACAGCAGATGTACAAGACAGAAGAGGGCAGGGCAATGCTCAAATTAAAGGAAGGCGCTACACATCATGGTGGATGCGGCCAGTGTGGAGGTAACTAGGATGGATGT
>JBNMLM010000148.1:0-2891 GCA_050874845.1 Eubacteriales bacterium | reverse complement strand
TCCGTAGGGTTATCAATATTTCTGAATTCCTTATTGATAGCATGAATTGAATCGTTATCCGTGAGAGTGACGCTAACCTCAGCCTCATAAGGACAGTTTTTATAATCCATCGCCTGATTTATTACAGCTTCAATAACCTTCTTATAATCGAAATCAAAATCAATCTTTGTTTCCTCTTCTATGGCAATTGTCATACTTAAAACCTCTTTTCCTATATCGTTATTGTATCATTCGGCAGCGTTCATATATCTATTTTTTCTGCTTGTCCGCCTTTGCCCGTTTTATTTTCGCCGAACCTCCAGCTTTATCAGCACTCACAGTCTTATTCCCGCCGTCTGTGAACTTTCGATTCTCATATTCATCATAGGCCTTCACAATCTTCTGCACAAGAGGATGACGCACAACATCGGAGCTTGTGAGCCGGCATATTCCAATCTCTTCCACATTCTTAAGAACCCTAAGCGCCGTATCCAGACCACTTGCCTGATCATGCGGGAGGTCCTTCTGTGTAAGGTCACCTGTTATGACAACCTTCGAACCGAAACCTATTCTTGTTAAAAACATCTTCATCTGTGCCGGCGTGGTATTCTGTGCTTCATCAAGGATGATGAATGAATTGTCAAGGGTTCTTCCTCTCATATACGCAAGCGGAGCAACCTCAATCAAGCCCTTTTCCATATTATGCTGGAAGCTCTCTGCACCCATAATCTGATACAATGCATCATATAACGGTCTGAGGTACGGGTCGACCTTGCTCTGCATATCTCCCGGAAGGAAGCCCAGCTTCTCCCCTGCCTCTATGGCAGGTCTTGTTAAAATAATCCTGTTCACTTCATTGTTCTTAAAGGCATTTATCGCCATGGCCATGGCAAGGTATGTCTTACCTGTTCCGGCTGGTCCCACTCCAAAGACAATCATTCTCTTCTTGATGGCATCAATGTATTCCTTCTGACCTATGGTCTTAGGCTTAATCGGCTTTCCAAGCACCGTCCTTGCTATTATATCCGCATCAAGCTCCGACAGAGCTTCCGCCTTATCCTCAAATGACAGGCTAAGTGCATAGTCAACATTCTGCTCTGTTATCGTATTTCCTCTTTTTGACAATTCAAGAAGCTGTGCAAAAACAGAAGCCGCACGTTTTACTGCGTTCTCTGCTCCGACAAGCTTAATCTCACTGTCACGCGCTATAATTGTGACCTTAAGGGTTCTCTCTATTTTTTTGACATAGGCATCACAGCTTCCGAAAATATTACTGCTGTGCTCTGCCGGTATATCCAAAACATTCTCAATTATACTCAATCCCAACATCCTCCCTGCCGCATTCGGACTCTATGACAAAAACGGTGCCCGACATCTGCGCTTGATCATCGTTAATTGTTATTGTAACATTATTTTCTATAATTTGAATACCCTTTTCTTGTAATTTTTCTAAATAATATGAAAATTTTTCGTTTAATATCTTCTCAAGCTCTTCATCTGTATAGACCGCCTCTGATAACGTATACTCCCGATAATACGTTGTGTCCACACCGAACGGAAGATAAAAATCCTGATAAACACATAGATTGCTGCTGCTTGTGACAATGTCCTTATAGTCATATTTTTCCCTATATATATCAAAATTTACTTCTTTATTGAACATTCGCAGCCTGACACTTTTATAACTGTTCCCGGTATATTCTTTCTTTATGTATCCTCGTAAAAGCCTGTCATCGTATGTCAGCTCCACAAGAAGCCTAACTTCGCCGTCCGCATACACAGCTTCCTTTTTTATCGGCTCAGATGACTCATTATATGTAGTTACTATTCCGCTTATAAGCACATCACCTTTCTTTACTGTATCTGAGGCTTTCACAACCGGAGTGCCATTTCTTGCCACTATGCTATATACAATCCCATCGTACTTAGATACTATATCCGATGGCGTACCGGCAGGAACCTCTATCACCTCATCCGTATTTTCCCTTATATCTATGTCGAGTGACGTTCCATGTATCGCCGCTGATACCCATATTATGTCATCATAATCCCTTCTTATCTGTGCCTCAAGTTCTTCGCAGTCAATGTCACTTATCTTGGTTCCATAAGTAATACCATTATTTCTGAGATATTCATATATTGTATCATCAGAATTCATATAATTCCCATTCAGTCTTATATTCCATATAAAACGTCCAAGGACAAGCAGTACTGTCACAAACAAAATTATTCCCGCAATAAAAAACCGGTGGTTCAGCACTCTCCTAAAAACAAATGGAAAACCCACTTTTTTTACCAGACGTATATGTGGCTTTGTCTTTCTTACAACAGGCTTTAATCTGTAATAATCCTTCACCGATGTAGCGAATATGCATTTGTCCTTATCAGGATACAACCTGTGTATCAGAATTCCCCTATTGGTACACAGATTAAAAAAACGCTCCGCACAGAGCGAATCCACTTCCAGCACCGTATATCCGTTAAACCACAATGCCCCCATATTCTCCCCGCTTTTCAGATTTATTTTAACTGTATAGCTTTAAGCTGTCCTCGAACCATTATTTCCCCATCGCCATAATATTCCACATGCAATTTCTCACCTGTCACGATAAGAAATCCTTTCCTCACCCTGAGTTTTATAAGCTCAGTACTTAACTCTTTCACAGCCTCTACACCTTCGACAAACAGCTGGCTGCTTCCCACTGTAGTAAGATTATACTCTTTGCAAACCGCATCCCCGGGAATAAACATTGCTTCTAAGAGCTTTTCTTTACTTCTCATACTCACCTCATGCGGCATAATTCTCACAAATATAATATGATGTGTACGGCAAAAGTATGAGACAAAAAAAATATGACAGACGCATAACACGTCTGTCATAAAATACACTTGTACTTCATCAACAATACTAT
>JBNMLM010000147.1:0-2917 GCA_050874845.1 Eubacteriales bacterium | reverse complement strand
CTCTACCAGACCCCATGTCCCACCCGTTTACCTTGGCGTAGGCATAGGAAGGAAAAAGTACAATGCGAGTGCCACAATCAAAACTACAACCACAACTGCAGCTATAGCAATGTACAGCTTAACATGGCTCTTTTCCCTTACTACAGGCTTTTCATATTCAACATCCACACCAATCGACATTCTGTCTATGAAATTTCTATCCCACAACTCAACACCTGCTGCATCACCGGCTTTCTTGGCAGATGTGGAGAATGAGCTGTTGGTCATAAACACAAGCACGTCAACGCCCGGCTTCTTCGCGGCGTTTATGAATTCCTCCATAGCGGAACCGTTTATTGCATCTATATCATATCTGCACGCAAACGCATAAGTCTTGCCATCCTTCTTACCGGTCATGCTCACGATATTGTCATCAGCATTCTTCTTCATATCTGTATAACCAAGAGCGTTTAAAAGCTTGTACATCATATCCATATAATTGTTCTTATCATGTATTATCATTGTGTATTCCTTTCCTTTGATTTCCATTGGCATACTCTTTATTTCATTTCGGTTGCTTTACAGTAATATATTATACACTATTCTGTCACTGTGACAACGTAAATTTTATTGACATTGAACCGGGAATATACTACACTATTTCATATAAATCAGCAGTTTTTTCAGACAGTTGGTATTATTCAAAGAAAAATATATTAGTTACATCAGACATGACATTCTAAGAACCGTATCAACCTCCCCGGAAACTGTATATAAATTTTAAGAATGAGGATTAAATATGGATAACAGTATATCAGGCAGTGTTGTGACGTATGCTGCCGGTGAACGTCTCACTACCCGAGGTAATGATGTGGATGAAATCTACATTATTCTCAAGGGCAGAATCAGGTGCATGACAACCTATGGTACATATTATCTTGGTCCCGGCTCAGCAGCCGGCTTAACAGACTGTTATTACGGAATGTATGTATTTAATTATTTTGCAGATGAGGACACCATGGTGAAAAGGTACACCGTAGCATCATCCGCAGACATAACGCGTGTGCTGAGTGACCAGGCAGACAATATCAGTATATTCGCCATAATGCAGTCCAGACATATTTCCGATATAATCAAGACATATCTTGAGCTGACCATGAAATGTCGTGATGTTGATGCTGAATATCGTCCGGATTCCCGTATAGCTCGTTGGGAGTTGGACAAATTCAATGCTCTCTCATCTGTATCGAATAAAACTGCGGTTGAATTCTACAAAGCCAACCTATCGGTTACTATTGGCTCAATTTATGATGGTGCACGTTTCCTGTCAACCATCAATGACGCCTGTTCGCAGATGGCAGATCGTCTGGAAATCAATGTCGACTATGTTGAACCGGAACCGGAAGATGATTTTATCATGGCGATTGAGGATACTCCTGCTGCATTCGCAGATACCAGCGATGATTTTGATGAAGAATTCGCATGGTCGCAGCTTGAAAAATCGCTTCCGCGTATTCTCGCTTACTCTGAAATAGAGGCAGAAGATGCGGAACGCTTCACTCAGCTTATGGAGAGTTACAGAATACCGAAGCAGCAGACCTCACCTTCAGACGAATCAAGACAGCTTCGCCGCGAGATTTCCAAGTTGTACTACAAGATATATTATCTTGTATTTTGCAAGGCGGTCAACAGCCTTACCACGCCTCCTATTATATCCATGTTTTTGAATTTCGGATACATGGACGAGAATCTTCTGTCAAGAGAGAATGCACTCGACCTTTACAGGTTATCTCTCATAGTAGAAAAGGAGTGTAACGGAAGGGGCGTTTATACAATCTATTCATGGTTAAGAGAGATTCTATGGGGTGATAAGGAGCCATCCAAGAACTCAATGGATATGGACTACGCTGAGACAATCAATACAAACAAGCGCATGGGAAAGATTTCCGCTAAGGATGCCGAAGCTGCCCTCGCCGACAATGACGCGAAGGTCCGCTTCGAAATTGAGAACATGTTCACATCCGCTAACCGCGTAGTTCATGGCAGAAGCAGCAACTTCTGTCCTGTACTCACCGAAAATGGAATTACAAGAAGCTTCAGTGCCTCAATTGTCACCGCCGAAAAGATAATCTCCTCAATAGACGCCATTCGAAGAAAGGACTTCTCGGCCTTCTACCGTGAGATTATTTATCAGAACAAAGCAAGTGAGATTGACCGTGAATTTATTATGTCTGAGGTTCTCCCTAATGTAATCCTTATGCCTGTCGCAGGCAATGATGGCCTTATGTGGCAGGAGATTGAGGGCAGATTAAAAGATACCCCGGCACGTTTTATACTTCCTATATTCCCTACAATCAATGTCTCCAACATTCTTACATGCGTAACCGGACGTTTCCGTTGGGAAATGTGCAAGCGTTCGCAGGGTGTATATTGGAACAATATTTCAGAGCCGTCACTGACAGCTGAATACTGCGACTACATCCAGTTTTATAAAAAGAATCGTGAATTGCCCGAAGCTGCCAAAGCCAAAATCAAGTCTACTCTCACTTCATGCCGTAACAATTATCGTGAGGTGTTCGTACACGATTACGAGACATGGATGATTTACGAGGCTCTCGGATCCTTCAGGTTAAATAAGATTGCACGACGTATACTCTTTACCTACTGCCCATTTTCAAAGGAATTCCGTGACCGACTGTCGGATAACCCTATGGTCAAGGAGTTGTTTTCAGGTGGCAACAAAACCTTCCTGACGAAGTTAAAGCACATTGATCTTGTCATCTCGCAGCTGGAGCGAAAAAACCTTCCGGTTCCTAAAGAGCTTCTTGATTACAAGAATTTCCTGCAAATGTAAATCTTGTACCGCAATAACAATTCTATATAATTAACATTAGAAAGCCCGCCGTTAAGGCGGGCTTTCTATTTAACAACATATTAT
>JBNMLM010000146.1:0-2918 GCA_050874845.1 Eubacteriales bacterium | reverse complement strand
TAGTATCCATTTCTGAATACTTAGTCTGGTGAACCATTTAACAGAAGCCCACCACCTTTAGGTGGTGGGTAGTTCACTTAGTCGCCGAAACTAATTCCGAGCATCTTAGCCTCGTTGATTATTGACGCGTTAGGGTCAACCATCTTGAGCTTGCCCGCAACGTCAGCAAGCGGAACCTTGACTATCTCGCCATTCTTTATTCCGACCATGTAGCCGTAATCCTTTTCAAGAATAAGCTTGGCTGCCGCCGCACCAAGTCTTGACGCAAGCACCCTGTCATAAGGGCATGGACTTCCGCCTCGCTGTGTATGTCCCGGAACAGTGATACGAACCTCCTGACCTGTGAGCTCCTGTATCTCGCTTCCTATCTTGTATGATACCGAAGGGTAAGGATTGTCCTTTAATCTCTGCTTCAATTCCTTCTTAGGAAGAGCCGCATCCTCCTTGGATATAGCGCCCTCCGCAACGGCAAGTATCGAGAAATTCTTGCCCGCCTTGGTTCTCCTGTTTAAAGCTGCCACAACGGACTTGATATCGTAAGGAATTTCAGGGATGAGAATAATGTCCGCACCGCCCGCAATGCCTGCGTGAAGTGTAAGCCATCCGACCTTGTGTCCCATAACCTCAACTATAAATACTCTTCCATGTGAGGAAGCTGTTGTGTGAATACAGTCGATTGCGTTAGTTGCAATGTTGACCGCGCTCTGGAAACCGAAAGTCATATCCGTACCCCAAAGGTCGTTGTCTATCGTCTTAGGAAGTGTGACGACATTAAGCCCCTCCTCCCTGAGAAGGTTAGCTGTCTTGTGTGTTCCGTTTCCGCCGAGCACCACAAGGCAGTCAAGTCCAAGCGACTTATAGTTCTTCTTCATAGCCTCAACCTTGTCAAGACCCTTCTCATCCGGCACACGCATAAGCTTGAAAGGCTGTCTTGAACTTCCAATTATTGTGCCGCCCTCTGTAAGAATACCCGAAAAATCGCTTTTTTTCATAACCCTGAAATCACCGTAGATAAGACCTTTATAGCCCTCCTCAAAACCGATAATCTCCACATCATCAACAGCTCTGTAAAGAGACTTAGCGACACCTCTCATAGCCGCATTGAGTGCCTGACAGTCTCCACCACTTGTAAGCATACCAACCTTTAACATAAGCGTGTACTTCCTTTCATGTGTGTAATAGATAATAATTTCACCCCGAACCTGACATTTGCAACTGTTTAATTAAGTTCGAGTTTGGCAATCACATTATGTGTAAAAAATGATAATCAATCGGATATCTGCAATCCGCTTTGACAGCGTCAAATTCTCACAAATATGACCTGAATATCGTAGCTGCCATTTCTAACAGCTTAGTCCGGTGAACTATTTAACAGAAGCCACTGACTGTTGCAGTCTGTGGTAGTTCACAATTATCTAGTTTAATTATTACCTTGCTTATTATACATTATTTATGGAATTTAGGCAATTGGGGAAGAGAATATTCCGGCTCCTGTTAAAATAAAATCATTTCCGTCTAAAAAAGGCTTTCATACCTATTGTGGTATGAAAGCCTTTTAAAACCATGTCGTTATTTAATTAGGAATTATTATTCCATTGCAAATATTTCATTGGAAAATTCTGCATTAGAAATTATATTTCCAGTAGAAAATATTATCTCCCTTGAAAATAATCTTTCCAGTAGGAATTTTCTTTTAATAAGAAAATGCCACAAGCTAGTTAAGATTAGCCGAGTAAGGAGAGAACTCCCTGTGTTGACTGATTAGCCTGTGCGAGCATAGACTGTCCAGCCTGTGCAAGAATATTGTTCTTGCTGTACTCAACCATCTCCTCAGCCATATCTACATCACGGATACGGGACTCAGCGGATGTCGTGTTCTCAACAATGTTGTCGAGGTTGTCAATTGTGTGCTCAAGTCTGTTCTGAACGGCACCAAGTGATGAACGCTGCTCTGATACCTTCTGGAGTGCATCGGAGATTGCATCTACTGCATATGTAGCTGCAACACCTGTATCATCTGATACATTGATACCCTTAATTCCAAGGTATGAGGAGTTCATTGCCTCAATGTTGACATTAATCTTGTTGGTCATGTCAGCGTCAGAACCTACATGAAGATTGAAGTTTAACTTCTCTGCTACTTCTGTCTGAGCAAGCTTAATCTTGAATGTACCTGTACCATTTGTAAGGGTAACCGCTGTATCTGTATCATCAACACCTACACCGGCGTTACCCTGTGTATCACCAATCTGGTTAGCCTTGAGAAGCTCATCAGCGGCAAGCTTGTATGCCTTAGCCTTTGAGATTACAGATGAATCGCTGTCATCAATTCCATCAGCAGCAGTTCCGCTCTTCGTTCCTGAATCATCCATAACATATATTGACTTGCCGCCTACAGTAACTGTTACACCTACCATTGCATCCGTATCCGCATATTTACCTTTTAAAGGATCTCCTGTACCATCACCCTTATCTGTCGGTGCTGTAGCATACCAACCGGCATCCCAACCATTCGTCTTATTGTTTCCATTAGAAACCGCCGCCTTTTGGTCATAATAAGTATACTCTGTACCATCTATTGTAATCTTATCACCTTCAGAAGGTGTAATATTATTATCAGTAAGAAGATCTGATAAATCATCCTTCGTTCCGCCTATAGTGTAATTCTTACCAGCGATTGTCACATCATCACCAACGCTTATATCCATTACAAATGAAGCTGTACCGTCACCATTGTCTGTGAGTGTTCCCTTGAGACCTGCATCATGAGCTTCAAGATACATCTTCTTTGTATTTCCGTCAGCATCACCCTTTAAGAGATATGTCTCGTTGAACTTTGTCGTCTCGGAAACACGGTCAATCTCTGTTGTGAGCTGTGAAATCTCGTCCTGAATAGCGTCACGGTCTGTCTTTGAGTT
>JBNMLM010000145.1:0-3008 GCA_050874845.1 Eubacteriales bacterium | reverse complement strand
ATATATCCGATAAAAGGGAGAATCCCTTTGTTAGATATAGATAATGAAGAAGGTAATGAAACGTAATGATATAGCCATCTACTGGCTGGAAAATCAAAATCCCTTCTTCTTAATTTGTCCTTGACAAGGGGTACACTTTACCATGCCCTTGCCGAGCTGGTTAAAGACGGAGTGCTCACCATAGAAAAAGCTGCTGAGAAGGCAAGCATGTCCGTAGAAGAGTTCAGGAATGCGATGAAGAGCGCAAACACACAGAATTGAAAGAAATGACATCGGGAAAAACAAGGATAAGTACAGATATTAAAAGAATAAAAGCTCTTACATGAATATGACATGTAAGAGCTTTTATTCTATGTCGATATGTGTAAAAAATAGGTATAATTTACCATAAACAGGTAAACTAAAGCTATGGACAAACACGATGAGAATTACTATAATGGATATAAAATAAGTTGATGAATAATATTAATTGTGCCTGCTTTCGGTACAAAATGTAGAAACTAAGCGAGGTTGTACACAATGGCAACATATTCGTACGAAATTGTCACAAAAGAAGGCAAAAAGAAAAAGGGAAATGTCGAGGCGGACAGCATAGACAAGGCAAGGACAATGCTTAAAGCTGAGGCGAGCATGATAGTCTCAGTCAAGGAGGCGTCCCTTCTCAATAAGGATATTGATATAAATATCGGAAAGAAGAAGGCTTCCGTAAGAGACCTCTCAGTGTTCTGCCGACAGTTCAACAGTATATTAAAGGCAGGAGTAAGCGTTATCGAGGCACTGGACATGCTCTCACAGCAGACCGAGAACAAGAAGCTTGCGGCGGCAATCATGGAGACTAAGACCAGCGTTGAGAAAGGTGAGACACTCTCTAATGCCATGCGTAAACAGGGTGAGATGTTCCCGGAGATGTTGCTGAACATGGTAGCTGCAGGTGAACAGTCAGGTTCGCTTGAAAAGTCGCTGTCGAGGATGGCAGTGCACTTTGAAAAGGAAAATAAGCTCAAAGGACTTGTAAAGAAAGCCATGATGTACCCGGTAGTCCTTATCATAGTGGCAATCGCGGTTATGATAGTAATGCTTGTCGGAGTGCTCCCAGGATTCATGGAGACGTTCGAGGACATGGACATGGATATGCCCGCATATACACTAGCGGTTATGGGCTTCAGCGATTTTCTCATTGCCAACTGGATACCGATAGTTATTGTGATTGCAGGCATTGTGATTGGCGTAAAGATATATGCCGGTACACCTATGGGAAAAAGAGTGTTCGGTCAGCTTAAGCTCAAGGCACCGATATTCGGAAAGCTCAACACCAAGACAGCATGTTCGAGATTCGCAAGAACCATGTCGACACTTCTTGCGGCAGGTATGTCCGTGGTCGAGGCGTTATCAATAACATCTAAAGTAATAGGAAATGTAGTGTATGAAGATACACTTGCGGACACGCAGGAGAAGGTAAAGGGCGGACAGCCGCTCTCAAGACCGCTCAGAACCAGCGGAATATTTCCGCCGATGATTGTACATATGGTAGGTATAGGAGAGGAGACAGGTAACCTCGAGGAGATGCTTGACAACGTAGCAGATTACTACGACGAAGAGGTTACGATGGCGACCGAGCAGATGACGGCACTCCTTGAGCCGCTTGTAATTGTGTTCCTTGCGGTTATCGTTGTCGCTATCATTGCCGCAGTGTATGCGCCGATGATGACGCTGTATAACGGAATCGGATAAAGTAATAAAGTTGAATAATGTGTGTTTTATATATTATAAAATGAGCTTCGGTTATCCCGGTGGCTACCCGACCACCGCGTAACATATATGGGCATAAGCCTAAAAAATAATATTTATATTTAAAGGAGAGATTTAAGTATGAAGAAGTTAAACAAGAATAATAAGGGTTTCTCTCTCGTAGAGCTCTTAGTAGTAATCGCTATTATGGTAGTATTAGTTGGTGTTATTGCACCATCACTTCTCAGCAATATTGAGAAGGCAAGAGAGTCAAAAGATATTCAGGCACTTGATACAATAGCTGGGAATGTTCAGGCTGCTATGACAAATGAAACTGTTTATGATGCAATTATTAAAAAAGCAGGTACATCAGAAGAAGTAATTGTTAACTTAAAAAATGGTTATTTGGGAACTGCTTTTTCTGATACAGTAGATGACGCAGGTAAAAAGTTTGCCGCATCATTAAATGATTCGTTGAATGTTAGTGCAGTATATGATGGTGCATCATTCAAAGATACGGATAGTGTTGCAGAAAATATAGGAGATATTAAACTTTTTGGTGGAAAAATTGCAAAGAATAGTGGTAATAACATTTGCATTAAAGTGAATGTTAAAACTGGTAATATAACTGTATTTTTATCAGAGGATGAAACGGAAGCAAAAACAATCAAAGGTAAAAGTGCAGACTATACTGTAACAAGATAATCAGCCAACAATATGCAGTATTACATTCAACTCTACATATTCACCTTCCTCTTCGGAATCGTGATAGGCAGCTTCTTAAATGTCTGCATTTACAGGCTGCCGCTTAAAGAGAATATTGCAACAACGGGTTCTCACTGCATGAGCTGTGGCCACAGCCTCAGATGGTACGATTTGGTGCCACTGTTCTCGTGGCTGCAGCTTGGCGGTAAGTGCCGGTATTGCAAGGCAAAAATTTCAGTGCAATATCCGCTCATCGAAGCGATGAACGGAATCGGGTATGTACTGATATTCATTATCAATGACATAAATATTGACAGCATACTGTTATGTCTGTTTTTCTCAGCTCTGGTTGTGCTGTCAGTCATCGACTGGAGAACCTATGAGATACCGATAGGTGTCAACATTACCATTCTGGTACTCGGTGTGCTGAGAAGCGCGCTCGACTACCACAATATTGTCTCACACCTTATCGGACTTATTTGTGTCAGTGCCTTTCTGCTTCTGATAGGTATTATATCAGGCGGCAGGGCGATGGGTGGCGGTGATGTGAAGCTCATGGCAGCCGCAGGACTTTT
>JBNMLM010000144.1:0-3011 GCA_050874845.1 Eubacteriales bacterium | reverse complement strand
TCTTATTGCCTTGCATATTTCAACACCGTCAACACCCGGAAGCATAAGGTCAAGAATATATAAATCATACTCGTTGTCGAGTGCCTCCTTCAGTCCCTTCTCGCCGTCATTACAGATTGTGACTTCGTAGCTGCTTATCTCAAGATAATCCCTCTCAAGCTCTGCGATGCTCTCCTCATCCTCGATAATCAAAATCTTACTCATTTTTTCCACTCTCCTGATTTTTATATTTTCTAAGAACAAAGTGCATTACCGTACCTGTGCCTTCCTTGCTGGTAGCCCATATCTGACCGCCGTGGTCATTTATAATCTTCTTCACAATCGACAGACCTATTCCGCTGCCGCCCTGTGCCGAATTTCTCGATGCGTCCGTCCTGTAGAAGCGGTCAAAAATATATTGCACATCCTTCTGCGCTATGCCTTTTCCATTATCTTCTATCTCGAACTGTACAAAGTCATCCGCATCGCTTATTCTGATATTTATGATTCCTTTTCTGTCTGTTGACATATACTTGACTGAATTGCTTATGATGTTGTTGATTACTCTTTTAAGCTGCTCCGGGTCAGCGATTATAACCGATGACTTATCGGCATAGTTAAAATATCCAAGCTCAATATTTTTCGAGTCAAGCTCGACCTTTAACTCGCTAACGCAGTCGTCAAAATATTCTGCCACATTAATCTTATTAAAATTGTACGGTATCTTATTTGCATCAATCTTAGAATAAAGTGTAAGCTCATTTATAAGCTTATCCATATCTACAGTCTTATTATAAATGGTTCTCACATATCTGTCCATCTTCTCAGGTGTATCAGCGATGCCATCCATAATTCCCTCGACATAACCCTTTATCGCTGTCATAGGTGTCTTTAAATCATGCGAAATATTGCTTATAAGCTCTCGGCTCTCCTTGTCATTTTGAATCTTCTCCTCAGCCGAGTCCTTCAGTCTCTTTCTCATAACCTCAAAGTCATCTATAAGCTCACCTATCTCATCATGTCTGTTGCTTTGAAGTGTGAAATCGAGATTTCCCTCTGCAATATTATGTGTCGCATCCTGCAATTTTTTGATAGGTGTCACAAGCCCTCTGTACACCCACACACTTATGCACCCACTAGCCGCAACAAGTATTGCTACAAGACATATAAGGAAAATGATTGCCATATTCTTGACCTGCGGAACCATATGCTCAATGTGTGTGACTATATAGAGCCTGCCCTCTTTTCCATTGCTGCAATCGAACATAACCCTGTTGACAAGCATCTGCAAGTTTCCGCCTAAGTACATGCCGCCCTGTAATCCGTCAAGCTTGCCCAGCTTTTCAAGCTTGGTAAGCTCTGTATACAGTTCATCCTCCTGCTCACTGTCATAGCTTGAATACACATATTGTCCTTCAATATTTACAATGATATCCGTTGCATCATTTGTAAGACCGTTACAATACTCATCAAGATAGTCCTTATCACAAAGCAAATCAGGATTAGCGTCCCTTACCGTTTCAAGTTCGTCCTCTATGCTTGAATTGACAGCATTGAAAGCTAACATCGGATTGAACATTACCGTGTAGGTATTCATATCTATCTTGTAAGTGTGATAAATTGTTTTTAGCTTATACGTTCCAACACTTAAAACAGCCACCACAAGTATGAGCGGTACTATACATAATACGCAGAACGCCAGCTGAATCTTTGTTTTTAATTTCATAAAAATCCCCATTCCGCCGACATACAACGGCAAAAATACTGTGCATAACTTTCTACGCCCCATCCGCAAGCTGCTTCACCGCTTGCCTATAACACTATCCGGCAGGTTTCCCGACATCCAGCAGAAATCTTTCTTGACAATGTTAAAAAGGACGTATAGGCCACGCCTATACGTCCATTGTAACACAATATTAAACAACATTTTATAAATTAAATATAAACATTTACAGATATTTCTTTAAAGTCTCAACCTTGTCAAGCTTCTCCCAAGGCACATCAATGTCATGGCGGCCAAAGTGACCATAAGCTGCTGTCTGCTTATAGATAGGTCTTCTAAGGTCAAGCATCTTGATAATTCCAGCCGGTCTTAAATCAAAGTTCTCTGATACTATCTCTGAAAGCTTATCATCAGATACTTTTCCTGTGCCGAATGTGTCAATATTGATTGATGTAGGATGTGCAACACCTATAGCGTAGGAAAGCTGGATTTCGCAGCGCTCTGCAAGACCTGCTGCGACAATGTTCTTAGCTACATAACGTGCTGCATACGCTGCTGAACGGTCAACCTTCGTGCAGTCCTTTCCTGAGAAAGCTCCGCCGCCGTGACGTGCAAATCCGCCATAAGTGTCAACGATAATCTTACGTCCTGTAAGACCGCTATCGCCATTAGGTCCACCGATTACGAAACGTCCTGTAGGATTAATGTACATCTTTGTTCTTTCGTCAACAAGCTCCTTTGGAAGAATCTCATCAAATACATACTTCTTGATATCCTCATGAATCTGCTCCTGAGTTACATCCGGGTCATGCTGTGTTGAGAGGACAACTGCGTTCAAGTGTACAGGCTTGTGATTATCGTCATATTCAACAGTAACCTGTGTCTTGCCATCTGGACGGAGATATTTAAGTGTTCCGTCCTTTCTTACCTTGGTAAGCTGTCTTGCAAGTCTGTGTGCAAGTGCGATAGGATATGGCATATACTCCTCTGTCTCATTTGACGCATAACCGAACATCATACCCTGGTCTCCGGCACCGATTGCATCAATCTCCTCTTCAGACATCTGGTTTTCCTTAGCCTCTAAAGCCTTGTCAACTCCCATGGCAATATCCGGTGACTGCTTATCAAGTGAAACCATAACTGCACATGTGTTTCCGTCAAAACCATACGCAGAATTGTTGTAACCGATATCCGTAACTGTCTTTCTCACGATTGCAGGGATATCTACGTTAGCCTTTGTTGTAATCTCACCCATTACCATAACAAAACCTGTATTTGTGAGTGTCTCACATGCAACACGGCTCATTGG
>JBNMLM010000143.1:0-3056 GCA_050874845.1 Eubacteriales bacterium | reverse complement strand
GTGGAGGAGCCTGAAGGCTACAGAAGAATCATTGCCGCTCCTAAGCCTATGGATATATATGAAATTGATGCTGTCAACGCTCTGCTCGACGCGCACCAGATTGTAATTGCAGCCGGCGGCGGCGGAATCCCTGTACTTGAGCAGCGCACCAAGCTAAAAGGTGCAAGCGCAATCATCGAGAAGGATTATGTTGCGGCACGTCTTGCGGAGCTTACCGAAGCCGACACACTTTTATTCCTCACAGTCTATGACAAGCTCACAGTCAATGCCGGCAAGCCGGACGAGCGTTCATTTGATAATGTGACTGTATCCGATCTCAAGCCTTATGCGACAACAGGTGACTTCGGTCCAATAACCACACTTCCTAAGGTTAATGCCGCTATTGAGTTCGTGGAAGCAGGCACCGGACGTAAGGCTGTCATAGCCAGCCTTGAGCACGCTAAGGATGCTCTCCTCGGAAAGTGCGGAACAACCATCACACGATAATATTTAATATAAGCCGGATTGCAGAAGTACCACAGCTTTCTGCAACCCGGCTTTTTTAATACAATTCTCTTTTTAATTTAGTTATAAAATCAATACCCATTTAGCGAAAACACATAATCGAGTATATTGATAAGCTCTTTTCCTGTATATCTTGAATAGACCGCTTCCCTTGCCATAACGGGATTATCTGTAATAATATTATCTACGCCCATGTTGGCAAGCGACTTCACTATCGATGGTGCGTTCACAGTCCATACATACAGTTCCTTTCCATATCTGTGAACGGAATCCACAAGCGCCTTGTTCACAAAAGTATAATTGATACTTATGACATCGACATAGCTTATTGAATAGTATGCCCCATAAGCTGCTGACAACACATATCCTGTTTTTATATCACTGTTAAGCTTCTTGACTTCGGATAGAACGGAATAATCAGATGATGTCACAACGCACCTGTCCTCGAATCCATTGCGTTCGATTATATCCACAACTGCCTCTGTCAGACCCCTTTCCCTTTTATTATATTTTATCTCAATATTAAGTTTTACCAGTGGCCCGATTTCCTTTATAACCTCTTCAAGTGTAGGAACCTGCTCTCCGGCAAAATCAGCAGAGAACCAGCTCCCCGCATCAAGTTCCTTGATTCTGTCATAGGATACCTGCCATATATTTTTATTGACTCCGGTTGTTCTTTTTAAATTTGAGTCGTGCATAACCACCACAACATTATCGGAAGTAAGATGGACGTCCAGTTCTACATAATCCGCCAAATCATAAAGTGCCTGTTTAAACGCAGACATAGTATTCTCCGGTGCCAGCCCTGAGCTTCCCCTATGTGCGCTTATTTCCGGAACCTTTAAGAGCTCTACCTTATCAAATGGATTTTTGGCAGTTCCAATGAATATGTACACACATATCATTATACTCGATATGACCGTCCCAGCCACTATACCCACCTTAACAGGAAATTTCAGATACACCGGATTATCTATGACTTCCTGTGTATTTTCAGATACCCTCCATACTCTTCCGATTTCCTTCCTGTAGCGGAAGAACATGCTGGAAATAACAAGATATGAAGCCGGTGTTGATATCAGTACAAGTGTAAAAGTTATAATATTCTTAAATCCCTTGATTACAGTTAGGTATATAGCCACTCCCGCTCTTGTAAAATTTAACAGGAGACTCCCTCCAATCACAATCAAAGAAATCACAAGGAACAAAACTCCCACCGCAGCCATTATCATAATATTCCAGAACAGCATCAGAATAATCGTTCTCAATGTCCTTCTATGAAGCAGCGATGCACTCCTTTTGTATGCGTCCTTTACATTCTCACTTCCATATATAAGATAATTAGGTGTAAATATCTCTCTGATAGCCAGTGCAAACAGGACGAAACATACAAGTACTATTATAAGGTACATTATGTTTTTATTGCCGAATACCCTTGTAACATACTCCGGAAATGTCAGGTTTACCATCACAAGTCCGAGAATTATAATATTAGAAAACGGAAATAAAAATATCTCATACAATATCATGGAAATATTGTGCGGCTTAAATTTGGAGCGGAAATTGCGCATACCTGCATAGAACATATCAGATATGCCAATTTTTTTTCCAACAACCCCCGCTTCTATAGCAACTGACATACAGCATTTCTCAAAGAAATTATATATTGCAGCCAGAAATACAAGCAGTACAATCATGGCAATTATAAATGGATTGGTAAAATATCTGACAATATATCCATTGGTCAGGTATTTTATTCCCACTATCTTAAAACTAAGCTTAAATAAAAGCAAAAAAAGCGGATAAAACACTGCCACCGCAACCATCTTGTAGATCAGTTCGAATATCACCAGTGTCTTTCCGCATTTTTTTAAAAGTGTAAAATTATCCTTAAGAAGATTCTTCATCAACCATGCTCTTTTCAATTTTAAGTATGCTATGCCATCTTCTCCGTGTTGTTTCCCTCATTCTTATCCCTGAGCGAGCGGTAAAACTGATGTAAAAAATCCACCGTGTATGACACAAAAAGCGGCACAGCAAGTGGTCTCACCACCATAGGATTGATAACATGCACCATAAACTTTATTCTAACATTAATAACCATAAACAGCAATACACAGATTACACCCCACGCAAGTGAACTCTGCAAGCACAGTATTCCCTTGTAGTTAAATCTCTTATGGTCATAATTCCACCAGAGTTCCCCAAACAGCTTAATCATTACCATCGCCACTATATACTCAAAAATAGTTCCGCCTATACAGCCTGCAAGAAAAAGTGCAAGCGGATTGTTCGCAAATGGGGCAAACAATGTAAATGCGCCCAGACAGCCGAAGCCGTATATCACGCAAAACGGCAGCTTTGCAAAGCCTCTGTTCTCCCAATAACCAAGCTGAACCCTGATAACCACACACTCCATACACCAGCCCAGAAAGCTGTAGGTGAAAAACCATACTATGAATTGGTATATGTTCAAGTCACTAAAATTTCTAAAAATAATTTCTCTCATTTCTGTCTTTCTCCCTCTCTATGGCAGACATATTCTCACACTG
>JBNMLM010000142.1:0-3111 GCA_050874845.1 Eubacteriales bacterium | reverse complement strand
TCGGATCCATCAGACCGCCGATGGACTTATCGTGATTGAGGGCATCTATAATCTTAGCGAGGAACTTACTCATGTCAGCCTCGATAAAGTATGGCTTAGCCTTGATATTGTCACTTATATAGGTGAGGTTGGTTGTAACGACTCCTGAGATATATCCCTTATTGTAGTATTCATCGAACTTGGCCATTCCGTCTGTAAAAAGACCGAATGTAGTGCAGACGAATACTCTGCGGCAGCCGCGCTGCTTTAAGTTGGCTGCGGTGTCGAGAATGCTCTCACCGGAGGAAATCATGTCATCAATGACCATGACGTCTTTGCCGGTTACATCAGCGCCTAAGAATTCATGTGCAACAATAGGATTCTTTCCGTTTACTACGTGTGCATAGTCGCGTCTCTTGTAGAACATACCTAGCTCCACGCCGAGTACACTTGAAAAATACACTGCACGGCTCATGGCGCCTTCGTCAGGGGAGATAATCATCAAGTGGTCCTTGTCTATGGTGATATCCTTGAACTTCTTTGTAATTGCCTTGATAAACTGATAAGGAGGCTGGAAGTTGTCAAAGCCGCGGAGCGGAATGGAGTTGTTAACCCTAGGGTCATGCGCATCGAAGGTAATAATATTGCTCACGCCCATCTTGGTGAGCTCCTGCAATGCAAGTGCGGCGTCGAGGGATTCGAGCTTGGAACGCTTATGCTGTCTGCTCTCATATAAAAATGGCATTATTACGGTAATTCTCTTGCAGTGTGAACCTGCTGCCGCAATGATTCTTTTTAAATCCTGAAAATGGTTATCAGGGGACATGTAATTGGTATGACCGAATACATCGTATGTGATGCTGTGATTGCACACATCTGTGAGGATGTAAAGGTCTGTTCCGCGCACAGAACCGAGTATCTGTCCTTTGGCTTCACCTGTACCGAATCTTGGGCAAACGCTGTCGATTATATAAGAATCTTCGAGGTATCCTTTGAATTCTATGCCTTCCTTGTGCTCGTTGTGAGCTTCCTTGCGGAATTGTACGATATAGTCATCAACTTTTTTTCCAAGTTCAGCACAGCTCTGCATAACGATAAGCTTAAGCGGAGCTACCGGAAGAGTTGTAAGTTCTTTTTCACTGCTCATAAGTAATATCTGCCTTTCTTTACGGTTGAATTATATAGTAATGTTACCATCCAAAGCCGATTTTTTGAAATTACGATTGACTCTGAACATTAACATAATAAGTTTATATTTCTTCATAGTCAAGAGAAAACCTTTACAAACTCAAAATTACTTGTTATCATATAAATGTTGTAATTTTTTAAGAAAGCAAAATCCCACTAAATTTTTTATCATATAAAGAGGTGAAGAAATAATGAGTAAACCAATTGTTGCCATAGTAGGCAGACCGAATGTAGGAAAGTCTACGCTGTTCAATGCGCTTGCGGGACAGCAGATTTCTATAGTTAAGGATACACCGGGCGTCACAAGAGACAGAATATATGCAGATGTTGAGTGGCTCCGCTACAATTTTACCATGATTGACACAGGCGGAATTGAGCCGGACAGTAAGGACATCATTCTTTCGCAGATGAGAGAGCAGGCCCAGATAGCTATTGATACAGCAGATGTCATAATTTTCCTTGTGGATGTCAAGCAGGGACTTGTGGATTCTGATTCTAAGGTCGCTGATATGCTCAGACGTTCGGGAAAACCTGTAGTTTTAGTTGTCAACAAGGTTGATGATTTCAACAAGATGATGCCGGATGTATATGAGTTCTACAATCTTGGTATCGGTGACCCTATGCCGATATCATCTGTAAACAGACTTGGCTTCGGTGAGATGCTTGACGCCGTGACCGGTCACTTTACTGAGGAGATGTTAAGCGACACGGAGGATGAGCGCCCTAGAGTTGCCATAGTAGGTAAGCCTAATGTAGGTAAGTCCTCAATAATCAACAAGCTCACTGGTGCTAACCGTGTCATCGTATCGAATATTGCGGGAACTACCAGAGACGCCATCGACACAGAGGTCAAGTATCAGGGCAGGGAATATGTGTTTATCGACACAGCAGGTCTTAGAAGGAAGAGTAAGATTAAGGAGGACCTTGAGCGCTACAGTATCATCCGTACTGTGAGTGCGGTTGAGCGTGCAGATGTGGTGCTTGTTGTCATTGATGCGACAGAGGGTGTCACGGAGCAGGATGCGAAGATTGCCGGTATCGCGCACGAGAGAGGCAAGGGAATAATTGTTGTTGTGAACAAGTGGGATGCCATTGAGAAGAATGACAAGACCATGTATGAGCATAACAACAAGATTAAGGAGATACTCTCATTCATCCCTTATGCTGAGATTATGTTTGTTTCCGCAGAAACCGGACAGAGACTTAACAAGCTCTATGATATGATTGATATGGTTATCGAGAACCAGAATCTCAGAATACAGACAGGTGTGCTCAATGAGATTCTCTCTGAGGCAGTGGCTATGCAGCAGCCGCCTTCAGATAAGGGACGCCGCCTTAAGATATTCTATATGACACAGGTTGCCGTTGCTCCACCTACGTTTGTAATTTTTGTAAATGACAAGGAGCTTATGCATTTCTCATATACAAGATATATCGAGAACAAGATAAGAGAGGCATTCGGCTTTAGAGGTACAGCACTCAAATTTATAATACGTGAGAGAAATGAGAAGGAGTAAACAGGATATATCATGGAAACTATAGTACAACGTCTTATATGTCTGGTTATCGGGTATGCATTCGGACTTTTTCAGACAGGCTATATTTACGGTAAGCTGCACGGAATTGACATCCGCAAGGAGGGAAGCGGCAATGCCGGCACAACCAACGCTCTCCGAGTTCTTGGCAAGAAGGCAGGAATAATAACCTATATCGGTGACATGGTAAAGGCTGTCCTTGCTGCTACGGTTGTAAGGCTGATATTCGGTCAGAGCCACGCTGATATCATTATGGTTCTTGTCCTGTACAGCGGTTTTGGAGTTATACTTGGACATAATTTTCCGTTCTATCTTGGATTCAAGGGCGGCAAGGGTATCGCGGCTTCGTCGGGTGTCATAGTTGCACTTGGCTACTGGCCGCTCATTCTCCTTGGTTTTTGTACATTTA
>JBNMLM010000141.1:0-3488 GCA_050874845.1 Eubacteriales bacterium | reverse complement strand
TTATAAGTCCGCCCGCTGATATGAGCTTCTGCATGAACTCCGGGAACGCCTGACCCTTGTACTGCTTTCCCTTGGTGACATTGGTAATGATACCGCTGTCAAAATCGATATCCACCTGGTCACCGTCCTCGATATCCCTGCTCGCCTCTGCGCACTCAATTATCGGAAGTCCGATATTGATGGCATTGCGGTAAAAGATTCGCGCGAAGGTCTCAGCTATTACACAGCTCACACCTGCCGCCTTGATTGCAATAGGTGCATGCTCTCTCGATGAACCGCAGCCAAAGTTCTTATCAGCCACAATTATATCCCCTTTATGTACCTTCTTAACGAAATCCTTATCTATATCCTCCATGCAATGTGCGGCAAGCTCCGCGGGATCCGATGAATTCAGATATCTTGCCGGGATTATTACGTCCGTATCAACATTATCGCCGAATTTGAATACTTTTCCTGATGCTTTCATAGCCAATCCTCTTTTCTTCTATATAAATATTATCGCAAAAATTATAATCCAAGCTCCGAAGGCTGGCTTATCTTTCCTGTCACCGCACTTGCGGCAGCCACAGCAGGACTAGCAAGATATACCTCCGACTTCACATGTCCCATACGTCCCACAAAGTTACGGTTGGTTGTAGATACACAGCGCTCACCCTCCGCAAGAATACCCATATATCCGCCAAGGCAAGGACCGCATGTCGGAGTGCTGACTACTGCTCCCGCTTCAATGAATGTCTTTAAAAGACCTTCCTCCATAGCCTTTAAATATATCGCCTGCGTTGCCGGAATGATTATAACCCTCAGTCCGTCCGCTACCTTTCTGCCCTCAAGAACCTCAGCAGCTATTCTAAGGTCATCTAAACGTCCGTTTGTACAGGAACCTATAACAACCTGATCAATCTTTACCTCCCCTGCCTCATCGACAGTGTGTGTGTTCTCAGGAAGGTGAGGGAATGCCACTGTCGGCTTAAGTGTGCTCAGATCGATAGTGTATGTCTCATCATATACAGCGTCCTCGTCCGCCTCATATATAGTGTATTTCTTGGTTGAGTGCTCTCTCATATATGCCTCTGCTATGTCATCGACAGGGAATATGCCATTCTTTCCACCTGCTTCAATAGCCATATTGGCAATGGTAAATCTGTCATCCATCGACAGATTCTTAATTCCGTCTCCCACAAACTCCATTGATTTATAGAGTGCTCCGTCAACGCCTATCATTCCTATAATATGAAGAATGACATCCTTGCCGCTCACCCACTTAGAAGGCTTGCCTGTAAGCACGAACTTGATTGCCGAAGGCACCTTGAACCATGCCTTTCCTGTAGCCATGCCCGCCGCCATATCGGTTGAACCTACTCCGGTTGAGAATGCTCCCAACGCACCATAAGTACAGGTATGCGAATCGGCTCCTATAACCACATCGCCTGCAACCGTAAGACCTTTTTCAGGGAGAAGAGCATGCTCTATTCCCATCTGTCCTACCTCAAAATAATTGGTTATCTCATTCTTTTTAGCAAACTCTCTCACGCATTTGCAATGTTCCGCAGACTTGATATCCTTGTTCGGAACAAAATGATCCGGCACAAGTGCAATCTTATCCTTGTCAAACACACCTGTTTTCTTCATCTTATCCATCTCATGAATAGCTACCGGAGATGTTATATCATTGCCAAGAACCAGATCAAGATCCGCTTCTATAAGCTGCCCTGCTTCTACATAAGGAAGACCTGCATGTGCTGCAAGAATCTTCTGTGTCATCGTCATACCCATAATAATTCCTCTTTCCTGTTCACCAGTCCGAATAATCTCATCGGGCTGATTTGTTATTACTTGAATAATAACACATTTTCTGTTATTCTTAAAATACATATTATTTATACTTATTATAATCTGTAGTTATAATAATGTCATGCCAAGCAGCCTGCAATGTACCGGCAAAATTATATAACTGCTCATAGACGGATTTATATTTCCAATCAGCTATCCATCATCAAAAAAACAAGGAGAACCACATGAATAACAATAATAACAATATAAATCATGCCACACTGAACCTCTACAATATATTCCTCACCGTCGCACAGACAATGAACCTGTCCGCAGCCTCCAAAAGGTTATTTATCAGCCAGCCCGCCATAAGTAAAGCAATAAAGCAGTTGGAAAATGAGCTTGGCACCACCCTGTTCTTCCGCAATTCAAGGGGCGTGCAGCTAACTGAGGATGGTGAACTCTTATATTCTCATATTTTTAATGCCTTCAATGAGATAGCCACAGGCGAACAGCTTCTCAATTCCAGAAAAGAGCTTGGCATCGGCAGAATACGTTTCGGAGCCAGCAATACCCTCTGTAAATATATTCTTCTGCCAAGACTTCAAAAGTACGTCCGCAAGAACCCACATATAAGCATCTCCATCAACTGCCAGTCCTCACTTCATACACGCTCACTCATCGACAACCGTGATATTGATATAGGACTTATTGCAACACCCGATTCACAGAGAGGGCTGAAGCTATATAGTGCCGGTTCCATCCATGACACCTTTGTGGCATCCCCCGGGTATATAAAGAACCTTCTTCTGAGGGAAAACACAGATATGAGCAAG
Organism: Eubacteriales bacterium; assembly: GCA_050874845.1. Lineage (GTDB taxonomy): Bacteria > Bacillota > Clostridia > Lachnospirales > Lachnospiraceae > CAG-882. Next base: position 882 of record JBNMLM010000141.1, on the reverse strand, counting down.
CTTTTTCACGGAGCCAACCTCATGCTCCTTACAAGGGACAATGTTACAAGAACCTACGTGGATTCCTACCTCAATGATATAATGCTGTCACAGACAACCCTTATGGAGATAGGAAGCATGGATCTGCTTATAGAATTTGCCAAAACAGGACTTGGAATAGGCTGTGTCATACGCGAATTTGTAAAAAGTGAGCTTGAGTCCGGTGCCCTCATGGAGGTGACACCTCCGAACCTGAACATAAAAAAAAGAGAGGTAAGCTATTGCGTCAACTCTAACATTCCCCTCTCAAGTGCGGCTATGGATTTTCTCGATAACTACAGAATATAAAGCAGCACCTTTCCTTTCGCCGGATATGTTGTTAATTATTATCATCAGACAAATTCTCATCGACCTCCACCGTATCCGGTTCGTCCGGGTCGGTCTTATATTTAGGGAAAAGAGGAATTCCCTCTGCCCAATAATCTACACGCTCATCATATCTTTCATTGAGCCACTGTACAGCCGCAAGCCGCCCTTCCTCCGTAAAAGGAAACTGTGCAGTGGTCTTTTTCTGTCTTGTCTTATCATAATTATACGGGCCTCTCCATATTGTCACATCGAACAATGCCTCATCATTCTTATGTGGGTCATGATTGAACACAACATTTTCAAGCGGATTGCGCGCCATCCTGAAATGCATGCCACCACATTCCCCGATATACGGACTGCCATACTGAAAAAAATTAAAACCTAATATATCATCTAATTCTATTCCCATTTTCTTACCCCATATCCATGTTCTATTATTCTTACATGATAACATTTATATTATGTTGTGGCCAAAACATGCCTTATAAACTTAGCATGTATAACGTATTATATTTATGCATATCACGACTTTTG
>JBNMLM010000140.1:0-3493 GCA_050874845.1 Eubacteriales bacterium | reverse complement strand
CATGTGAAAACCGTCGCTTGAAATGTAATGGAACGGCTTACTTGTAATTTTCTCTTTTCGACCGGAGGCCGATTTTCCCTTAGTGCCTTTGCGGTGGATATAGCCATATTCAATCATCTCTTCCTTTAGCTGAACTAAATCATCGTAGGAGACAGCTATATCCAGAGAGTTGCTTATAGATTCTAAATGGTCAATTTCTTCCTTTGTTTCTAAGGTTAACTTGCTCAATGCCTCATAGGTGCGCTTTAACTTGTTGTAACGCTCAAAGTATTTTACACTGTTTTCGTGCGCAGTCAAATCCTCCTGAAGAGGTATGGTTATCATTTCATTTGTATAATAATTTAGTGCCTCGAAGCTTTTGGCGCCTTCCGGAATATCATAGCCGTAGGCATTGAGAAGTTCACCGTATATGCGGTACTTTTCACGCTTTTCTGTGTCGGCAAGCTGCTTAAGCTGAAGGTCATATTTCTTGTTGTTTCGCTCAAGAGCTGTATTTACAATCTGTCTTAAATCGGCTGAACGCTGGCGAATACGGGTTATATTGTTTTTCTTTTCGTAAAAGTTCTGAAGTACTGCACTTATGGAAGGGATGTTTTCTATTCTGTACAGTGGAGCGGAATTTTCATTACAATCAGAAGATATATCTCTATCTGCATGTATATTATCCGGCATATTACTTTCTATATTATACATTGTTAGCGGTATTGCTGAAAATTCCACCGGTTCATCATTTTTGTACACAATACATGGTGAGAAATCGCCGGATATAATGTCATCCATAACATTGTGAAAATTACCCCACAGGTGTGTGAGCTCCGGTTCGGACAGACAATTTGCAGATGTCTGGCTGTCAATCGAGGCAAGGTGACATATTTCCTCCGCACTGACAGGACTTATCCCGGTAAATGATGAGTAGAGTGCTTTGGAAACGGGCAATGGTTTTTCACCGATATATAAGCTGAAGTCATTCATGCTGACAGCCAGCGGATTGTGCTTTCCCGTAGTATTCGGAATGAAATATTTTCGTCCCGGAAGCACCTCTCGGACAGAGCTTACATACGCAGGTATATGCTTTATGCTGTCGATTATCATATCGTTCTCATCGCAGAATATAATATTACTATGTTTTCCCATAAGCTCTACAATAAGAAACTTCTTACATAAATCGCCCATTTCATCTAAATGTTCGATTTCAAATCGTATGATACGTTCAAGCCCCGGCTGGGTAATGGCAACTATTCTTCCATTGCTCAAATGCTTTCTGAGAAGCATACAGAAATTCGGGGCAGTGAGAGGACTTGGCTTGTTATCCTGCAATATATACACGAGTGGAAGGCTCGCACTTGCAGATAAAAGAAGCCTATATTGATCCTTGTTGTTCTTGATAGTGATTAAAAGCTCATCCTCCTCAGGCTGGGCTATTTTATATAAACGTCCACCAAGCAGCTTGTCATTCATTTCTTTGACAAGTGCGGCGACTACAAAACCGTCGAATGCCATTTTGATTCCTCATCTTTCTTTTATATTACATAGGTAATTACATTTTCCGCGATAGAGCACTAACACAGCTCAAGCTGTAAGCTGCTATACATAAATTATTTCCCGCGAAAAACATAAAAACATATTATAATTGTAGCATATTTTGAATAAATATGATATAATTTTTTCAAAGTATGTGCTAATAGTGCAATACATATATAATTATGGAGGAAATCCGATGATCAAAAGTATGACTGGATTTGGCAGATACGAAGCTGCTGATGATGACCATAAGATTACGGTTGAAATGAAGTCTGTCAATCACAGATATCTTGAAACCGGTATTAAGATGCCTAAGAAGCTTAATTTCTATGAGGCCGGAATAAGAAATGTACTTAAGAAATATATCAGTAGAGGCAAGGTAGATGTGTTTATCACTTTTGAAGATTTTTCAGAAGATAAAGTATGTCTGCATTATAACGAGGACCTTGCAGGTGAGTACATGAGTATTTTTAAGTATATGTCGGAACAGTTCGGCATAGATAATGATGTGAAGGTATCCACACTTGCAAGAATGCCTGAAGTTATTACAATGGAGGATCAGGACGGTGATGACGAGACGGTATGGCATTTGTTAGAGCATGCGGTGGATATGGCGTGTCAGACATTCGTACAGACCAGAATAACAGAAGGTGAGCACCTTAAGAATGATCTTATCGATAAGCTTGACAATATGCTTGGACTTGTAACCCAGATAGAAAACAGGAGCCCCCTCGTGGTCGACGAATACAGGGCAAGACTTGAGGATAAGGTATCAGAGCTTCTAGCTGATACATCCGTTGACGAGGGCAGGATAGCTACAGAGGTCACAATATTCGCCGATAAGATATGCGTGGATGAGGAGACGGTGCGGCTTAGAAGCCATATTGAGGGTACCAAGGCAACTCTCTTAGAAGGCGGCAGTGTGGGACGTAAGCTTGATTTCATAGCTCAGGAAATGAACCGTGAAGCCAATACAATTCTTTCAAAGGCGAGTGATTTGGCCATTACCGACTGGGCAATCACCTTGAAAACCGAGATTGAAAAGGTTCGCGAACAGATACAGAATATAGAATAACTATTGACAAAACAAAAAAAACAAGACATAATAATAGTTATGGCAATATTTCACAATGCTAATGAACGAATATCCGTCATGGAAGGAGAATTAGAATGTTACATCCATCTTATACAGACTTAATGGAAGTTGTTAACAGCGATGTTGAGCCGGGCGAGCAGCCTATTGTACAGAGCCGTTACTCAATTGTACTTGCTACCGCTAAGAGAGCAAGACAGCTTATTGCAGGTGATGAACCTCTTGTAAAGGTTAAGTCAGTTGATAAGCCATTATCAATTGCTATTGAGGAGCTTTACGAATCTAAGATTAAGATTATCAGTGAAGATAAGAATGACGAAGAATAAATGAATGAAAAAGGACTGTTATACTTAATGTTTCGCTTTTAGTGTGACAGTCCTTTATTTTTGATTAAAGGGGATACATACATGGAATGGATTGAATATTTAAAGGTTATTATTTTAGGAATAGTGGAGGGTATAACAGAGTGGCTTCCTATCAGCAGCACAGGCCACCTTATTCTTGTTGATGAATTTATGAAGCTCAACATGAGCGACGCTTTCAAGGAAATGTTCGATGTCCTTGTACAGCTTGGTGCGATCATGGCTGTAGTTGTAATATACTTTAAAAAGCTTCTGCCGATTGACATGGTAAAGAAGGAGGATAATTCCAAGAAGCTTGCATGGAACAAGGATAAACTCATCCTATGGTGCAAAATACTTGTAGCCAGTCTTCCTGCCGCAATCATAGGGCTTCCGTTCAACGATAAAATCGATGAACTTTTCTACAATGCGCCTACAGTTGCCGTTATGCTCATTGTATATGGTATTGCATTTATAATTGTCGAAAAACTTCACAAGGGCAAAGAATTTAAGATTAATGATATAGGCAGCATTACAT
>JBNMLM010000139.1:0-3525 GCA_050874845.1 Eubacteriales bacterium | reverse complement strand
TATCAGAATAACTCCTTTCTTGGGTACATGGTTTGTAGTTTTTAGTCAACTCTATTATACCATATCCGGTGAGGAGTTATTTTAATTTGGTAACAAAAAATGCCGTATTTATGCGGCCTGTGGCGTTTCGCAAACGCCTATTACAAACATAAATTGTGAGGAAATATTATGTTGACAAATAAGATACTTTGGGCTAAAGTATAACCAAAGCATATTTCTTGAAATTTCTACAATCCTAGGGTAACAATTGTTTCCCATCATATATTCATGAGTCTATGCTTTTATTCCGTTAAAATAGGCAGAAGATGATTGAATGATAAACTGCTTTATGTCAATGACATCTCCTGCATGAAAATCTAAGGAGGTATCGGTGATGACTGGAAAAGGTAACAGTAAGAGAAAGCAGAGGAAACAATATGACACTTGAAGAAAGAATTGAAAAAATTAAAGATTTACGTCCTATTGATGATGTGTTTTTCGAAGCAATAGCAGAAGACAAGGAAGTATGTCAGGAAATGTTGCAGACTATTATGGAAGATAATTCATTGACAGTTTCGGATGTTATTGTTCAAAGGAGCGAAAGAAATTTATTTGGGCGCTCAGTCAGATTGGACGCTCTGTGTACGCTGGGTAACGGTACTCTATGTAATATAGAAGTACAGCGTTCTAATAATGATGACCATTTACGCAGAGCAAGATATAATGCGTCTGTTATTACGTCAAAGGAGACTGATGTAGGTACGAGGTTTGAAAGTATACCGGAGGTTTATGTCATTTACATTTCTGAATTTGATTTTTTCAAAAAAGGAAAAACAATATACCATATTGAAAAAATCATTAAAGAAACAGGAACTTATGTTGATGATGGATTTCACGAGATATTTGTTAATACCTCGGTATATGACGGAACAAAAATTTCCGACCTTATGGGGTGCATGACGCAGAAGGAAGTAAACGATTCAAAATTTCCTAAATTAGTTAACCGCATAAATTTCTTAAAAACAAGTGAAGGAGGAAAAAGAGTTATGTGTGAAGTAATGGAAAATATGATTGCAGAAGCTGTAAGTGAAGCTGTAAGTAAAACTACAAGCAAAGTTACAAGTGAAACAAATACTAAAGCAGTAATCAATATGCTTCGCCTAAAAGTTGATGAAAATGAAATCCAAAAGCTCTACCCTGCTGAATTTGAAGAAGGTAAGAGAAGATTTTTGGAAGAATCTAAGTAAACTAAATTATTGTTAAGAATGTTTTTTCAAACAAAGAAAAGCTTCTTGAGGTAAAAGTGAGCGATATTGAAAAGTGGAAGCTGGATATGAAATAGCCTGCGCTGCGTAGCAGCGTATTGTACGAAGTAACGTATGGCATGAAGCAGCGTATAGTTTGAGAAGTCATATTGTGATTGAGGGCTCCTGTGAGGGAGCTCTCCTTTATTTTGGTGATAAAAAGCTCTTCCATTTTCTTTATTAATATGGTATTATATAGTGATTTATGATGTTTTTAACCAAGACAGTTTGGTATGAATGAACTGTTATATGGCGGATTGTAACGCCTGTTTAATTTAGTAAAAGATTTAGAAATGAGGAAAAAGATGTCCATAGACCAGAGTAAGATTCGTAATTTTTGTATTATAGCCCACATTGACCATGGCAAATCCACCCTTGCGGACCGTATTATTGAGAAGACCGGACTGCTTACAAGCCGTGAGATGCAGGCGCAGGTGCTTGACAACATGGATATTGAGAGGGAGAGAGGTATAACCATCAAGTCCCAGACGGTGCGTGTTGTGTATAAGGCACAGGACGGCGAGGAGTATATCTTCAACCTGATTGACACGCCGGGACATGTGGATTTTAACTATGAGGTTTCAAGAAGCCTTGCGGCATGCGACGGAGCGATTCTTGTGGTTGACGCTGCGCAGGGAATTGAGGCGCAGACGCTTGCGAATGTATACCTTGCACTTGACCATGACCTTGATGTCATTCCGGTTATCAACAAGATTGACCTTCCGAGCGCGGAGCCACAGAGAGTGATTGATGAGATAGAGGATGTCATCGGGCTTGAGGCACACGATGCACCGCTTATCTCTGCCAAGAACGGAATAAATATTGATCAGGTGCTTGAAGCCGTTGTTCATAAGATTCCTGCACCGACAGGCTCGAAGGACAACCCTCTGGCAGCGCTTATCTTCGATTCGCTCTATGACCCTTACAAGGGTGTCATCGTGTTCTGCCGTATCAAGGAAGGCACGGTAAAGAAGGGCACCAAGATAAGGATGATGGCTACAGGAGCGGAGTTTGACACTGTGGAGGTAGGTTATTTCGGAGCAGGACAGTTTATACCATGCGATGAATTGACGGCAGGAATGGTTGGATATATAACTGCAAGTATCAAGAATGTTCGAGATACAAGAGTCGGTGATACTGTGACAGACGCAGAAAGACCTTGTGCCGAGCCGCTTCCGGGATACAAGAAGGTCAATCCGATGGTTTACTGCGGTATGTATCCGGCGGATGGAGCACACTATACCGATTTGCGCGATGCGCTTGAGAAGCTTCAGCTCAATGATGCGTCACTTCAATATGAGCCGGAGACATCGGTTGCACTTGGCTTCGGTTTCAGATGCGGTTTCCTTGGACTGTTACATCTTGAAATCATACAGGAAAGACTTGAACGTGAATATGACCTTGACCTTGTGACAACTGCGCCGGGCGTTATCTACAAGGTTCATAAGACGGATGGCACGGTTATGGAGCTTACTAATCCGTCCAACCTTCCGGATCCGTCGGAGATAGAGTTCATGGAGGAGCCTGTTGTGTCGGCAGAGATTATGGTTACGACGGAGTTTGTCGGACCGATAATGGAGCTGTGCCAGCAGAGAAGAGGTGTATACCTTGGAATGGAATACATGGAGACAACGAGAGCGCTTCTAAAGTATGAGCTCCCGCTCAATGAGATAATATATGATTTCTTTGATGCGCTCAAGTCGCGTTCAAGGGGTTACGCTTCGTTTGATTATGAGCTTAAGGGATATGTCCAGTCGAAGCTTTGCAAGCTGGATATTCTTGTAAATAAAGAAGAGGTCGATGCACTTTCGTTTATCGTACATGCCGACAGCGCGGCAGAGCGAGGAAGAAAGATGTGTGAGAAGCTCAAGGACGAGATTCCGAGACAGCTCTTTGAGATTCCTATACAGGCGGCTATCGGTGGGAGAATCGTCGCGCGTGAGACGGTAAAGGCTATGCGCAAGGATGTCCTTGCAAAGTGCTACGGCGGCGATATTTCACGTAAGAAGAAGCTTCTTGAGAAGCAGAAGGAAGGAAAGAAGCGAATGAGACAGTTCGGCAATGTCGAGATACCGCAGAAGGCATTCATGGCTGTGCTCAAGCTTGATGACAACTAAGCGATAGCTTGACCGATTTTTAAAATTAATTTGTATATTACAGCATTTAGAAAAATAGAAAATATGGATAATTATAGAAAATTAATTATCTTGAAAAAATTTATTTGGAGGAAAAGAGAATGGAT
>JBNMLM010000138.1:0-3679 GCA_050874845.1 Eubacteriales bacterium | reverse complement strand
GCACAATGTATTAAACTCGTCCGCCGATGCACGCATCTTGTTCATAATCTCCTTTTCCGTCATATCGTCACCTCCCACATGGCAGACTGTCATCCTTCCAAATGCTGTTGTTCGGTCTTGACATCGTTGACACGAACCCCTCCGGGGCAAATGTCAAACGCGACAGTTGTATGTACTCCTGAATTGCGTTAATCGCCTGTTCCGCCGAATAGCACGTTGCGACATAATAACCCGCCTCTGCCATGTCATGTAAGAACTCCTTCTGCGACTGCTGCAATCTGCCATTACCGTACTTCATCTCGATGTACAGACCATGATATCTGCCTTTAGGACATGGCAGGAACAGGTCTGATACACCGGAGCGCACTCCCATCTGTTTTAATTTTATCGCCTCAGCTTTATTCCTGCTGCCACCATTAGGAATATGGTGCAGCCACTTTAATTCAGGGAACTGTGTTACTGTGTTCCAATCTGCCCATGCGATGACACTAATCTGCTCCGTGTCCTCACTTCTTGGTGCATTTCTCAAATTCATCCTCTTGTTCTCCTTCCTGCCATTCTTCCGGCTCGTCCTTTTTAATCTTGTATTCCGTGTAACGGTAATAGCCCATGCCTGTATAGCGGTTCACACCCCATACGATAGAGTTTTTGTCTATGTAGTAGCCCGGTGTCGGCTTAGGACCATTCTCAACCAAGTCCTTGAGTGTCCAACGGCGGTACTCCTTGCGCTCCGGCTGTGGACGGACAAGGTTTTTAGAGGTTGAATAGCTCACAAGCTTCTTGCGCTCATTTTCTGCAAACATTGAGAGCTGTCCCTCTATCTCCTCGGTTGGCTGTTTAACCAAATACTCTGCCAAATCTGCATATCCACCTGACTCATAGAGTGTTTCATAGTTAATTCTTCCATGTCCCCACAGCTTTTGAAGCAGCTTGTCCGTGTCAACTCCTGCGATGCGGTTGACCAGTATGTGCAGATGTATTCCACCCCTTGCGCCTATCTCAAGACGCTTAATATACTTGAACACCGCCCCATTCTTCTTATATGCCCCTCTACATGCCCTCAGAAAATCATCAATGTCTTTTAACACCTGCTCAATCGACAGTCTTGTCCCTCTTGGATATTTCAACGTACACCACAGGTCATGCTCCCTGAAGTTCTCCTTTATTAATCTACGCACCTTGTTCTCTCTATTCGTCTGGTTCTGCTTCTTTATCTGCTCCGGGGTAGCCTTCACCTTATCAGCCCTCTTCTCCCCCTTAGCTCCATACTTACCTGCATACTTAAACTCGTACTCTATGGAACTCCTGAACTTCCATATATCTTTCCAGTACATATCACACACCGCCTTATATATTGTCGTAACTTTAATATACTTAGAATGTTATTAAATGCGGTTCTGACCGCATTTTTATTGACTTTTTAGACTTTAAGTGATACACTATTTTTGTTGTATTTGGTACCACAAGTGCCTCGAAGCAGTGTTTCTTTTACGAAACACTGCTTCTTTTGTTTTTCATAGAAATTGATGGATATCCGCTTTCCATAAAAATAAACCTGTTTCCAGTCATTGCCTTTATATCATTAAAGTGTTATCATTAAATTAATCATAAAACCAATAAGGAGGTTTACCTAATGATTAATTTATATTTATTTGAATTATTCAATGTTCTCGCTCCGTACATAAATGACGGATATGAAGGTGTTGAATTGTCTGAAAATGAAGATGGGCTCTCTCTTGACATCTCTGTCTTTGACGAGTCTGAGTCCATAAACATTGCCTCTATATATGATATTGCTTCACCAGCACATCCTAAATCCTGTAAAATTACTCCCAATTCCCTATTTCCTGTCATATTTACAGTAAATGAGCTTGAAACTATAATGAATGCTATTGAAAATGTTATGCCTATTATAAAGGCAGATATGGAATCCCCTGAAACATCTCAGGCTGACCGAAAACATCTTTCTGACATTATCTATAAAATGAAAAATATTCAGGATAAGATTCTGTCTGCACATGACCGGTATTTTCAGTAGCAATTTTTATAATTTCATAGCTTATTTTATTATCCAAATGCTGTGTGTTATATTTACGCACAGCATTTTTTAACGTATCCTCAAGGAAGTTTATCTCGTTTTCCCCTGCCCGCATAACCACCTGAATATGATTTTCCCTTCTCTCGCTTGTTGTAGTGCATGTTATTTTCTTAATTCTTCTCATTCCGCTCTCCTCCCTTTATTCCTGCTGCCCCGTACACGCAGCCAGATGTATTGCTTCCGCTATACACCTAGCTTTCGTCTTACTCTTGATGACATGGCTCAGATTTGCCGTATTATAGCCTGTGTCCTCAAATCTGTCATGTGCTGACAATTCGCAGCTAACACCTATCTGCGGTATGGCGCAGAACCCTCCGTTTGCGTGTCTGCCAAAAATGATTAGATAGCTCAATCCGTCAATACAAAGTGACATCTCATTAATCTCATCCTCTATCTGGTCTACGTCCTCTATCTTCCAGTCACTCATAAATCAACCACACCTCCACTCAATATATAAATCTCCGTCGCGTACATAATCATCCTCTGTGCATCGCGGTTTTTTAACCTATAAAATGCTTCCTGATACTTCTGCGGCGGAAGCACGTTATCGCACATAAGTGCCTCAAGCTCCTCCATCGTGGTTATCTCTACAATACATCCCATCGTACCTCTCCTCACCTGCTTCAATCTCATAACTAATTTTCTCAGCCTCGTCATCACTGTTGTTCAAGTTCATATCGAGAAGTCGATGCACCTTCAAATGGTCAAAATAAGTATCATTGCCATTCTTTAACAGGATATATCCGTCATTGACCATGTAGCCGTTTAGCAACTGTTCTGCTGCCATATCATATAAGTCCATTGTCACATTCTCGACTCCTCTCTCCGGAGCGAGCTTGTCAAGGTACTCAATCATCTTAAAGCTGTTTATTATGTTATACAAAGCTACATATATTCTCTTGACCGCTTCTAAACGATATATATCATAACCCTCTAACACCACTGTCCGTCTCACAGATGTGTCCTCAAGATAATGACGAACCATTATTTCCAACCTACGCATCTCCTCATAAGGTGTGTAGTGCAGCGTAATCTTCGACTTTCCGCAAAGATAGTTGATAAGTTCCTCATAAACATTGCCGGGAAGCCACTTACCTACAAGTGCATCCATGCGCTGCCTAATTTCCTCATTGAAATCTGCTCTTTCCATCGTTTTTATCCCTCCTTATCCTAGCAAAATGCAACATATTGCCACTTATTTATCTATGTGCTTGCTGCCACACCCCGTATACGGTTAATCTCCTCACCCAACTCTGTCATGGTCATACCCTGACGACGCGCAAGTGCCGCTGGACTTATATTGTATGTCCATACTGATGACGTTTTAATTGCATCGCCGATATCAAGCTTTCCCTGCTGTAAACCTATTCGGACAAACTGTGCACTGCATCCCATTATTATCGCCGCCTCTGTGGTCTTAATCCTTAATGCCTCCATGATTAATCCTCTCTATTTGACTTGATACTGCTCCCTTTTTACTGACACACAAACCAACTCTTTCAATTACGTCGGTGAATAATCAGGATAAGCAATATTAATATACAAAATATGGTCGGTTCCACTTCCTGCCTCCTATTCATG
>JBNMLM010000137.1:0-3745 GCA_050874845.1 Eubacteriales bacterium | reverse complement strand
ATATCGCCTGTCTTATTCTTATAGACTGTTATCTTAGTCATCGGATATTCCTACTAATTAAGCGTTGATCTTCTCAATCTTAACCTTAGTGAATAACTGTCTGTGACCGTTCTTCTTGTGATATCCGGTCTTTCTCTTGTACTTGTAAACGATAACCTTTCTGTCCTTGCCCTCAGCAACAACGCTTGCTGTAACTGTAGCGCCGGCAACTGTTGGATTACCAACCTTAACATCAGCATCATTTACTAAGAGTACCTGGTCAAATGTAACTGTCTCGCCAACTGCGCTGCCGAGCTTCTCAACCTTGATTACATCGCCCTCAGATACCTTGTACTGCTTTCCACCTGTTGCAATAATTGCGTACATTAGTGTTCCTCCTATATAATTACTCGCCAGTTGTGGTGTGTCCTTTCGGACAAGCTTATAACCTCACTGTGCGGCACACTTGATTATAATAATATTTTACCAGCAATTTGTCAATATCTTTTTTATATTTTTTTAAACTTCAATGACAGGGTTCATTCTAAAGTACTCCATAAGAAGCTCAACCATCTCAATGTTGATTTCCTTAGCTATTGTACACTCCTTATACATCGGGTACTCCCCTGCACCGCTGGCGCGGTAGTTGTTGAGACATAATGTGAACATCTGTTCATCCGTCACGGGTACACCCTGATACTCAAGCTTTACTATGCGGCTTCCCAAAGGCTTTGATGGGTCAATCTTATAGTCAACTCCTGCAAAGTAATCATAGTTGTAATGCTCAACCTTAGGGCTTAAGAACTTGTCCGATATGGTGAGCTTTCCGTCCGAATCATAGGCAAAATACTCTGCACTGCGCTCCATAGCGCGTTTGAGGTTTTTTCCTGAAATATTGAACACCACAAGTGTGTTAGGGAAAGGATATGTGGCTATGATATCCCTTGTGCTTACTTTCTCCTTGAAGCCTGCGATGTCATTTGCAAGACCCACCGCCGAAATCTGTGCGCCTGAGAAATATAGCTGTACCTTGTTGATGAAATCAGCAATCGGAGTTCCGTTGTATGCCATATCAAGCTTATCTGTAGGAAGGAGCGGACGGCTGAGAGTTCCTACAGGCTGGTTTAACCAGTCCTGAACCTTGTCCTCATAGTACATATATTTGCCATAGAGAAGTTCACCCTTTTCCGTGCTATCGGTATACTTTGTGTCTTTTGAAACAGTGACAGCTCTTGCTGTTTTTGCAAGCTTATAATCCGCCTTCACCTTCTCAGAAGTTACCATAATATTGTTACTGTCAACTACATCTATCTCTATACAATGATATTCCTTAGCCGCATCGAGAGGCTGAACTACATAGGTCTTATGTCCGGTTGTCTTGGAGGTTATAAAACGTCCGTCAACCGACATGTGCTGATGTCCTGTGAGGAGCACATCGAAGCTTAACTCTTCACAGATTTTGTAGCCGATATTCTCAGTTGATGCGGTGAGCTTCTCTCCTGTGTCGAGGTCTGCCTCAAAACCGCCGTGATATATACAGATATTGATGTCTGTCCTTCCGTTTAATTCTTCGAGAGCCTTCTTAGCTTCGATGAATGGGTCGACAACCTGCACGCCGACAAGATTTTCCTTCTTCTCCCATACGTTTACATAGTCTGTGACTATTCCGACAATGCCGACACGCAGACCATTTGGCATAGCCTTGATTTCATACGGATATAGATGGTTCCCGGCATCATCGAGGACGTTCTGGCATACGCAATGTCCCTTATGGTTGTCGCGGTACTCCTTCTGGTACTCAAGTCCATAGTTGAAGTCATGGTTTCCGAGCGTGTAGTAATCATACCCGCAGTCATTCATAAGCTCTGCCAGAACCTTAGGGCTTTTGGTAACATGGTTGGTGAAATACGAAAAGGCATTTCCTTGAAGCACGTCACCGCCATCGATGATGAGTGTGTTCTCATCCTTTTTCCAGTTCGGGACGCACGAAAGGAGTCCGACATTCTTCTCCAGCATATCGCCGTAGGTTGTCGGGTAAAAGTATCCGTGTGTGTCGGATGTGAAGTAAAGCTTAAGCTTCTTATTTTCCATAGTAATCTCCATTCTGTCATTCATATACAACTATCTGATAAACACTTTATTTTATGATATGGCTCTTAATTTTTCCGATGGATATGTACCGGTCAAGCACGTAGCGGATATCCGTGTTCTCCGGGGCTTCCGTAACAGGCAGTCCGGCAGCAGTCAGTGAGAAGGAACCGTCCTCGAAATCCTCTCTTATGTAATGGTCTGAGTAGAATTCCATCTGGGCAGGCTTAGCATCCCATATAATGCCCTGAACCTCATCGACAGTACATCCCGGGAAATTGACATTCCAGATTTCGCTGGTTGCAGGCATATTGTCGAGAAGTTCCTTCGTAATCGGAAGTATGTACTCATCCACAACGTCATATAAATCATTCATTTCCTTGGAAAAGGCTATCGCAGGAATACCGGCTGAGAGCGCCTCCATGCAGGCTCCGACCGTACCCGAATAAAGTATATCATAACCGCAGTTATAACCGAAATTGATTCCCGAAAATACGATATCAGGGCGCTCCGGCATAAGATGGTATAGCGCCACCTTGACGCAGTCGGCAGGTGTTCCGCTCACGCTGTATGCCTGCACAGCCGGAACTGGGAAATCCACGCGCTTAACCTTCATATCGCCTCTCACGGTGATTTTCTGTGACATGGCACTGCACTGGTCATCAGGAGCGATAACCCATACCTCACCGAACTTGGCGGCAAGCTGCGCAAGCCTCTTTATACCCTCAGATGTGATACCATCGTCATTTACAACTAATATTCTCATAGTTCTTTGTTTTACCTTTCATGTTATATAATTTATTGGTGTCGGCAATTGTTAAAATACTGCATGATGACTTTTAATTTTACATTATTTTATGTGAAAGTCAATTGGGCTTAGTACCCATGCTGCACCCATTTCATTTAAGCAGACCGGACTTTCGTAATATTCTGGTGAATGTACGAAAATAATATGTAGGTCATAATTAAGGAACCGTTCCCTTAAAAATTCAAAAATATTAACTCCGTTAGGTATTCCATATCCAGGAAGAGAACTGCAAAAAATATCTCTACGAGGACTTAAATTGATTGAACGAAGTAAATCAGCAATTTTCGCAACTTGTTTTTTATTATTAGAAGAATGGCTTATGAATATAAGTGGTTTCTTTTTCATACAAGAATCACCTCCTTGTGATTGTGACAGTCCTAATTTTGTTTTATCTTCTGGATAATATTTATCAATATTTTTTCTAATAGCTTGAAGTTTTCCGCTAAGCTCGATAAAATACTTTTTCTCTGTAAAGCCATCCAGACACACTTGAAGTATATCGGCAAGTTTATCCTCTTTTATTAACTTGCCGCCGGTGGGGATGTTCCAGAATCAATTCGTTCAGCTTATCCTCAGATTCATTATCTTCATCGTAGCAGAAGATGATACGATGAAGATAGAATTCTGGCAGAGGAGACGCAAATCGGCGATTCAAGTCCTGTATTATTTTGTCTGTATTCAGGGGACACTATCTTCCTTTCGTGTTTTTCACGTAAATTGTACTTCGTGCCGCACCTTCTTTTCTCAAATAACCGTTCTTAACCATATTCATTAAAACAGCTCTGGCTCTACGGTGTTTTACTTCTAACAGCTCAACCGTCTCGGCAGTAGTAATAGTGCCCTTTTCCAATACATATTTATAAATTTGTT
>JBNMLM010000136.1:0-3819 GCA_050874845.1 Eubacteriales bacterium | reverse complement strand
CGTATTATATTTATGCATATCACGACTTTTGGGAGAAGCTTAGATTTTCTTAGAACATCTTGCTTCGGACAACGGAGCTGATATGCATAAATATAATACGTTATACACTCGCGCATTAAATTGGCATGTTTTGACTCCAACATCATCGCTACAAATTTATATAAAACGCATTTTTTATCTTCTCATACTGCTCTAATATCTCATCGTGCGCATGGAGCTTATAGATACTGTGCAGCTTCTCAACCTCCCAAGGCTTGATATTGACTGTGTGGATATACGGAAATATCCGGAGCGATTTACAGAAATGCTGTATCACCGTGTTAGGTCTGTAGCGCTTCTGTTCGTTATATTTCTCTGGCAGAAAGAGCTTCTTTTTGCATAAACGGTTGAGCGATGTCTGGTCGGGAAAGAACATTTTTCTGTCACAGCACATCTGCCTTGCCCTTTTAAAGAGCTTACTCTTCCGACACTCAGGCATGTTAAAGAGCAGAACGCCTGTGTTCATATAATTGTATTCAATAAACCACTTTCCAAGGAAATCCCTCACCCCCGCAAGCTCAAACTCCGAAATATCCATATTATAGAGCCGTTCTATGTCATCACATACAACCACATCCGCATCAAGATAGAGGAGCTTGTTCACCAGAATATCGTCCGCATACAGTCTTAGCATGGAATAAGGCGTGTATATAGTATCCCTGTTAGCCCACCGGACAAGCTCATCCCGGAATGTGTTCGTCTTGTCAATCAGAAAGACCCTGCTCTCCCGGCACACGCACGAAATCACATCCTCAAGAAGCCGCGCCTGCTGCCAGCTGACCGGCGCATAATCTTCGCGCATATTCCGAAGGTTTGCCGTCATAATGTATATCACAAGCTCACCCTTATAATATTTTATTATAGAAAGAACAGCTATCAGAATGCCGTCAAAGGCGCGCGAATTGCCGCAGAACAGGATGTTCATGTCTGCCCTCCTTACTCTGATTCTTTTTTGATATATTTTACTTTTTCGTAGGTAGAGTTCCTGCTTCGCGCCGTCATCGCCTCATATACCTGATTGCGCAGCTTCACGGCGGCTTGTCTTGGATTTATTGTGGTGTCCGGACTGAACGGTCCATCGATGTATATTGTGATTTTTGTCCTGAAATGGTGTTTTTGATATGTTATTGTAAATGAATATACCTGGCGGTCATATATCACAGGATAGCGGAATGCGCTCTCATTAAAGGGGCGTATTCTTGTGTAATAGTACCATATATGTGCCTCCGGATAGATAAAAATAGGATGTCCCCTGTCGACATAACGCTCCAGCTCACCAAGAAAGTTTTTCATTCCTCCAAGCCTGTTAGGAATCGGAAAAGCCCCTAACATTTCCATGATATTCTTCGTGCCGTAGAGCGATACATTGTCCGGGTGTGCCAGTATAACAGCCTTATGCGGAAAGCTTATGCAGGTCGGAATGTAGCCGTCCCCCGGGACGTGAGTGTGATTTCCATAGAAAAACGCCGACCTGCACCTGCCAGCACCGCCATCTCGTAGTCCGCGCAGCTTATCCTTCCCCTCTATCCTCATGCAAAACCGAAACTTCATGTATATAAAGGCAACCGGAGTCATTATTATGTGATACAGTACCCACGCAGCCACATTCCACAGCCTTCCGTGGCTGTAGCGGTAATTTTCATCGACAGTTATCGTGTTTCTTTTTATGCCGGAAAATTCGTCCTCCAGCTCATTGTCATAGTAATATACTTTTCTGTGCTTCATGGGGGATATTATTTACATAAAAAATTAAATTTATTCTATATGTCTGACAACATTCTATGATTTGTAAAACGCCCACTAACCTTGCCTGCTGTCATCTTCGATAATTCTATCAATCAGGCGCTTCAAGTCATCCCTATTCGGCAAATACAACTCATATTTTGATACAAATAAATTGCTGTCCATACCATAGGTAGCATATTCTACAAGCAATTCGTCTTTCTCTTTACTGAGTATGATTCCGATGGGTGGGTTATCATCAGGCATATTCTCTTCCGTTGCAATATATCCCATATACATATTCATCTGACCAATGTCACGGTGCTTCACAGCATTTGTCTTAAGGTCAATCAGTACAAAACATTTTAAAATTCTATGATAAAACACTAAATCACAATGATATGTGATATTGCCTATTGTCATGGGATATTGTCTGCCAACAAAAGTAAACCCCTTACCAAGCTCCATCAGAAATTGCTGTAGATTATCAATAATTTTCTGCTCCAGTTCTGCTTCACTGTATATAGTCATCTGAGGAATATTTAAAAAATCAAGGGTGTAAGTACTCTTTATCACATCCTCCGGGGTCTGATATGTGATTCCATTTCTGGCAAGAGCTAAGATACCTTCTTTATCCTTGCTTGAAGCAAGTCTGAGAAATAATGCTGCATCCTTTTCTCTTCTTAAAGTTCTTACATCCCATTTCTCTTTTATACACTCATTTTCATAAAACTGACGTTCCAAATCATCATCAATAGTAATCAATTCACATATATGCGACCAGCTTAAATTGTTGCACACAGTATGGCAATCGGAATAGCGAAGATAAAACTTCCTCATATTATTAAGATTAGGTCGGCTGTAACCCTTTCCCATTCTAAGTGTAAGTTCATGTGACAAATTAGTTAGAAGCTTAGAGCCATACATTGCTGTTGCCTTTCCATCCTGCTCAACCTCTACAATATATTTCCCGATATTCCAATAGGTTTCTGTCATTATTGAATTAACTGATGTTGCTAACTGCGCCTTGGCATTCTGTACCAGCTTTACAATATTGTCCACAATTTCATTCATATAATTATTATTGGCAATCTCGTTCATTATATTCCTTTCCCAATTTGTCAGACAATGTCTGACAAATTGATATAAAAACATTTACGAACATTTGTTCGCATTAAAATAATATCACACTACCCATAGAATTTCAATAGCTATTTATTCTATTCAATACACAAAAGTCTCCCCCCGGTAAGCCCCCAGATTTCATCCGTCCGCTCGACCACGTCCTTTGAATGGCTGACCACAATCACGCATTTATCGTTGTTTCTTGCAAGGTCACCAAGTATGTCCATGACAACATTGGTGGTGTCCGCATCAAGGCTGCTGGTCGGCTCGTCCGCAATCAGCACATCCGGGTTATTGCATATCGCCCGCGCTATCGCAACGCGCTGCTGCTCACCGCCGGACATGTTCATCACACGGCTGTCCGCAGTATCCTTGTCAATCCCCATGCCAGAGAGTATCGCATAAGCCTCATCGCGCGCCTTTTTCCCCTTTTTGCCGGTCACGCTCATGGCAATCATCAGATTCTCAATGCCTGAGGCGTTCTGTATGAGGTTGTGGCTCTGGAACACAACCCCGACACGTCTTGCGCGGTACTCATCGCTGTCGATTTGCGATATGTCCTCGTCATCGTAAAAAATACAGCCCTCAGTGCATTTTTCCATTCCCGAAAGCAATGACAGCATTGTTGTCTTGCCCGCTCCCGATTTTCCGACTATTCCGTACATTCTTCCCTTGTCAAACTCAACATTTATGCTGTCAAGCACATTCCTCCCTGTATCGCTGTATTTGTAGCTCACATTTTCCATTCTCAAAATACTCATATCGCACCTCATCCCCTCTCAACCAACAGCTTCATATAGGCGTTTGCGAAACGCCACAGGCCGCATAAATACGGCATTTTTTGTTACCAAATTAAAATAACTCCTCACCGGATATGGTATAATAGAGTTGACTAAAAACTACAAACCATGTACCCAAGAAAGGAGTTATTCT
>JBNMLM010000135.1:0-4138 GCA_050874845.1 Eubacteriales bacterium | reverse complement strand
GCATGACAGTGCTTGGAAATGTGATTCTCTTTATGAACAGGCAGGATTTTCTGTTTATCGTGTTTTTGTTCATGGAGCTGTTTTATTTCTTTTTCCTGCTCAATATATTTCCTATGATATATAAGAAATGTAACAGGATTCTTCTAAATGACATGGCATTTCTTATGTGTATGGGAATGTTGATGCTGGCAAGACTTGACACGGATAAGCTTATCAGACAATACCTGCTGATATGGGCGGGCACACTTGTGCTGTTACTAGTGCCGGTCATAGTGGAAAAGCTGCATTTTCTGATTAAGCTTGATGTGCTGTACTGTGTTGTCGGCATTGTCCTGTTAGGCGTGGTGTTCGTACTTGGCAATACGGTGTACGGTGCCAATCTGTCGATAAATATAGGAGGCTTTTCACTTCAGCCGTCGGAGTTCGTCAAGCTTACATACGTGATGTTTATTGCGTGTATGCTCCGCGGCGAAAAATCATTTGGCAGAATAGTAATCACGTCGCTATGTGCGGCGGCACATGTGCTTATTCTTGTAGCCTCCAATGACCTTGGTGCGGCACTGATTTTCTATGTAACCTATATTGTCATGCTCTACGATGCCACACATAAGCACAGATATCTTGTAATGGGCGGTATATGTGCGGTGATAGCAGGTGTTGGAGCTTATTTTGCCATATCGCATGTCAGGGTCAGGGTGGATGTGTGGCTTGATCCGTTCAAATATATAGATGGCAAGGGCTATCAGCTTGTACAGTCCATTTTTGCAATCGGAAATGGAAGCTGGTTCGGAACAGGTCTTACCAAGGGACTTCCGGGTTCTATCCCTGTAGTTACAAAGGATTTTATTTTCCCTGCAATTTCAGAGGAATTTGGCGGACTGTTCGGTATTATCGTTATAATGGTATGCCTGAATGTGTTCTTTGAGATTATAACGGTGCTGTCCGAGAATAAGGACAGCTTCAACAGACAGCTCCTTGGCGGCTTTGGAATAATGTATATTTTCCAGTGCTTTTTAAACATCGGGGGAACCATCAACTGTATTCCGAGCACAGGAGTAACGCTTCCGTTTGTGAGCTACGGCGGAAGCTCTGTTATAAGCTCAATGATAATGATTGCGATTATTCAGGGAATTGCCGCGCGGAATGTCCGGGATAATCCGCAGGCTGTCGAGGATGATGAAGAGAAGGCGGGTATTCCGGGAACTGATAAGTATGGTACTGATAGCGGAGATACTGAGGAACAAGCCGAAAAAATAGGCGGCACGAAGCCTCTTCGTTCACCGCGTATGGTTGCCGGAAGCCTTATTCTGGTTCTTATAATAAGTGGATTTTATATATACGAGCTTGCGTCATTTGATGAGAGCATACTTGACAGCACCTACAACAGAAGGCTCAGTAAGATGAAGGAGCAGACGCTTAGAGGTTCCATATATGCGGCTACAGGTGAAGAGCTTGCCTCAAGTGTTGAGGGAGTGGACGGTGAAACTGAGAGAGTATATACCTATGGAAGGCTGTTCTCGCATGTCATCGGATATACCTATGGCGAAGGTGCGGGTCTTGAGGGTGTTCTCAACTATCAGCTTCTAAGGAGCAGTGAGCCGTTTGATGACAAGCTGCATGCAGAGCTTACCAACCAAAAATACAGGGGGAATTCAGTTGTTACAACGCTTGACTACGATATGCAGTCGGCGGCGTATGAGGCACTTGGAGTGAACAAGGGGGCTGTTGTTGTAATGGACAGGAGCGGTGCGATTCTTGCGATGGTGTCAAAACCTGATTTTAACCCTAACACGCTTATGACGGAGGGAACGGACGCCAATGCAGACGCGCCTCTTTTGAACAGGGCGGTGGCAGGCTTGTATCCGCCGGGCTCCACGTTTAAGACTGTTACACTGCTGTCGTATTACAGGGATTGTAATGCGGGTGAGAGATTTAAGAATTTTGTGTATGAGTGCAACGGTGTATTCACAAAGGATAATCTATCTGTAGCGTGTGTGGGTCATACAGCGCATGGAAGCGTGGATACCTATGGCGCGTTCGCGCACTCATGTAACGGAGCCTTCATCACTATGGGACTTGACACGGCGGTGGAGACAAGCCTTAACACGGCGCAGCAGCTTTTGTTTAATACGGAGATACATTACCATGACAACCTTGGCCCTGTGACCAGCCGCTCACAGTATGCGCTAAGCGAGGAATCACCGGAATGGGAGATAATACAGACCAGCTTCGGACAGGGTGCAACGCTTATAACACCGCTTCACAATGCCCTTATAATGCAGGCTGTGGCAAATGGCGGCACGCTGTATGAGCCGTATATCGTCAAAACCATCTTCGCCAGCGTGGGACAGTGGGACCAGACCCCTGTGTCCCAGAAGATTGTATATTCGTACGATGGTTCAGATGGGGACGAATACTATGGCAGCATTATGACAGAGGATGAGGCGGACATGCTTTCCGAACATCTTAAGCAGGTGATTGAGGTGAGTTTCTCACATGTCTTTTCTGAGGCTCCTTATGAGGCTGCCGGAAAGTCGGGTACGGCGCAGTACGGAACTTCTGGATATGAACATTCGCTTTTTGTCGGGTACATGCCTTATGATGACCCTGAAATAATAGTCAGCGTTGTACTTGAGGGTTTCAATGAGGATGGAACGCCGGACAGATATGCGGTAAATGTCGCGAAGGATATTTTTGATGCGTGGTACAATAAAAAACATTGATATTGTTTGAAAAGTGGTTTATACTATACACAAGTCATATGTGACACACCATAATACAGGAGGGATTGCTGTGATAAAGGCAACTAGCTGTGGCGGTGTGGTTATATTTAGAGGAAAGATACTTGTTTTATATAAGAATTTTAAGAACAAGTATGAGGGCTGGGTGCTTCCGAAGGGAACTGTCGAGGAAGGCGAAGATTATAAAGAGACAGCACTTCGTGAAGTTAAGGAAGAAACAGGAGTATCAGCCCAGATTATTAAGTATGTAGGTAAAAGCCAGTACACGTTTTCCGTGCCTTCAGATGTAGTTGATAAGGAAGTTCACTGGTATCTGATGATGGCAGACAGCTACTACAGTAAGCCGCAGAAGGAGGAGTTCTTTGAGGACTCAGGATATTACAAGTTCCATGAGGCATATCATCTTCTCAAGTTTTCCAATGAGAAACAGATTTTAGAGAAGGCGTATGCGGAGTATCTGGAGCTAAGAAAGTCCAACCTGTGGGGAAACAAGAAATATTATTAGTCATATTCGCCACTTATGATGAGCACATTCCGCGCACTGGGAAAGACTTGTGCGCCGGGATAGAAAATGACCGCAGTCCCGATGTGGGGCTGCGGTCATTTTTTGCTTCTTTTCATAATTTTGTGTTGATTTCTCTTAGAGATTACTTTACCTTTAGCACATTCTTTTTCAAGCTCGGTATAATCAGGGCAGATATTCCGCTTGCCGAATGGTCTGTTTTCACAAATGATTTCATGCAATTCCGTCGCTAAGCGTGTAATTTCGTTAATATGGCAATTACACCAGTCCAGCTCCTGCCCGCATTTTCGCTTATATTGTTTCTGGCTTTCTGAATCGGAAGACAGCTCATCTATAATGAAATCTGAAATATATTCATCCCTTATGGGTATCATATTATTTATATTCAGGATACCGATGATATTATCATTATTATCACGTATTTTTCTACACGTTATATTTTCCGACATTGTTTTATATTTTTCTTTTTCTTCTACTGATGATAGGGGGATACAGTATTTTACTTTATTGACCATTGTTACAATTCCAATAAATGGTCTGCCTTGCTTATGCGTCTGTGAGGAAACAGACAGGATAGTATTAGTTCTTCCTGTCTTTTGCTTTTCGACATTTTTAAGATTTCTAACATATTTCATGTCAACTATGTATAGCTTCAGATTATCCATATTGTACCTCTAATAACACAAAAGGCTATGCATTGAGCATAGCCTTTTGGTAGCATCCGTCGTAACGGAAATACTCTGTTTCATAAGTCCACTTGTCAGGCAGGACCCTCCTAGTAAAATAATTATAACATAAGAGTTAGATTTGTCAACATTATTTTGGCGTTGGCGCAGGTGCATGCGTTGGGACAGGGGTCTGGTACGTGTCCCAG
>JBNMLM010000134.1:0-4250 GCA_050874845.1 Eubacteriales bacterium | reverse complement strand
TACAGTGAAGAACGACCGCAAGATAGGTATCATTGCAAAACACCACTAGAAGTAAGAAATGAAGGACTATCTACAGCAACACCACAGGAGTATCTTATTCCTAAAAATAAACGAATTGAAAAATATAAAGAGAAATGGTGTGCATAGAAAAACGACCGCACATTTCGTACGGTCGTTCATCAGC
Organism: Eubacteriales bacterium; assembly: GCA_050874845.1. Taxonomy (GTDB): domain Bacteria; phylum Bacillota; class Clostridia; order Lachnospirales; family Lachnospiraceae; genus CAG-882. The sequence goes on along the minus strand of JBNMLM010000134.1, from coordinate 4,066 downwards.
ACTTCATTTTAGATATTTAACCTGTCTACTTGACAGGTATCATATCACATTTTCCTGCTTTTCTATTTTAAATCATTCCCCTAAAATTTTCCCTCTTCATCGATGTGGCGTATCCTATAGCCTATTTCCCCCAACCGTTAAATATCTGTGCAAGCGGTGAATCAGCAGATAACACAACTGTCTTGTTCTTACCAACCATTGACACCTTGAGTGCATCAAGACTTCTCACAAACTCATAGAACTCTGTACGGCTCTCATCCCCATAAGCCTCCGACAGTATTCTCATGTACTCAGCCTCACCTTCAGCGACAAGAATCTCAGCCTTCATCTGTGCCTCTGAGAGCATGACTGTCACTTCCTTGTCCGTTGAGTTGCGGATAACCTGTGCCTCAGCCTGTCCTTCCGCCGTATATGTCGCAGCTATATTGTCACGCTCAGAAATCATACGCTCATATACTGCTGTCTTGTTATCACTTGGAAGGTCAAGTCTCTTATTCTCAACTGTAATAATCTCTATACCATACTGTGCCATTGTAGCACCGATGTTAACCTCAATCGATTCCGCAAGCTCTCCGTCTCTCGCCTTTATAACCTCATCCTGCGTCATTGAGCTTATCGTATTCTTGGTCGCATTGAAAACCACGGTATCAATACGGCTCTCTGCATTTGCTATCGAACCGTTGAGTGTCTGCGCAAACTTGAGTGGGTCCGTTATTCTCCACAGTACATAGCTGTCTGTTATCATTGTCTTTTTGTCGGATGTGATTACCTCAGACTCAGCTATGTCATATAATAATATTTCCTTTGGAAGTGTGTCCGCAGTCTCCACAAATGGAATCTTAAAGCATAATCCGGACGTAGTCTGTACTCTGTCTACTTTTCCGAATCTCTTCACAAGCTTGAACTCATCCTGATTTACCACCTCTATAGATGAACCAAGCGTTATAAGTGCAATGACCACGATAATTATAATCGCAATTTTTGATTTCTTCATAATCTATTCTCTCTTTCTGCCATGCGGCAAATTCCTTAGCCTTTTAGCTAATCAGCTCTTTTGCTATACTAACACTACTTATTTTGTCAATCCAGGAACGGCTTTAGTTATTGGACTGTGAACTGTAAGAGGTACTTCCGTTATTGGCTGTGTCGCCGGTAAATGAATCTAAAGGAAGAACCGTCTGCGTACCGTCATTTCCCACAATTATAACCTTGAGATCAGGGAGCACATCCTCCATAGCCTCATAGAACATACGAAGCTTGGTTACTGTAGGATTCTTGACATACTCTTCATACATCGAATTGAATCTTGCGACCTGCGCTGTAGCCTCATTTATTCTCTGTTCCTTCTGTGCCTCAGCATTCTTTATGATACCGTCCGCCTGTGCCTGTGCCTCAGGTACCTGCTCATTGCGGTACTTATTGGCATTGTTGAGCGCTGTCTCTTTTCCCTGCTTTGCTGTCTCAACAGCCTTAAACGCCTCCATTACCTCTGCCGTAGGCGGCTCTGAATCCTGAATTGTAATATTGACAAGTGCTATTCCTAAATCCTGCTCCTCAAGCTTTCCTACGATGAGCTGCTTGATATTAGACTGAATTTCCGACTTTCCGGTTGTGAGGACACTGTCAACATCATAGCTTGCCACCACCGAACGGATACAGCCCTGTGCAATATTTTTTAATATAAGCTCCGGATTCTGCGAATTATATATCGCCTTCACCGGGTCCGTAACCTTGTACTCCACGAAGAAATCAACATTTACAAAGTTGTAATCCGAAGTAATCATAAGTGACTCATCGGTATCAAGCACATATCCATCACTACTTGTGTTATATCCCATCGTAAAGCCATGGATTGTTGTGTCAACCTTGATTACCTTCTGTATAAAAGGTATCTTAAAGTGAAGACCTGAATCCGTAACCGACTGCGGTTTACCAAGTGTGACGAGCACCGCCTGCTCCTGTTCGTTAATCTGATATGTAGAGTTGAAGGCAAATATTACAACAACTACCGCAAGCACCACAAGCCATCCAAATCTCTTGAACCATTTTCCGGACTGTTTGGCAGCCTTCTTAAACTCCTCCTCGTCATAGATAAAATCATTGTTTTTACTCATACTGTTCTCCTTTTCCATGTGTTCTGGTTAGGTCAAGCTGATATTGACAATACGCTTAACCGCTTACTCATAACTCTTGTAAAAAATTTCTGCTCCCGGCATACCCAAAGGATATAAAAAAAGACCTTTGCTACGGAACTCCATAACAAAAGTCTTGCCATTCACTCATAAAATCCGAATCCATAACCGCGGTATAATGGATTGTTCTGACGGAAATTATAACATCTTTACGATGCCAGCTACTCCCTTTTGGGTATATCAAGATATTAGCACAGTTTTATTGCTGTGTCAATATATATTGCTATTTTTTTAACAAACATTTTTTACCCATCTGCAGGCAGCCGGGTAAATGTCATACACAATAAAATTATATTTGACAGCCTTAGCTTCAACACAATTTTCAACCGAATATTCGTATCTGAATCTGCAATTACCGCTTTTGAGTATAAAAAGATAATTTTTCTGTAATATCACGTTTTTATCCTCAAAAAAATAATTTTTCAGTGGATTTTTGTCACCCAGCTATTATAATATATATTGTCTTACATAACCTATAACTATTTTTTACTTAAATATTATATCAATGAGGTACAAATATGTTTACAAAGAAACAGCTCTGGGCTCTGCTCATCCCTCTTATGATTGAGCAGATACTTAACTCCCTCATGGGAACAGCCGACACGATGATGGTGAGCAATGTAGGCTCCGCGGCAATCTCCGCCGTGTCGCTCGTGGATTCAATCAACACACTTATACTCAACATATTCTCCGCGCTCGCCACAGGAGGAGCGATAGTGTGCTCCCAGTATATCGGAAAACAGAGAATCGACCGCGCAAACGCCGCCGGAAGACAGCTTATTCTGTCCATGTTTGCGATATCCACCGTGATATCGGCTGTGTGCGTCATATTCCGCCGCCCACTCCTTTCGCTTGTCTTTGGAAAGGTTGACGCCGATGTAATGGAAAATGCGCTTATATATATGCTTATAACAGGACTTTCCTTCCCATTCATTGGCCTTTACAACGCCTCAGCGGCGCTGTTCCGCTCATCCGGAAATTCAAAGCTCCCGATGACGGTGTCGATGATTTCCAACTGCATAAACATTGTCGGAAATTCCATATTTATATTCGTACTTAAAATGGGTGTTGCGGGTGCAGCCCTGTCAACATTGTTATCCAGAGTATTCTGCGCTGTTGTCATCATGTATTATCAGACAAAGCCGACGCAGACTATATGCATAAATCACTATCTTTCGATACGTCCCGACTTCTCAATGGTCAAGATGATACTTACCTTCGGTATCCCTACCGGAATAGAGAACGGAATGTTCCAGTTCGGTAAGCTTGCCATACAGTCAACCGTCTCCACGCTCGGCACAACTGCCATAGCCGCACAGGCAATGACCTCTGTGCTTGAGGGCTTCAGCAGCATGGCCGGTGTGGGTATCGGTCTAGGAATGGTAACCATTGTCGGACAGTGTATCGGTGCCGGCAGAAAGGATGAGGCAAAGCGCTACATCCTCAAGCTCACCTGGTACGGAGAGGTATCTATCATTATATCGTGCATTATTCTGTATATTGCCTGCGACCTCATAACCTCCCTCGGTGGAATGGAGCCGGAGGCAGCCAGAATGTGCAAGGAGATGGTGCTTGCCATCACTATCTGTAAGCCTATCGCATGGGCATTCTCATTCATGCCGGGCTACGGAATGCGCGCCGCCGGCGATGTTAAGTTCTCCATGGTAACCTCATCCATCACGATGTGGACCTGCCGTGTATTCCTCACAGTAGTGCTCATCCGCTTCTTCGGCTGGGGGCCTATGGCAGTATGGGTTGGTATGTTCTCCGACTGGACAGTGAGAAGCATCTGCTTCGCGACAAGATTCTTCACCGGTGGATGGCTGAAAAAAAAGGCGGTATAACCGCCTCCGCTGGGACAGGGGTCTGACACC
>JBNMLM010000133.1:0-4318 GCA_050874845.1 Eubacteriales bacterium | reverse complement strand
GTCTGGTCCCTGTCCCAAGGAATAGGAGGAGATGATGAGAGAATTTATTAAGGGCGCCAATCCGTATATGCCACTGTGGGAGCATGTTCCGGATGGGGAGCCTAGGGTTTTTGAACATAATGGAGAGAAGAGAGTGTATGTGTACGGTTCACATGACACGGAGATAAAGCATTACTGCGGGCGTGATTATGTTGTGTGGTCGGCTCCGATAGATGATTTGACGGACTGGACATGTCATGGAGTTGCATATAAGACACACTATGATTCTGTATTGTATGCACCGGATGTTGTCAAGAAGGGCGATACATATTATATGTATGCTGCGGAGAGAGCGGGAAGTCTTGTTGTGGTAGCGAGCGCTAAGACACCATGGGGGCCTTTTGAGAATCCTGTGGAGACTAAGCTTGGATTTGACCCGGGTGTGCTTGTGGATGATGACGGAAGGGTATACGCCTATTGGGGCGGCTGTGCGGCACCGTGCTATATTGTGGAATTAGAGGACGATATGGCAACCTTTAAGGAGGACACACTGGTCTCTAATCCGTTGGGACACTCAACCTGTCCTTGGAACCCGGAGGATGATGGCCATATCTCACTCATAGATGGCTTCTTTGAGGCATCAAGCCCGCGCAAGGTGATGGGAAAATATGTATATATCTATTCAAAGAGATACGAGAAGCCCGTTCCGGAGCTTGGTGTATATGAGCCTAACAACGGATTTTTGTCATATCGCTTCGGGGATTCTCCGTTTGGACCGTTCCACGATGGAGGCGATATCAGCTTCAATGGCGGTGAGATATTGAAGGATTCTAACGGCTGCGGAACCATGACCTATCAGTGGGGAAATAATCACGGTTCGATTATGGAGATAAACGGAAAGTGGTATGTATTCTATCATCGTCAGACCGGAGTTAATGAATTTTCCCGTCAGGCGATGTTAGAGCCGATTGATGTAGCGATGGGTAAGGACGGAATGCTATATATAGGAAATGTCAGGTTCTTAAACGGCGAACCTGTATCGTCCGAACCTGTTGAGATGACTTCGCAGGGAGCGCATGTCAATGGACTTGATGCGTACAAATGGATTTCCGCCGGTTATGCATGCCATATTTACGGTGGAAGTACGAGAGCCTATGTGAAGCCTGTGTATGAGAAGAGAGAAGATGTTTCGGCACCTGTTGTCGATATTTCTTCGGGCACAACTGTCGGATTCCGCTATCTGCAGTTTGGAAACAATGCTCCTAAGGCTGTAAGAGTGGTTTTAGATTCACATGGTAAGGTAAAAGTCAATGTCAGAATTGATTCGTATCGCGGGCGGATTGCTGCATCGGTGGATTTTTCCGAAGATAAGGCGGACATGGAGACTGCACTTGATTTTGGCATAATAGGAAAACATGCGGTTTATTTTGAATTTTTATCCGAGGAAACAGGTGTGGCAGCGGAGTTTAACTGTTTTACATTTGTGCAGTAATGTGCAGGAGAATCAAGAAAAACAGGTGAATTAATATATGAAATTGATGGACAAAACCAGAAAAATTTTTCTGGGTGTCAGTAATATAACTCTGATAATAATAGTTATTCTTGCTGCCATATTTTATTCAAAACATGTGAAAAATGTACAGGAGCAGAGCAAAGTTCTTGATTTTATAACTACGGTTGAATCAATGAAACAGGTTTCACAGAATTATATTAATAGTGAACGCGGATATGTATGTGATTGGGCAGAATATATTACACAGCATGATATGACTCTTGCTGAGGCTATGGAATTCTTAAGAAGCATCAATACTGATAAAGAACGTCTGGCGCATATTGTTGATATGGATACATTTGAGGCATATTCCTCATATTACCCTGCTGGTGAAGAAAAAATAGATACATATAGAAAATATATGGGCGATATGACTGAGGCGGAGGACAGTTTCAGGACAACATTGATTGCAATGTTCAACGGAACAGAGGACGGATTTAAGGTTTTGGGAAAATATCAGCTGGATGAGACACATGCGAGAGTTGTAAGCGTTGGCAAAAAGGTGAGCCTCAGGACTGAAAATGGGCATAGAGACTTTTTACTTTTAAGAATTATACCGACAGATGTAATCAAAAAAACATGGGTATTTCCTATGGAATATAAGACGGCAGAGGTAGGTATTATCACAAGGGAAGGCGACTATGTTGTTCAGTCCAATTCGATGAAATCAGGAAACTTCCGAGATTATATTCGTGCGTACAATTTTCAGGATGATTATAACAAGGTCAATGATCTGCAGGCCAGACTTATGGACACTGAACAAGGCATATTGACATACAAAAACTTCAGGGGAAATGAATGTCTGTGGTATTATTCCTCTTTTGGAAATGATACAGAGCTTGATATTTTAGCCATGATAGATGTGGAGGAACTTAAGACCACAATAGAGGCGTGGTATATAATATTTATTGTGTGCGGTACGCTGATGATTCTTATGGTGATTGATGGAGTACATCTTTACATGGTAAACACCAGGTTAAGGGAAGCAGTCAAGCTGGCAAATCAGGCAAGCGAGGCGAAAACTCAGTTCTTATCCGCAATGTCACACGATATAAGGACACCGCTCAATGCTGTAATCGGAATGACGACAATTGCCAAGAAAAACACACATAATCCTGAATATGTCGAAGAATGTTTAGATAAGACATTAAGTGCCGGCAAACAGCTTTTGACGCTTATAAATGACGTGCTTGATATTTCTAAAATTGAGAGCGGAAAAATTACTTTCAATCCCGAGAATGTGGATCTTGAGACATTTATGGCTGATTTGATGGAAATGCAGGAGCCGATGGCAAAGGAGAAGAATATAAGCGTCTTCTGTGATGTGGATAATCTTCCTTATAGATATGTTTATGTCGATCAGCTCAGGCTGAACCAGATATTTGTGAATCTTTTATCGAATGCGGTGAAATATACGGATGCAGGCGGAATAATTAAGATTCATCTGTATGAGAAATCATTGGAGCAATCCGATTTATACACGAAACTGGTTTTTAGTGTTTCTGATAACGGAATCGGGATGACAGAGGAATTTCAAAAGAACATGTATAATCTGTTCTCAAGAGAGGTTAACACACAGGTCAACCGTACACAGGGAACGGGACTGGGGCTTTCGATTGTAAAGCAGATAGTTGATCTGCTAAATGGAACCATAGAATGTAACAGTATTCATGGAGAGGGAACGACATTCATTGTTACGTTGAAGCTTCCGATAGCTAAGCAGGTTGAAAAGCAGCAGGTTGAAGTTAAAAAAGAAAAAGCGAATCTGAATGAACTTCATCTTCTCGTGGCAGAGGATAATGATCTTAATTGGGAGATAATAGACGTATTGTTGTCAGAGCAGGGAATTACATGCGACAGAGCTGAGAACGGAAAAGTCTGTGTAGAAATGTTAAAGAATACACCTGCCGGAACTTATGATGGTATTTTGATGGATATTCAGATGCCGGTTATGAATGGTCTGGAAGCGACAAGAACGATACGCGCATTGAAGGATGAGAACAAGAACAAGATTCCGATTGTTGCAATGACCGCAGATGCCTTCGCGGAAAACGTGCAGGAATGTCTGGAATGTGGGATGAATGGCCATGTCGCAAAACCTGTTGATATGAACAAGCTGCTTGTTTATCTGAATAGAATGAAGGCGTGAAGCTGTTTGCTTGGATAGGATGACGTATGAAAATGGCATAAATATTTGACAGGAGGATGTTATGATGGGCAAAAGAAAAAATACTGTAGTCTGGTTAAGTGCCGCACTTTTTACAATTTTCCTTGTCATGTCGATGACAGGATGTTCTGGAAAGAAAGACAAGGTATTTACACCGCGTCTTGACAGGGAGACGAAAGTAGTTCTGGATGTTATGGGCTTCTTTAGTAATTTCGAAGCGCTTGATCAGGTTACCAATGATTTCAATGAGATTTATCCAAATGTAGTATTTAACTATGAACAGGTTGGCGGGGAGAATCTTGTCAGTTATCTTGAGGCTAATCCTGGGGTAGATATTTTTATGACGTCCGATGAGATTCTTGACTCTGAGGATGGCGTGCTAGCGGGTAAATGCGCGGATTTGTCGAAAGAGGATATAAGACTGGACGCGATAGATGAAGATATGCTGAATTCATATAGCTATGATGGTAAGCTGCTTTCGATTCCTATGTCACAGAACCTTTACGGAATAGTCGTGAATGTAACATTGCTTGAAAAAGAAGGACTATCTGTGCCGCAAAACTACAGTGAATTTCTCAATGCCCTTGATGTCCTTAAAAATAAAGGATACGTGCCGATAC
>JBNMLM010000132.1:0-4381 GCA_050874845.1 Eubacteriales bacterium | reverse complement strand
TATTTATATATTATCTGCTTGTTTCCGGTACAAATTATGAGATTTTACCAAGCTTATTGATTATGGTAATTATCTTTATAGATATTGCGATGTATGTTGCTGATGAATATGAAAGCAGTATTATAACAGAAAGACAAAAAGCAGCGGTGTATTTAAAAGATTTGGAAAATCAAAGGGAGAATGTTGAAGCAATAGAACAAAGAAACTTAGAAACAGAAAGACGAAATCATGATTTAAAAAAGAATATAAGACTTATCAAGGACTTAATAGAAAATAACAGGTACGATGAAGCCGGGGAATATGTATGTAAACTGGAAGAAAAATGCAACACATATTTTTCGTATCGGTTGTATTCTAATAATTCTGTGATAAACTCTCTTTTGAATTCCAAGCTTGAGTTCTGTCAATCCAATGGCATTGATGTAAAATGCTTTGTCTGTGGAAAAATAGATGGTGTTGATGATGTTGAATTGTATTGTCTGTTGGTAAATTTACTGGATAATGCGATTGCGGCGGCAATGTTGAGTGAGAAACCTTATATAAGTATATTTCTTAACTGTTCCGATACGGAGATTTATGGAGAGTTTATTAATACCATAAAAACTACAAAATGTTCTGACTTTGAAGATTTGATACCTGAAAATAATAAAGACGGACATGGATATGGTTTGCTGAATATACATGAAATAGTCAAAAATAATAATGGCAAGATTGATTTCTTACTGCTTGATTCTGATAAGGTAAAAGTTACTTTCAGGATAAAGAAATTGGTGACAAAAAGCAGACGAATATGACAGGATTGTTGAAAAATCATTTTTTGGAACTATATTGAAACAAAATATTACCTGTATATTATGTTGCTAAAGATGATACATTGTGATAACATATTGAATATAGTGCACGATGGGCAGGAAGCGGATTGAGAATATCATTGACATATGATATATGGAGGGCATGTGGTTATGGGATATAATACTGTAAGTATAGGTAATCAGGGTTTTGATGATATAAGGGAAAATAAATATTTTTATATCGACAAGACAGGTCTGATAAAGGAGTGGTGGAGCTCAGGCGATGCTGTTACGCTCATAACCCGCCCGCGCCGTTTCGGAAAGACACTCAATATGAGCATGCTCAACTGTTTCTTTTCAAATCAGTATGCCAACCGCGGTGATTTGTTTGAAGGGTTATCTGTGTGGGAGGATGAGAAGTACAGGCAGTTACAGGGAACGTACCCGGTGATATTTCTGAGCTTTGCGGATGTGAAGCAGAATGATTTACAGGGAGCCTTGTGGAAAATTAAGAAGATAATATTTAATATCTATCAGCAGTATGCATGGCTTGGTTCTTGGGAAGGTCTTATGGCTGTGGAGCGTGAACAGTTTGCGGGAATAACACCTGATATGGAGGACACGGCTGCTCAGAGTGCACTTCAGGATTTGTGCAGTTATCTGAGCAGATATTATAAGAAAAAGGTGATGGTGATACTTGATGAATATGACACTCCTATGCAGGAAGCGTACATTCATGGCTACTGGGATGAGTTTACGGCATTTATGAGAAGCTTTTTCAATGCGACATTCAAGACGAACCCATACCTTGAGCGTGCCGTGATGACAGGCATAACAAGGGTTTCCAAGGAATCGATTTTTTCAGACCTTAACAATCTTGCGGTTGTGACAACAACCTCCGACAGGTACAGCACAGCTTTCGGTTTTACGCAGGAGGAGGTATTTAAGGCACTTGATGACATGGGGCTTGGGGAGTGCAAGGAGGATGTGAAAAGATGGTATGATGGGTTCGTTTTCGGAGAACACAGGGACATATATAACCCATGGTCAATCACTAACTTCCTAAAAGAGAAGAAATTAAGACCGTACTGGGCTTCGACAAGCTCCAATGGTCTTGTGAGCCGGCTCATACAGACAGCGCCGCCGGATATCAAGCAGATGATGGAGGACCTGATAAGCGGCAGGGAGATAGTTGTGAACTTTGATGAGCAGATAGTGTTCAGCCAACTGGGGAAAAATAAGAACGCTATATGGAGCCTTCTTATGGCAAGCGGCTACTTAAAGCCCGATAAGGTTGAGTACAAGGGTGAGCTGTTAGAGCCGTGGTATCATCTGTCAATAACCAATCTTGAGACGGTGAGCATGTTCTCCAATATGTTCAAGGGGTGGTTTGATGACAATGATTCAAATTACGGTGCTTTTGTTGAGGCACTGCTTTATGGCGATGTTGAGGCGATGAATGAGTACATGAACGATGTTGCGCTTGCCACAATCAGCAGCTTTGATACAGGAATACAGCAGTCGGAAAAAGCACATCCGGAGAGATTCTATCATGGGTTTGTGCTGGGTCTGATGGTCGGGCAGTCGGACAACTATGAAATACGTTCTAACAGGGAGAGCGGTTTTGGAAGGTATGACATAATGATGATACCGAAGAAAAATACATTACCTGCGATAGTGATAGAGTTCAAGGTATATAACAGAAGAAAGGAACAGAGCCTTGAGGATACTGCACAGTCCGCCCTCAGGCAGATAGAGGAGAAGAACTATGACGCGGAGCTTATTGCCAGGGGCATAGAAAAAGAGAGAATACGGCACTACGGATTCGCATTTGAAGGGAAAAAGGTGCTGATAGCAGAATAGTAAGATATCGGTAACGGCTTTACGCATGGCTATATAAGAAAGCATGCGTAAAGCCGTTTTATGCTGTCCGGGGACGTCGGGGGAACCATGTGTGAAGCCGCCGGCATTTTCAGTAAAATAAAGTGAAAAAATATATTGACATTATAAAGAAGGTGTGTTAATATACCACTGTTGTGAAAATAAAGAAGAGTATCCGCTCTCACCTCAGCACATATATGTGACTCGGGTTAATATTCCAAGCTTTGACGGGCTGCTGATTGGTGTGCCCTTAAGCGTTGAGTATGCGGATGGTTTTCTATCTGCATTTTTTTTGCGAAAATATGATGGAGGTGCACTACAATTAGCGACTTAATGATTAACGAACAGATCAGAGACAGAGAAGTACGTCTGATTGGTGAAAATGGCGAACTTATTGGCATCATGTCTGCCAAAGAAGCATATAAGCTGGCTCAGGGGGCAGAGCTTGACCTTGTGAAGATAGCTCCTACAGCGAAGCCACCGGTATGTAAGATTATCGATTACGGCAAGTACAAGTATGAGCTTGCAAGAAAAGAGAAGGAAGCCAAGAAGAAGCAGAAGGTTATCGAGATTAAGGAGGTTCGTTTATCTCCGAATATCGAGGGCAATGATCTTAACACCAAGGTTAGTGCAGCCAAGAAATTCTTAGAGAAGGGCAATAAGGTTAAGGTAACCTTAAGGTTCAGAGGTCGTGAGATGGCTCATATGGCGAGCAGCAAGCATATTCTTGATGACTTCGCTAAGATGCTTGAGGAAGTAGCAGTTGTTGAGAAACCCGCCAAGGTAGAAGGCAGAAGCATGACACTGGTTTTAGCACAGAAGCGCTAGAATACAATATTTAAGGAGGATTTACATCATGCCAAAAATAAAGACAAGTAGGGCAGCAGCAAAGCGTTTTAAGAAGACAGGTTCAGGACAGTTAAAGAGAATGAAGGCTTACAAGAGCCATATCCTTACTAAGAAGAGCACAAAGAGAAAGAGAAATCTCAGAAAGGCTACTTTGGTTGACCAGACAAATCTTAAGGCAATGAAGAAGATTTTACCATACCTCTAAGATAGAGTCGCACTCGGTAGAGCTTTATAAGATATGATGATGCATTGCCGAGATGGTCGGCATGTGCTTAGAATAGAAATTTAGGAGGAATTAGACAAAATGGCAAGAATTAAGGGCGGTTTAAACGCAAAGAAGAAGCACAATAGAGTATTAAAGTTAGCTAAGGGTTACAGAGGAGCCAGATCTAAGCAGTACAGAGTTGCTAAGCAGTCTGTTATGAGAGCTCTTACAACAGCTTACGCTGGTAGAAAGCAGAAGAAGAGACAGTTCAGACAGTTATGGATTGCTAGAATTAACGCTGCAGCAAGAATGAACGGACTTTCATACAGCAAGTTCATGTTCGGTCTCAAGAATGCTGGTGTTACAATGAACAGAAAGATGTTAGCTGAGTTAGCTGTTAACGATGCAGCAGCATTCACACAGTTAGCAGAAGTTGCTAAGGCTAACCTTAAGTAATTTTTTCGGTTTAATAAAAAATTTTCATTTTTTTGAAATTTACTATTGCAAATTTTGGAAGATTGATATATAATAATATTCGGTTCCGGAAGTAACGGAATCGATATTCCTCGATAGCTCAATGGTAGAGCAAACGGCTGTTAACCGTGGGGTTGTAGGTTCGAGCCCTACTCGGGGAGCTTGCATGAAGAACAGTATG
>JBNMLM010000131.1:0-4551 GCA_050874845.1 Eubacteriales bacterium | reverse complement strand
GAGCTGATATGTATAAATATAATACGTTATACACTCAGAGATTAATTGTGCATGTTTTGTCCCCAGAATCCTAAAAGTAAATGAGAAGCGAGGATTATCATGGGCGTAGGTGAAACTGGTAGTGTATATGAGGTAAGGCGGGCAGCTCATCCTATAAGGGCATGTGTTACGGTTCCGGGCTCTAAGAGCGTGACCAACAGGGCACTGTTTATGGCGGCAATCGCCGATGGACACACAATTCTTGATGGAGCATTGTTTTCGGATGATTCAAGACATTTCATAGGGAGCCTTGAAGCATTAGGGTACAATGTGGCTGTCGATGAAGTGAATAAGAGGGTGGAGATAGACGGGCTTGGTGGAAAAATACCCAACAGGACAGGGGCAATAGATGTTGGGAGCGCTGGTACGGCGGCACGTTTTCTCACGGCAATGCTTGCGCTCTCAGACGGCGAATATACAATAAATGCCACACCACAGATGCAGGCAAGACCTATGGATTCACTTTTTAATGCATTGACGGAGCTGGGCGCGGAATTTGAATATCTCGGTGAGAAGGGACATCTGCCGGTGAAGGTGAGAGGACGCGGCTGTCATGGTGTGACGGATAAAAATTGCAGTCCGGATAATGCGCAGGCTATCGCTCTTATGGATACAGGAAACAGCAATGCAGGAGATAAGCGCGCGGTTGTCCATATAGATATAAGCCGCAGCACCCAGTTTTTGAGTGCACTCATGATGGCGGGAGTGCTTATTCCTGAGGGACTTGACATCAGGATAACCAGCGAAAAGACAGATGGCGCATATATAAGGATAACCTCAGCCATGATGAAAGCTTTTGGATGTAATGTTGAATACGATGGACATGATTACCATGTAGAGGCAGGACAGAAATATAATTCAGGAAGATATTATATTGAGCCGGACATATCGGCGGCATGCTATTTCTGGGCGGCGGCTGCTGTTACCGGCGGAAGTGTAACCGTGAAGGAAAGCAGATACGGCATGCTGCAGGGTGACATGAAATTTCTTGATGTCCTGAAAAAAATGGGATGTACAGTGAGCCAGACCGAGGATGGCATACAGGTGAATGCACCGGAGAATGGAATGCTGAAGCCGGTGGACGTTGATATGAATGATTTTTCCGACCAGAGCATGACACTTGCGGCAATCGCTCCTTTTGCGCAGGGAACAACGAGAATACATAATGTCGGACATATAAGGCTACAGGAATCGGATAGAATAGAGGCGATACTCACAAATCTGCGCACCATGAAAATCGAGTGCGGCACATTTACGGAGGACGGAAAAGAGGGCATATATATCTGCCACGGCATGCCGCAGCCTGCACACATTAAGACATTTGATGATCACAGAATGGCTATGGCGTTTGCGGTAACAGGACTTGCAGCGGATGGAATTGTGATTGAGAATCCGATGTGCTGCAGAAAGACCTTTGAAAATTTCTTCGATGTACTTGATGCTGTGCTTTCGAAGAATTGAGAGAAGAAAAATAAAGTAGAAGCGGAGAATTTTTTCCTTGTAATATATTTTGGATTTTTTGTTTATTGCATTTACATAAATGATTTTTTATAGTATACTACAACAGTATGGGCTTAAGTCCGTACTATCAAATTAAAAGTATGATGAGATTCATACATTATTATTGACTATTAGGAGGAATAACCATGGTTAAGGCTATTGTCGGAGCAAACTGGGGAGACGAAGGCAAGGGTAAGATTACAGATATGCTTGCTGAGGAGTCGGATATTATTGTTCGTTTTCAGGGAGGAAGCAATGCAGGCCATACCATTATCAATGACTATGGCAAGTTCGCACTTCATCTTCTTCCATCGGGTGTATTCTATAATCATACAACAAGTGTTATAGGTAACGGAGTTGCACTCAATATTCCTTATCTTTTCAACGAGATTAAGAGCTTAGAGGACAGAGGTGTGCCGGCACCTAAGATTCTTGTATCGGACAGGGCGCAGATTCTTATGCCGTATCATGTTGATTTCGATACATACGAGGAAGCAAGACTTGCCGGAAAGTCATTTGGCTCCACGAAGTCGGGTATTGCTCCTTTCTATTCAGATAAATATGCTAAGATTGGTTTTCAGGTAAGTGAGCTCTTTGATGAGGCTTCTCTTAAGGAGAAGGTTGAGAGAGTTGTTGCATACAAGAATATTTTGCTTGAGCACCTCTATCACAAGCCGCTTCTTGATGCCAACGAGGTATTCAAGCTCATGCTTTCATACAGAGATATGGTAGAGCCTTATGTTGCAGATGTATCACTCTACTTACACAACGCTATCAAGGAAGGCAAGAATATTCTTCTTGAGGGTCAGCTTGGTGCACTCAAGGATCCGGATCATGGAATTTACCCGATGGTAACTTCTTCATCGACACTTGCCGCTTACGGTGCTATCGGAGCAGGTATCCCGGCTTCCGAGATTAAGGATGTTGTTACCGTTGTAAAGGCATACTCATCTGCGGTTGGAGCAGGTGCATTCGTGAGTGAGATATTCGGTGACGAGGCAGATGAACTTAGAAGACGCGGCGGTGACGGCGGCGAATTCGGTGCAACAACAGGCCGCCCAAGACGTATGGGATGGTTCGATGCTGTAGCTACACGTTACGGTGTGCGCATGCAGGGAACAACTGAGGTTGCACTCACAGTACTTGACGTTCTTGGATATCTTGATGAGATTCCTATGTGCGTTGGCTATGAGATAGATGGCGAGGTTATTAAGGACTTCCCTACAACATATAAGCTTGAGAAGGCTAAGCCTGTTCTCAAGAAGATGCCGGGCTGGAAGTGCGATATAAGAGGAATTAAGAACTATGATGATCTTCCACAGGCATGTAAGGATTATATCGATGCCATCGAGCAGGAGATTCAGGCACCTATCACTCTCGTATCCAATGGACCTAAGAGACACGATATTATCAAGAGAACCAGCAGATTATAATTATGGTCAGAGAACTTTATGAGAATGCCAAAAGAGGCATAGATACAAGGCAGAACCTTAGTGCACTTCGCAGTGCAATCAAGGATGACGCCGGAATGAATGATTTATTTGAGCTTGTCGAGGATGACCTTGGAACGATGACGGGCTTCCTTGACAGCGATGACCCTAAGGTAAGAAAGAATGCGGCTCTCCTTATGGGAGAGCTTGACATGTCTGATTTTATTCAGCCCCTTGTTGACGGTTACCGGAAAGAAAGCCAGCTTTTTGTGCGTTCGGCATACTTAGAGGCGCTTAAGGGATATGATATTGAAGAGTATCTTCCATTTTTCAAGGAGAGAGTTAAGGAACTTTCGAATACGGAGATTACGCCTGAGAACAGAAAGCACATTGATGAGGAGCTTAGAGCCTTGACGGAGCTTATTGTCTCATGCGAGGGTATAAGTAGACATGAGTTCACAGGCTTCAAGAGCTTAGAATCCGACACGGAGGGAATCCTCATCACCAACCGTCTCAACATGGACGCAACAAGGGTACAGCTTGAAGAGTGCGGAGTGAAGGTGCTGCCATTTAAGGGCGGTGTACGTTTTTCGACCGATAATCTTACATTTTTAAGGGACATAAGAACCTACAGCGATGTCCTCTTTGTGATACCGGGATGCCGTACATGTGAGTTTGAACCGGAGAAGGCAGCGGCTATGCTTGCCGAGTCGGGACTTATGAAGCTTCTGTATAAGCTGCATGGAGGAGAGAGCGGACAGCCGTTTTATTTCCGCGTGGAGCTTAAGAGCGCGCTTGATATGGAGAAGAAGGGAAAGTTCGTTCGCAGATTTTCAGGTGAGCTTGAGAGACAGAGCAGAAGGACACTTATCAATTCGGCATCGGACTATGAGATTGAACTCAGACTTATTGAGAACAAGGAGCATAAGCTCAATATACTTTTGAAGCTCTATACCATTGAAGATGAGAGATTCTCATATTTCAGAAAGCATATCGCAGCATCAATCAAGCCAGTGAATGCGGCACTTCTTGTAGAGCTTGCCAAAGAGTATATGGTTTCCGATGCACAGGTGCTTGACCCGTTCTGCGGTGTAGGAACAATGCTTATCGAGAGGCAGAAGGTTGTTAAAGCCAACACCTCATACGGTCTTGATATAAGTGCGGAGGCTATTGCAGGGGCAAAGGAGAACACTGAGGCGGCAGGGCAGATAGTCCACTACATCAACAGGGATTTCTTTACCTTTGAACATGAGTATCTCTTCGATGAGATATTTACGGACATGCCGTTTGCGATGAATGACAAGGTAACACTTGAATTAGACAATATCTATAAAAGATTCTTTACATGTGCTAACAGACACCTCACTGTGGAGGGAAGAATCATAATGTATTCAAGAAATCCGCAGATGGCTGTGAAGTATTCTAAGAATGCAGGCTACAGGATATTGAAAAGAATAGTTATCTCGGAGAAGAATAACGCAGAGCTTATGATATTTGAGCATGAAGTCTAGGACTTCATGCTCATTTTTTTGGCTGGGACAGGGGTCTGACACCGGCGTCCCAGAATCGGGACACCGGTGTC
>JBNMLM010000130.1:0-4558 GCA_050874845.1 Eubacteriales bacterium | reverse complement strand
CCTTGTAGCTCTGTTTCATGCGCTCCGTGTCAAAAAGCTTTGCCCACAGCGCCCAGCCAAATGAAGCCTCCCTGTTGTCAAGCAGTGCCTTCATTATATCCGTTCCGTGATAGCGGCTTACAGCCGGAATATTCTTCCCCGATTCATCCTGGGCAATAACGGCGTCTGCTTTCTCATCATCCATAACCTTCACAAGACGTTCAACCGCCTCAGGCTCTAACCTGTCATCGCTGTCCAAAAACATTACCCTGCTTCCGCAGGCTCTCTCAAGCCCGGCTGCACGCGCCGCCGACACTCCCTCATTCTTCTTTCTTATAAGAATGCTTTTACTGTTTCTGTATTCATCGCAGAATCTAACCGTACCGGCATCCGTGCTGCCATCATCGACTATAATAAGCTCTATATCGTTGTAGGTCTGTGACTCAACAGAGGCAGTACATTCTCTGAGATATTCAACCGAGGTGTTATACACCGGAACGATTATGCTGACCCTGCTATCAATTAAATGACTCATTGCTCTTAGTCACCCTGCCTTCTTTAACCTCATATACTATATCGCAATTCTTGATGGTTGAAAGTCTGTGAGCGATTATAATGAGCGTCATTTTTCCGTGTAGACTGTCTATGGCCTCCATGACGGCTCTCTCCGTCTCCGTATCAAGTGCCGATGTAGCCTCATCAAGGACAAGTATCTCCGGCTCTCTGTAGAGTGCCCTTGCGATACCGATACGCTGTCTCTGTCCTCCCGAAAGTCTTGCACCCATCTCACCTATCACGGTGTCAAGACCGTCATCCATCTCCTTGACAACATTCTCAAGCTGTGCTTCCCTTATAACGCGCCACACCTTCTCATCATCAATCTCACTCTCCGGAACACCGAACGCTATATTCCTTCTGAGCGATTCATCCATAAGATAAATATTCTGTGGTATATATCCGACCTTCTTATGCCATGCATCCATGCAATCCGCAATATTGCTTCCGTCCACCTTGACACAGCCCTTCTGAGGCTTTAACACTCCAAGCATAATGTCAACCATTGTTGTCTTTCCGGCACCGGATGGCCCTATAAATGCAACCGATGTATTTTTCTCAATCTTAAATGAGGCATTGTCAATAACATTATCAACCCCCTCCTCATAAGAAAACGAAAGGTCTTCAACAGATATTTCCTTATCAAATGTAATATCCGAGACTGTATTCTCCTCAGATTTACGCTTAGAAATAGCAATCATTCTCTGTCTCTCGGTATACACCGACTCAACAAATGCCCTGCTGTATAAAAGTGTGCTTATATACGCGCTTATCTTATTAACCGAAGGCAGAAGTCTCATGGCACCCATAGCGAACACTCCAAGTGTTGTCGCAAATGCAATGCTTATGTCTCCAAGGCTTGCCTTAATTATAACTATAATCATGAGGGACCCTATGCACGCCGCCTCCATCACCGGCTTCGGGATGGAATTGAGAAGTGCATTGTCCTTCTGGTTCTTCGCAAGGTCATAGTTGATAGAGTCGAATTCCTCTCCGAAGAACTTCTCTCTGTTGGCAATCTTTATCTCCTTGATTCCTCCGAATGACTGCTGCATACATTTTACAATGCCGGCATAGAGTCTTCTGTATTCCTCTCCCATGTGTTTGAGCCTGTTTTTATAAAAGCGCATGAAGAAAAATGTGAATGACCCGACAATCAGACCTATTCCAATTGTGAGAAGCCCATCCTTCACAAAAAGATAAATTCCGATAGCAGTAATCGTGCAAAGCTCTGATACAAGCTGAATCACATTGAGAACCGCAACATAGAACATGTTGGTATCGTTATAAACATTTCTTATTAAATCAGCGCTGTTGTTCTTTACATGGAAGAAATAATCCTGCTCAAGGTAGCTGTTCATAACCTTGCATGACAGCTCCTTATGTCCGAAATAGATGAACTTGTACGTCATGTTATTCTGCATGATTATGTAGACTGTCTTTAACACATAAGCCGCAACTATAAACGCCGAACAGAAAATAACGACATTCCTATACCCGGATATGCCGAAGGTATTGCACATGAATGCTATAAACGCATTGTCCATATAGCTGTCCGGAAGCATAATCGCCTCTATAAAGTTATTAAACGCATACAGGGCAACCAGCTCCATTCCGGCACCGCCTAAGATTACCAAAGACATACCTAACAGCTTAAGTCTCTGTCCCGCATTGAACATGGAAAACATCTTTTTTAAAGCGCTCATCTTAAATCCTCATTTCCTTTTAATTCGACAACCTTCCACTCCGGCAGGTAAATCTTCTCCGCATCAGGTGAAAACGGCGCATACACATCCCCGCCGCGTTCATCTAACAGTGCCGACCACCTTGAGAATGTGCTGTCAGATAAAATATGTCTCCTGCACGCCCTCATTACAAACATTTCCTCTATGTCCGAAAACTCTCCAAGCTCCCAGATAAACTCTGCCTCTATGCCAAGCTTCTTAACATATTCTTCTGCAAGCTCATGGACATTGGAAAACACAACAATTCCCGGCTTTTCGTTCTTCTGTCTCAAATCCTCAAGCACATTGGCGTAATAGCCGATTGGCAATGGCGGAATATCCCCTCCCCTTATATGAAGGGAGCATGAATCGCCCGCCTCAAGCTCCTGTATAAGCTGCTGTGCCTTCTGTGAAAAAGGCTTCTTCGGCGTGAACTGTCTTAATATATCCTCCCTGCAGGTATTAAAGTAATAGATATTCTGAAAATATCCTTTAAGATACTTGTTCCTTATAAATTTCTTTCTGTATACATTCATGTCAAGCGGATTGCTCTCGCCACTTTTTTCGAATATCACATTATATTTTAAATCTCTTCTAAGTCTTTTATAAACTTTGTGAAAAAAGCTCTTATTGCTAAAGCTCTCTCTCTTTGTGTAATCGATGTTGAACTCATCAAGACCGTAAGTTCTGAAGGTGGAGTTATCGACCTCTGTTGTATCTAAAAGCAGAGTATCGCCATCATGCTTTGCAACAGAATATCCACACACATAATTGTACATCTGATTTCCCAGTCCATCACCTATCTTAACAACTACCATACTGCTCCTCGTTTCTATCTCCTACTTAATGCGTCCTCTATCGCTTCAAGATATCCTACTGCGACATTCTCAAATCTGAACTTTTCCGTCGCCTCATAGCCTGCCGTGCCAAGTCTTTTTCTTGTCGATTCGTCCGTGAACGTCCTGTCTATCGCCCGCGTAAACTGTGCGGTATCGTAAGGGTCGACTATATATCCGTTCACGTTCTCCGTCACCGTCTCAGCGGCACCATCTGAATACTGCGATACGATAATCGGCAGACCTGCGCACATCGCCTCGATAAGCACCAGCCCGAAGCAGTCCTCCCTTGTAGGAAGAACGAACGCTCCCGCAGTTCTATAACATTCTCTCAGCGCTTCCCCCGCAAGGAATCCTCTGAACTCTACCCTGTCTGATATGCCAAGCTGCCCTGCTAGGTTCGCAAGATTATCCTTCTCCTTGCCGTCTCCGACAATGACAAGTCTTAAGCTCTTATTATCGCATGCGGCAAACGCCTTAAAGAGCAGATCCACTCCCTTGCGCTCAATAAGGCTTCCAACATACAGAAGGTTGTCCGGATAGCCCGACCTTCCAGCTATATAATATTTATCTAGATCTACCGTGAGCATGCTTATATGACAGTGTTTTTCATCAGCACCGTATCGGAGCTGGTTCTCCATCGCCGCATGGCTGCTCCCTATAAAGGCATCCGCCCTTTTGAATATATATTTTCTTGAAAGCTTCTGCAGCTTGCCGATATTCTTCTCTGAATTGATAGTTCCGTCCGTCCAGCTAACATACGGCACCTTGTTCTTTCTGCACCAGTGCATCGCCTGAAGTATTGCCGGACTGTATTCCATCGCAACAACCACATCCGGTTCAAGTTTGGAAAGAAGCTTTCCGACACCCACCGGGAACGAAATAAAATGGTCATCGAACCTTTTTTTAATCCTTATAGTCTTTGACGGAACATAGTATGAATTTAAAATTCTGTCCTCATCCGCCTTCCACTGCCGTGCCATGCTATCATTGCAGTAATATATTATTGAAAAATCATATTTTTCGTAATGTGTCTGCAAATGATAAAAGAAATCCACTCTGTACGGCGATGGAACATTAGTTATTATTGCAACCCGCGTTTTCAACTCTCTTCTCCTTTACTGACCTTTTTCTCTCCTCGAGCATGCTGTACACAGCATACGCCGCAAGGAGCAGGAAAGGATTGACTATAGAGCTTATCAGGAAGTCCTCCATAAGCCCATATATGCACAATGTATTTATGATAATTACAACATTATAATCTTTTTTCTTATGAAAGTACCACGAGGCGGCGACAAGAAATACTATAAATATCATCACCGAGACAAAACCATACTTATAAAACGAACACCAGTAGTTGCTGTCAAGGAAACCATTGTTAATCTGAACTCCGTCCCATCTTGCAGCTCCCCTGCTTATATCCTTTCCAAGAAGAGAAAAACCATAGTTCAGCCAGTACTGGTG
>JBNMLM010000129.1:0-4612 GCA_050874845.1 Eubacteriales bacterium | reverse complement strand
GGTAAGGCACTTAAGGATACAGTTAACGCTTAATTGATTGTGATAATCCTGAACGAATGAAGACATCCCAAGGCTGCGTCGGTGGTCTTGGGATGTTTGCATATTGAAATAACAATACCCGGACGTTGTGCAATTAAAATTGCACAACTGTTTATTGGTGAATGGGCGTTTAGTAATTATCTATAGCGATGTGTTGGTAAGAAGGAGAATAATATGAGATTAGATAAATATTTAAAGGTATCAAGACTTATTAAGAGAAGAACCGTTGCTAATGAGGCGTGCGATGCGGGGAGAGTGCTTGTAAATGACAAGCCGGCGAAGGCTTCCTGCGAGGTCAAGGTGGGAGATACCATCGAGATTGCATTCGGAACGAAGAATGTGAAGGTTGAGGTTCTTGATATTGTGGAGACAACGAAGAAGGAAGAAGCCAAGGATATGTTCAAGTATCTGTAAATAATTCAGAATCAGGCATAATTTTAAACCCCCCATAATATATTTAGGATATGGCAGAAAGTATATATAAGGGGGATGTGTTATGGAGGAGCTTCCGGTATCCGGGAAAATACATAAAATATCATCGAACAACAGGAAAAACTGTAGCGTTACAGGTGTCACGGATGTCATTTCGTTTGACCTTAATCAGGTGCTTTTAGAGACGGAGTATGGAATGCTGACTATAAAAGGACATGACCTGCATGTGGGAAAGCTGTCGGTCGACAAGGGAGAGCTTGAGGTGGACGGAAAGATAGACAGCTATGTCTATTCGGAGGTTGTGAGCGCGGCAAAAAAGGGTGAATCATTCCTCAACAGACTTTTTAAGTGAAAGAGGGGCTACTTTTGAAGGAATTTATAGCGCATGAATTTCGTTTCCTTTTGTGGTGTCTGTGCTGTGGCGCTATGCTCGGGGCAGCGTACAGGGTACTGGTGGTGTTTCGAAGGCTGGTAAAGCACCACGGCTTCTTCGTTGCTGTGGAGGATGTGCTGTATTGGTTTTTGTCTGCGTTTGTCATGTTCGCTGTGATACTTGTGGCAAATGATGGCGCAGCCAGATGGTTTTCGATAGCCGGGATGGTTGTCGGAATGGTAATTGTCTCCGTGATATTGAAATATATGGAGAAAGGGGTTACAATTATTTATTATAAGCTTGGAAAGGTACGTGAGCGTAAGAATGGCAAGGGAAAACACAAAACAGAAAAGTGTCATGCGAAAGAATAGGAAGTACGGAAAACACGTTGTTGTTATGCGGGGTAAGCGTATATCGCATAATTATACCTGGCTTGCGGGTGTGGCTGCAATTATGCTTATGGCAGTAATAT
Source organism: Eubacteriales bacterium (assembly GCA_050874845.1). Lineage (GTDB taxonomy): Bacteria > Bacillota > Clostridia > Lachnospirales > Lachnospiraceae > CAG-882. Next base: position 3,296 of record JBNMLM010000129.1, on the reverse strand, counting down.
GCCTGGTAGTAAGCAAGTCATCGGGCAGACTTACGGACAAGAATGCCGCTTATGATAAACAGATTGCTGCACTCACGCAGCAGATAGACGAGCAGAATAAGCGCAAGGAAGAACTGCAGACCCGCTCTATCTATGTCACAACCAAGCAGTTCATAGAGGAATTTGCGCGTGAGAAGCTTGGACTTGTCTATGAGGATGAGCTGATATTCAGAGCTAATGATAACAGCGGAAAATAGGAAAATTACTTATAACTGCTCAGACAGGGCGGCTGCCGGTAAATAAGAGTGTGAAACAGAAGAACTGCCGATAAATAAAAGGGGATTGATTCTAAGGGGAGAATCGAATGGACAATTTATTCTATTCACAGGGGAAACTCAGGGAGTATGCGGAGGCATTCCGAAGACTGATGAACATTTATGATGGGGGCAGCAGGACGGCACTCTCATTGCAGCTTAAAGAGACGGCGGCTATGCTTGAACGTATCTTAGGTGACAGCGGGGAGCAGGTCCGCGGCATAATCAGCGAGGAACAGAAAAGCAGGCTGTATGATTATCTTAGGTCTGAGAATATAAATGTGTCGGGGATACTCTATTTAGAGCCGGTAAAGGGCAGAATTGAGATTGTAATGCGGTTGTCAAAGAAGCGCGGCTGCATAACAGCGGGGCAGCTTGCACAGGTTATAGGGGACATACTTGAAAAGAACCTGCGTGCAGCAGAGGGAAGCAGAAGGGTATTAGGTAAGGACGAGGGCGAATTTATTTTTGAGGAGAGAACGGATTACCGCATTTTATTCGGACATGCAGGCTGCAGCAAGGGCTTTGCGCGGATATCCGGGGACAATTATTCCTACATCAACTTAGAGGGCGGCAGAAGCATTGTGAGCCTTGCGGACGGCATGGGCTGTGGCAGCACGGCAGATGAGTACAGCACAAGGTTTATCGAGCTGCTTGAGCATTTTCTGGACGCGGGATTTTCTGAGGAGTCGGCGCTTGAACTTCTGAATGATACATTTGCCGACAATGATATGAGTGGTATTCCGGTGACTATTGATGTATGTAGTATCAATGAGTATGAGGGAAAAGCGGATTTCTTTAAGATGGGTGCGGTTCCAAGCTTCATAAAGAGCAGGGACGGCACGGTGCGTGTAGTGGAGGCGTCATCACTTCCGGCAGGGGTGATAAGCGGAAGCCTTATCGACCATGAAAGTGTTGAACTTAAGGATGGGGATTATATTATTATGATGAGCGACGGGGTGCTTGATGCGCTTCCGTTTTATGATAAAGAGAAGCACATGAAGGAGCTTATAGAGGGGATAGAAGAACGGATGCCGCAGGCGATTGCGGAGAGGATTCTGAGTGAAATATATTTTTATGATGAAAAGATTGCAGATGATATGACCGTACTTGTGACAGGAATATGGAAGATAAGGAACGGTGAATAGAATGTATGACAAGGTAAAAGCTTATATTGAGAAAAATCGTATGCTTGAAGGCATTGGAAGAGTTGTAGTCGGTCTGTCCGGTGGAGCTGATTCCGTATGCCTTCTTTTAATGCTGAAAAAATATATGGCCGAGACACATAAGAACAGCGCAGCGCAGCTTATGGCTGTGCATGTACATCACGGAATAAGGGGCGCGGACGCTGATTCGGACGCTGCGTTTTGTAAAGAGCTGTGTGAAAAGCAGGGCATAGAATACAGAGAATACTGCTATGATGTGCCGGGGCTGGCAAAGGAGCGCGGTCTGGGTGAGGAGGAGATGGGAAGACTCCTCAGATACAGTGCGTTTCGTGAGAACATTGACAGGCTCCCTGTGGGTATGAAGGGAGTTATTGCGGTGGCACACCATCAGAATGATCAGGCGGAGACAGTACTTTTTCATATTGCCAGAGGTTCTTCGGTGGCAGGTACAAGGGGAATGGAGCCGGCAGTTGGGGATATAATAAGACCATTACTGTGCGTTTCAAAAAAAGAGATTGAAAAATGGCTTTCGGATAATAATATATCATATTGCACCGACAAGACGAATTTTGAGGACACCTATTCAAGGAATGCAATAAGGCTCAAGGTCATACCGTATCTTGAAGAGCGTGTAAATGAGGGCACAGTGTCGAATATCTGCAAATATGCCGAGAGGATGGCACAGATAGATGACTACATTAAAAAGCAGACATCAAAGGCAGAAGAGATATATGCGTTTTCCGATTCGATGGGTATTCATGTAAAAAATGAGATATTGAATGAACATCCGGTTATCTGCAAGAGCGTCATATATGATATTCTGAAAAAGCTGTGTGGAGCGAAGGATCTTGAGGATAAGCATGTCGCCTCCTGTGTGGCGCTGTACGGAAAGCAGAGCGGCAGAAGCATAAGCCTTCCTAAGGGAGTAATTGCCAGACGCGAGTATGACGGAATTGTTTTTATCAATATGTGCAATAATAGATATGACAATGCCGGGATTTATTCAGGTGATATTGAACCGGAGTATGAGCTTTTAAGCAGCATTATTGTCCCGGATGCCGATGCTGAGGATGGACAGGGCAGCTTTTCACGGCTTGTAAATGATATAATTGATAAAAATTTAATGAATGATAACTGTACTAAATACTTTGATTATGGTAAAATAAAACATTATATCGCCGAGGATGGGGAGTGTGACGGTCTTGTTATTCGTCATCGAACCGTGGGCGACTACATGATAATAGGCTATGCAGAGCCGGAGCACAGGGAGAAAAGAAAAAAAATCAAAGAAATATTTATAGATTCGAAGATACCTGCCGAAAAAAGACCTGAAGTATGGCTGTGTGCCATAGGGAACAGGGTATTGTGGGCGGCGGGAGTGAGACGCTGTGCGGAATTCCTTGTGGATAGGGATACTAAGGAGCTGTTTAAGCTTGAATTAAAACAAAAAGAAAAATAAAACGGAGGCTGCAAATGAAAGAATCAGTTAGGGTCTTATTGACCGAAGAAGAAGTTGACAGAAAAATTGATGAACTTGGGGCGCAGATTACACGCGATTATGCCGGAAAGAAGCTTCATCTTGTATGTGTACTGAAGGGCGGAGCACCTTTTATGTGTGAGCTTGCCAAGAGAATCAATCTTCCGCTTACAATGGATTTCATGTCGGTTGCAAGCTATGAGGGAACAGCTTCAACAGGACATATCAATCTTAAGAAGGATTTAGATGAACCTGTTGAGGGTCTTGACGTTCTTGTTGTTGAGGATATCATCGATTCAGGACGTACTTTAAGTCATCTTATAAAACTGTTAGGTGACAGAAAGGCATCCAGTGTAAAGC
>JBNMLM010000128.1:0-4689 GCA_050874845.1 Eubacteriales bacterium | reverse complement strand
TGTGATAATTAAAATCGCCATGACATAGATGCCCACTTTTAACAGCACGTTCATATTCTTTATCATAGCCGGATTCATCTATTATCCCAACCGCTTCTAGTCCTTCCTCAAGAAATGTCTGGCAGTCTGCCGCCGCAAGCAGTTCAAAATCATTCTTCTTGCGCTTCCCTTTGAGATAATTTCCAATCATTTTAAGCTCTTTATTATGTTTATCATACACTTTCGCAAGGTTTCTTGCAATCTGAAATTCCCATGATGTATCCTCACTTTTTTCATCTGCCATGTCATAGGTATTATACCCTTCAAGCACATTGTGAAGCCTTGCAAGCGTTCTCATGGCTGTGCATACATCAGAAAAGTTTTTAATATCACATTCGTCAGCATTAAACCATGCTGTGACAATATATGCCGTCCCCGATAAGTCCGATGATATGTATTTACCATCACTGTTTTTAATAAGGCAGTCAACATTTATCCCGTTTTCATACAGATAATCAAGCAAATGCGCTCTCGCTGCAATCTTACTTTCACTTCCACCGTATTCCCTAAGAAGAATCCTCCCACGGCTTGTTTCACATATAAAAGCACCCCTCCCCCTTGATGTAGAATACAATTTACAATCATACTGCTCAAGTACGCTAAAATCTCTTTCTGCCACAAAAATAACCCCTTTCTTAAATGCCCTGTCTACGGGCTATCTAATCTTATGAAAGGGGTTTTTCTTTTATGAATTTAATATTAAGTCTTTTTGACACGCACTTACTGTGCGTACATGCAGCAAAAAATCTTATGGCTTCATCTTTTTTACTCTCTCTGCCAGAACAGTCTTATCGTTAAGATTAGGATTATCCAATACCTCCATAAGAAGCGAGTTTAACATATCACCCATTCCTTTCCCTGCCGGTACTCCCATAGCGATAAGCTCCCGTCCTGTAATGGCAAGCATTTTTAGCGAAACACAATCACCTCGGCTTAATATTTCAGAGCATATCTTAATCATCCTCTTGACAGGCTGCACATCATTTCCGGCACAGATTTCATACGCCAGACGAAAATGTAAAATGCGGATAATATTCTTATCACCAACACCATATATTATATGGCGCAGCTTCGCTTCATCATCCGTAATTCCAATACCACAATATTTGACAAGCATTGCCGCTGTATTTATGGTATCATTGTCGAGTTTCAGCCTTTTCAAAACACGAAAACATATATCAGCGGAATTTTCCTGCCCGTATTTTCCTGTGAAAAGAAGCATTGCCGCATATCTTTCCGGCAGCTCACATGCACATTCTTTTGCTAACCTGCCTGCAAATGCCTTGTCATCATCGCTCATCACATGATATTCAGGAAGGACTACCTGCATAATGCCAATCTTATCAGCAACGGCAAAATAATCCGGATGCGCAGATTTTAACATCTTGTTAAATTCCGTATGTATTCTTTCGCTGCTTATCTTATTGAGATTATGTGCAAGTTCTCCTGCCGCTGCTGCTGTATCCTTTTCGATTTCAAAACCGAGCTGCGCCGAAAAACGGACTGCCCTTAGTATTCTTAACGCATCCTCATCGAATCTGTCATGTGCTTTTCCTACACAACGTATAATCCTGTTATTCAAATCGTCCACGCCGTCAAAAATATCAACTATGCCATGCTCATCATTGTATGCCATCGCATTTATCGTAAAATCACGGCGTTTTAAATCTTCCTCAAGATTAGGCGTGAACTCCACACTCTCCGGATGCCTTGAATCCTCATACTTACCATCTATACGGTATGTCGTCACTTCGTAGCCATTCTTTCCGAGCATAATCGTGACTGTTCCATGCTGTATTCCGGTATCTATGGTACGCTTAAACAGAGCTTTCACCTGCAATGGAAGAGCCGAAGTCGTAATATCCCAGTCACCCGGCACTCTCCCTAATATGCTGTCGCGGATACATCCCCCGACAGCATACGCCTCATAGCCGTTACGCATGAGAACATCTATTATATATCTTACATCTTTTGGAAGAATTATTTTTATCGGCTCATTGCCTGTTGTACTCACAGATTTCACCATACACATTAATTATATTAATCCCTCCTGTCACTGCTTTGCAATGACCAAGACATACAAATGTAATCCTAGACAGTGCTTTTTATTGTCTTAGATTAGTATGCCTTGCCCCAGTATACAAGCTTCTTAGCAGGCTTTCCACAGCATACGCAGACATCGCTTATGTTCTCCTGCTCAAATGGCATACATCTGCTTGTAGCAGTTGTCTCTTCCTTAATCTTATCCTCACATGCCTGCTCGCCGCACCACATACCTCTTACAAAGCCCGGCTTGTTGGCAATGATATCCTTGAACTCGTCATAGTTATGTGCATCGTATGTGTGAGCATCGCGGTGTGCTCTTGCTCTTTCAAGCATCTCTGACTGCATTGTGTCAAGAATCTTTGTAAGTTCTTCCTCAACCGTATCAAGAGATACAACATACTTCTCTCTAGTATCACGTCTTACGACAACAGCCTGATTCTTCTCAATATCCTTAGGTCCTATCTCAATACGTGTAGGAATACCTTTAACTTCCTGCTCTGCATACTTAAAGCCAGGTGTCTTATCCGAATCATCGAAGTCAACTCTGAAGCCTGCTTTTTCAAGTCTGTCCCTAAGCTGTCCCGCCTTTTCAAGTACGCCCTCCTTGTGCTGTGCAACAGGAATTACTCTTACCTGAATTGGTGCAATTCTTGGAGGCATGACAAGACCGCTGTTATCGCCGTGAACCATAATCATAGCACCGATAAGTCTTGTTGTAGAACCCCATGATGTCTGATGAACATACTTTAATGTATTATCCTTATCCGTATACTGAATACCGAATGCCTTCGCAAAGCCATCACCAAAGTTATGGCTTGTTCCTGACTGGAGTGCCTTGCCATCGTGCATAAGAGCCTCTATTGTGTATGTGGCTTCAGCTCCGGCGAACTTCTCCTTGTCAGTCTTTCTTCCCTTTATAACAGGCATTGCGAGAACCTGCTCACAGAAATCAGCATATACATTTAACATCTGCTGTGTTCTTGCTTCAGCTTCCTCTGCTGTAGCGTGTGCTGTATGTCCCTCCTGCCATAAGAACTCTCTTGAACGAAGGAACGGTCTTGTCTCCTTCTCCCATCTTACGACATTGCACCACTGATTATATACCTTTGGCAAATCTCTGTATGACTGAATCTCATCCTTATAGAAATCGCAAAAAAGTGTCTCTGATGTAGGTCTTACGCAGAGCTTCTCCTGAAGTGGGTTAAGTCCTCCCTGTGTAACCCATGCTACCTCCGGTGCAAAGCCCTCAACATGGTCCTTCTCCTTCTCAAGAAGGCTCTCCGGTATAAATACAGGAAGATACACATTCTGTACGCCTGTCTTTTTAAAGCGCGCATCCATTTCCTTCTGGATGTTCTCCCATATAGCATATCCTGCCGGCTTGAATATCATACAGCCCTTGACACTTGAATATGCCATAAGTTCCGCCTTCTTAACCACATCTGTGTACCACTGCGCGAAATCTTCCTCCATAGGTGTGATTGCTTCAACTAATTTCTTATCGTTTGCCATTTTTAATCTCCATTTCTAATTATCTTAAATAATATTGTGTTTACGCTTAGCAGATGAAAATACTTTTAACTGCCCATTGTCTAAAACCGGTGTTATTGGCAATCATTTCTGATTGTGCCACTTTTCATCCCTTAATTATCATAATAATTCTCTATTAATACAACTACTGCATTATTGACAATATGTGTTTTCATCTCTTAATTGTCATGGTACTTCTCTATTGTATAGAAGTAGCTCATATCATCCATTCTGCGGCAGAATAATGTGTCCGTCTTTTCCTCGGTGCTGCCCTCATTGACACCGCGCCAGTAGTAGTTCATGTCTACATCCGGGTCAAATGTATATGCCGTTCCGCCTAAATTGACATAAAGCCAGCAGTGCGGTGTCGTTCCACCATTGTATGAGGATACCTGACCCGAAAGCAAATGTGCATCATAGCCAAGATATCTCATAATATACATAAATGCTGACGAATAGTTGTAACAGCAGCCCTGATATGTATTAAACAAATCAGTCGCCCACAGCACTTCCTCCGGTGTTGCAGCCGGGTCTGAAGTTGAATACTTTCCGGCACCTACATTCATGCCTCTGTTGTAGGTTATCCTCTTTATAAACCATACATATATGCTGTGTACCTTCTGGTAGTTGGACATATCATCGGTTATTGTACCTTCATCCTTTAACATGGTCATAAATCCGTCTATAAGTCTGTCAAGCTCCTCATATCCGGAGGTTGTAGGATTAAGCGGTTCATTGTTTAATAAATCCCACGGCTTAACCTCTTCTACAGCCGTTGTTGTCTCTGTTGGAGCCTGCGTCTGCTCAGTAACAATCTCTGTTGTCTCGGTGGGAGATTGTGTCACCTCGGTATCCGTCTGTGTCGGGTTTCCGGCAGATGTTTTTTCCCCACCATCATCGGACTTCTTGCTGCAACCAGCCACAAATATCGTGCCAATCACGAGGAAGAGCATAATAAACGAAGCCTTTTTCATTCCTATTTTCTTCATAATAATTTCCTCCTGTGGCTCTTTAAGAGCCGTATTCGCTTCCTGCTCATATAAAATTGATGTCTTGCATCATTTTACATCCATT
>JBNMLM010000127.1:0-4711 GCA_050874845.1 Eubacteriales bacterium | reverse complement strand
GGTGTCAGACCCCTGTCCCATGAAATCAAATAGAAAGTATCTTAATATTATAGGCGATATCATCTATACGCTTCTGCTCTTCCTCGGTGTATTCGGAAGGTGCTGAGGTATTTACAGCCGTCAGTCTTTTCTTGAATTTATTGAGGTCTGTGTAGAAGCTCACATCGGTTGTGATATCGGAACGCTTGAGAAAGTCCTTTATGTACTTGCCGTGGTATGCCGTGTCAAGCTTCTTGTCCGCACAGTAGATAAGGATGTGTGCCTTGTCGATTGCGACATAGGGCAGCTCAATACTCTTTTTCTCAGGGGTGATGAGTATATCCGATAATATAGTCAACCTCTTATTATCCCTGCACATTTCATCATATTCTGAAGTGTCTGCCTGTCCTTTTCTTGGGTACATGAGAAAATTGACGGTCATCTTTCCTGTCGGAAGCATCATAAGTATTGCTACAACTGTCAGAAGATTTCCGCGGTCGGCAAAAATGATAATTCCTGTAAAGAAAAGAAGAAGAACCAGCATATAGCCGCTTACCATCGCCACTCCCGTCTTTATCTTTCTGTTCCTTAAGTACCCGGGAGCTCCCTTTGGCACATTTTTTATTAAATTTCCCATTAACATTACCTCACAGTCTTTATGTAACATGTATTAGAAGAATTTCATCAGGAGCCTGTGCGGCAGGAAACGCCCGGCAACGTAGGCTAACTTCATGCTTCTTCCGTAAATGCTCAGTTCATTGCCAAGAGCAGCATCCTTGATTGCCTGTTCCACAACCTTCTCAGGCTTAGCCATGACCATGCGCTTTAAGAATTTGACATCTTTTCCTGCAATATCAAAAAATTCTGTATCGACAGGTCCCGGACATACAGCGGTCACAGTTATTTTTCTGGATTTAAGCTCCTTGTTAAGTGCCTTGGAGAAGCTCAGAACGTATGCCTTGGTGGCTGCATATACGGCAAAATCAGGCTGGGGCATGAAACCGGCAGCGGAGGCAAGCTCAATTATTCTTGAATTTTGTGAAATGTATGGAAGGCAGAGCTTCGTGACTGCAGTGAGTGCACGGCAGTTGACATCAACCATGCCGAGCTGTTCATCACAGTCGATTTCCTCAAAGCTTCCGCTCTTGCCATAGCCCGCACAGTTGACCAAAAGCTTGATGTCAGGTGCATTTTCTTCAAGAAGTCCTTTTAATTGCGAAAGCTCATCCATGCTTGAAAGGTCAAGGGAGATAACCCGCGATGTGAGCTTTATCTCTGCTGCAACCTCCTCAAGGCGCTCTGTTCTTCTGGCAATCAGCCATATTTCGTCGAATCTGGAATATCTGGCAGCAATCTGCTTTGCAAACTCTCTGCCAAGACCGGATGAAGCTCCTGTAACCACTGCTATTTTCATATTAATCCCCATTTCCGAAACCATAAGCTTTATAGGTTTCTATTTGCCGTTCTTTTTTTGAAAACCTGTCTTTTTATTACTTCTGCTATCCATAGAACCCTTTGCGGACATATTTTTGCCGGTGTTATGCCTGCTGCCTGTATCGCTATTTTTATATTTGCCGGAGCTGCTGTTTCTATTACCGGCTTGCGGCTTATTGCTTTCATTGCTGTTTCGCATACTTTGGGCTTTTCCCGATGTATGCCTGTCATTATTTCCTTTATAGGACATCTTCCTTGGAGGGATAAGGCAGTGCTTGTCAAAGCCTATTAAATCCTGCCTGTGAGCCTTCAACAGTGCTTCCTTCACAAGGTCATAGTTCTCAGGATTCCTAAACTGTATAAGTGCACGCTGCATCGCCTTCTCATGCGGGTTGGTCGTGACATACACAGGCTTTAAATCGCGCGGGTCAAGCCCGGTGTAATACATACAGGTAGATATGGTAGATGGTGTCGGATAAAAGTCCTGCACCTGCTCAGGCATGTAGCCTAAATCCCTGATATACTCTGCGAGTGCTATGGCATCTTCGAGTGTGGAGCCCGGATGTGATGACATAAGATATGGTATGGCATACTGCTCCTTGCCAAGCTTGCTGTTGATGGCGCTGTATTTTTTAAGGAAGGCTTCATACACGGAATTCTCCGGCTTTCCCATCAGGCGCAGTACATTGTCCGTTATATGCTCCGGAGCCACACGCAGCTGTCCGCTGATATGATACTTGCACAGCTCCTCCATAAATGTATCGTCATTGTCCGCCATGACATAGTCAAAACGTATTCCTGAGCGCACAAACACCTTCTTAACATTAGGAATTTTGCGCAGCTTTCTTAAGAGTTCCACATAGTCGCTGTGGTCAACCTTGAGATTGGCACACGGCTTAGGAAAAAGGCATTGCTTGTTGGTACACACACCCTTGGTGAGCTGCTTGTCACACGAAGGTCGGCGGAAATTGGCTGTAGGGCCTCCGACATCATATATATAGCCCTTGAAATCAGGCTCCTGTGTCATTCTCCTCGCTTCTTCTATAAGGGATTCATGGCTTCTTGCCTGAACTATTCTGCCTTGATGGAAGGTGAGCGCACAGAATGAGCAGCCTCCGAAGCAGCCTCTGTTGCTTGTAAGACTGAACTTGATCTCAGCGAATGCAGGTACACCGCCAAGTGCATCGTATGATGGGTGCCATGCATTCATGTAATCCATTGAATACACATCGTCAAATTCCTGCTGTGTGAGAGGATATGACGGCGGATTCTGGATAATATATTCAGTATCTTTATATTTTTCAACAAGGTGCTTCGCAACGAATGGATCTGTATTGCAGTACTGCTTATAAAAGCTTTCCGCATAAGTCTTTTTATCCGCACATATCTCATCGTAGGATGGAAGCATAATGTATTCGTCGTACAGATGTTCAAGATTCCTTGCCTTATACACTGTTCCACGTATGAAGGTTATATCCTTGACATCGATTCCCGCATTGAGCGCATCAGCTATCTCAACTATCGAATGTTCACCCATTCCGTATGATATAAGGTCGGCACCGCTGTCTAGCAGAATGGAACGCTTGACCTTATTTGACCAGTAGTCATAATGTGCGAGTCTTCTGAGGCTTGCTTCAATTCCACCGATGATTATAGGCGTCTTTTTATAGGTCTGTCTTATCAGATTACAATATACAATAGTAGCATAGTCAGGTCTTTTACCAATAACTCCTCCCGGTGTATATGCGTCGAAATTTCTTCTTTTTTTAGATACAGTATAGTGGTTGACCATCGAATCCATATTTCCTGCTGCTACAAGGAAGCCAAGTCTTGGCTCGCCAAGTACGGAGATACTGTTCTTGTCCTTCCAGTCCGGTTGTGGGATTATTCCAACCTTATATCCGTTTAATTCCAGTATTCTGCTTATAATTGCATGGCCGAATGAAGAATGATCCACGTATGCGTCACCGGATATATACACAAAATCACACTGTGTCCAGCCGCGCTTCTCCATATCTTCTCTGCATATTGGTAAAAAATCTTTCATATAACTCCTTATGTCTGTCATGCTGTAAAAGCATGAACTTTATTATCGTTACCGCATTGCTGCGAGTAAAATTATTTTATTTGTGTAAAATCATCTATAAAGTAATTTGCCAGTTTCTTTTTCTCTTCGCGCATTCCGTGTGAATAGTCATCCTCCACGGCAACAGTTGTCATGCCTGCTGAATTGCCTGCGGTGATACCCATAGGGATATCCTCAAACACAAGGCATTCCTCCGGCTTGACACCAAGCTTTTTTGCCGCGAGCAGATATATGTCCGGTGCAGGCTTTCCTGCTCCGGCTTCACAGGCGGTTGTTATCGCGTCAAAGTAGTCTGCTACACCTTCTGCCTTTAATACACCGTTTATAAGGGTTTCGGAGTTGCTTGAGGCGATACCGACAAGAATGTGGTCTGATTTAAGACGCGCAAGGAACTCCTTCGCACCTTTTTTTAATTTGACCTCTGAGGTGTACTTATCGTATGCCATTCTGTTCCAGTGAGCCTTGATATCCTCCACATCGTCCTTGATATCAAAGCGTGCCTTAAAGTATTCGGCTGTCTCGGTAAAGCTCATTCCCTCAATTTCCTTTTGCAGATCGTCGGGAAGCTCTTTACCTACTGCACTTAAAAAATCAATATCAATATCGCGCCATACCCACATAGAATCAACGAGTGTTCCATCCAGATCGAACAGGACGGCGCGCTTGTCCTTCAATAAATCATTATAATTATATTCCATATATATAAACGGCCTATGCCGTTGCCTCCTTAAGCAGATTGATTTCTTCTTCTGTTAATCTTCTATACTCTCCAGGCTTAAGCGCCGTGTCCAATGCAAGAGGTCCCATTGACAATCTTTTTAGATATGTGACCTCCGTCCCTACAGCCTCGAACATACGCTTTACCTGATGGAACTTGCCCTCATGGATTGTGAGCTGTATTTTGGATGTGTGCTCCTCTTCATCTACCTCTAATATAACCAGTTCGCCGGGCATAACAGGTGTTCCGTCAAGAAGTGTAATGCCTGCTGCAAAAAGCTCGACCTGTTCTTTCGTGACAATCCCGCGTATATCGGCATAATAAATCTTGTCCACATGCTTTTTAGGTGCTAACAGGCGGTGTGCCAGGTCACCGTCATTCGTTATAAGCAGCAGACCTTCCGTATCCTTGTCCAGACGGCCTACCGGAAACAAATCCTTTCTGCCCTCTTTTGCCAAAAGCTCCACTACGGTACCTGCGGTGTTGTCCTGGGT
>JBNMLM010000126.1:0-4722 GCA_050874845.1 Eubacteriales bacterium | reverse complement strand
TTATAATATTATTGAATAAAAAATTGATTAAAAAATGACGAACCTGCCCCTTGTCCGTGCAATGAATTTTCACATATTATCCTTTTTCTGCATATACTGATACAAATTATGTTTTCATAACAGAGGTTTTCATGCTCATCAAAAAAGAACGCTTTCATTTTGCACAGGAGGAGGAAGGGCAGCTCATGGTCGATGTTACCGACCGCGTGAACAACCGCCCGATTGACGGTGCCAGCGTATCCATATCATACTCAGGTGACCCACAGGATACACTTGAGGAGCTCTCCACAGACTCTAACGGGATGACCGAAGAGATTGACCTTGCCGCACCGCCACGAAGCTACAGCGAGGACCCGGCATCAGATGTACAGCCCTACTCAGAATACAATATCATCATCACAGCTCCGGGCTATGAGCCAACCACTATATCGGGCTCAGAGATATTCTCCGGTGAGCTGTCCGTCCAGCCTGTGCGCCTTAACCCTATACTCCCGAACACATCGGCAAGCGTAATCAATATTCCTGCCAACACCTTATGGGGTGTCTTTCCCCCTAAAATTCCTGAGGATGAGATAAAACCAATCCGAAGCTCCGGCGAAATCGTGCTCAGCCGTGTTGTCATCCCCGAATATGTCGTAGTGCATGACGGTGTCCCGTCCGACTTCTCCGCCACAGACTACTATGTGCGCTACGCCGACTATATAAAGAATGTCGCAAGCAGCGAAATCTATTCCACATGGCCAGAGGCAACCCTCCGCGCAAACATCACGGCTATAATGTCCTTCACCCTCAACCGCGTGTACACGGAATGGTACAGAAACAAGGGCTATGACTTTACAATAACCACCTCCACGGCGTATGACCACAAGTGGATATATGGGCGCAATATCTTCGACAGCATATCCCGCATCGTCGACGAAATATTTGCAAATTATGTCTCACGTCCTAACGTAAAGCAGCCTATACTCACACAGTACTGTGACGGCAAACGCGTATCCTGTCCTAATGCGATGAGCCAGTGGGGAAGCAAGGCTCTAGGTGATGACGGCTACAGCGACATAGAAATTCTGCGCTATTACTACGGAAGCTCAGCGTACATCAACACAGCCGAAGAAATCAGTGGTATCCCTGCCTCATATCCGGGCTACGAACTCACGATAGGCTCTTCGGGTGAGAAGGTAAGACAGATACAGGAGCAGCTTAACACCATCGCAAACACCTACACCAACATACCTAAGGTTGCTGTTGACGGAATCTACGGTGAGGGCACACAGGCGGCTGTACGGCAGTTCCAGAAGATATTCAATCTTCCACAGTCCGGCGTGGTTGACTACCCGACCTGGTATAGAATAAGCGCAATATATGTCGCACTTACAAGAATAGCAGAGCTGCAATAGGCAGCTCTGCTATTCTATATTAGTTAATTAAGAATTGCTATAATCTTGAATTTATTCATTGAACATTCGTTCTATGTATGATATAATATAATTGTATAATTTCAGAAAGCAGGATGTAATTTTCGATTGTTATAAATGCCCTCTAGTACATAAGGGGGTGGTGCCCTATGAACACAATGGAGATTTTTACTTTATTGTTAGTAGTAATTTCGGCTCTGTCTTATATAGACAATCATTATAACAAAAAGAAATAGCATCCCCCGACCAAGGCGTTGCTATTTCTTAATGCAATAACTGAGGGCAAATCGGATTTTACATCCGATTTACTTTCTATGATAATTATACACCGGGGTGCTTGATAAATCAAGCACCCTTTTTTCTCCCCACCACATACACCGGAACGAACAGCCCCAGTAGAAATACAAAAAGCACAACCATCGAAAATACCAATGTCACATTCCATTTTTCCAGAAAAAGCACCATAAATATACACAATAGCGGAATCACCAACAACACAGCCGCATCCCACAGCTTAAGTACTCTGGTGATGGGCTTCCAGTTCTTGTTATTGAAGTATAAGCCCGGTACATTCATCCTGAACATTCCGTCTGCATATTCACCTATTTTGTTTTCATCGTAATATGAGGGAAGTCTGTCCGCCAATTCTTTCTGCGTATAGCCCTTCTCCTTTCTCTGCGCCGCAACAAACGCTCCGAACGTATCCCTGTCAATCTCATAATTTCCATAGCCTGCATTGCTTCTGTCACAATTTTCATAATTATTACTTTCCATATCCGCTCTCAGTTCCTTCCGATATATAAATAATGCAGACAAAAGCCGTAGGACATAAAATCTGATATGCTCCCTATCAAATAGACAGTGAGCATATCAATACACAAGTCCGTCCTTCCTATTGCTTCTATCTGCATTATTTATATAATAATTATGCTTTTTTCACAACCGACCAGCGGTAGAGTCCCTGATTCAGGGCATTTGCGGGCTTCAACTCTGCCTCCGTTCAACCCTTGGCAGCTACGCTCTATATTCCCTACACCGCAGAATGAAACCAGAACACCTTACAGAACTCACAAGCCTGCTCACGCTTCATACAGTGCTTCACTCCCGCAGGGACAACAAAACACACTCCCGGCTCTAATATAACCTCGTCATCGCCGACCATCGCCCTTCCGCGCCCTTCAAGAACGAAGAAGCCCTCCTGGTCATCGTGTGCCCCTGCATATTCAAGGTCATATTCTGTGCGCGTGTACACCGACACCCCACAGCGGCAGCCGTTGACACAGCCGTCCTTCTCACCTACAAGCTCATAGCCTGTGCGCTTACCCATGCTCTGCATAATATCATCTAATTTTGCAACATGTATCATATAGCTTCCTCTTTTTGAAATACATCTTTTTCAAATATATCTTTTTGAAATAAATGCACGTAATCTTGTATTATATCTCAAACTTATCCATAATCTGTACCATCATCTGTACCTGTGATGACTGCTCCTCACTTATCGCAGCAGTCTCCTGCGAAGCGGCTGAGTTATTGTTGACTATCTCAGATACACTGGCAATGTTCGTGTCAATCTTCTGGATATTCTCAGATTCCTTCTTGAGCGCTTCGGCGATATCACCCATCATGCCCATCGCCTCTCTTGCACCATTCATAACCTCACCCATGTTGATTACAGCCTCATCTGCTATTGCAATACCCTTGTCAACAGCGCTCACCGTATCCTCTATAAGCTTGGTTGTCGCACCCGCAGCCTGAGTTGACTGCTCAGCAAGATTCTTAACCTGCTCGGCAACAACTGCAAAGCCTCTTCCTGCGTCACCGGCACGCGCCGCTTCAATCGAAGCATTGAGTGAAAGAAGATTAGTCTGGCTCGCAATATCCTCAATAGTCCCTATGATAGTTCTGATTTCCTCAGAGCGCCTGCTTATCTCACTTATCGCATCCTTAAGCTCCTGCATCTTAAGATTACTCTCATCAAGGAGATGACCTGCATCCTCAGATATTCTTGCTGTCTTTCTCGCTTCATCAGATCTCTGCTCCATGCTCTTAGCCATATCATCAACCATGCGTGAAACATCCGAAACCTTCATAGACTGCTCTGTGCAGCCCTGTGCAAGGTCTGTGGCTGCCTGCGCAAGCTGTTCTGAACCCGCATCAATCTGGTTAGCTGCACTCTGAATATTGGTAAGTGTATCCTTCATGCTATTGATAATCTTGTAAAGCGAATTCTTGATTTCAACAAATTCACCCACATAATCTTCAACAAGCTCAACCTTGTAATTGCCATCTGCCATCTTACCAAGAACATCCGAAATCTCTCCAATCATCTTAGTAAAATTATCGTTCATAAATATAATTGAGCCAACCATGGTTCCAACCTCAGTTGAATCTGCCTTCAAATCCATCTTGTTTACAAAATGTCCCTGTGCAAGCTCCTCCATCTGCTCCGATACCTTCACAATCGGTACTAAAAGCTCTTCCCTTGCGAACTTCATTGATGTGGCAATCTTTCTTATAATGGTAGCAAATGAGAGAAGGAACACCGCCATTGTAACATACATGCCGACGGTGAGTTTACGCTTGCTGCGTGCCATACGCGCCTGTATATCATTGATACATGTATCTGTTGCAGCGGTAATCTCCTGAACGGTCTTCTCGTATGTATCGCCAAATACAAGTGCAACCGCACCATCCGTGTCCCCTGCTGCCGCGAGTGCCATTGCCTCCTCCTCAAGAGGAACAAGACCGTTAGACATCTCAGCGATATGCTCAAGCTCTGCCCACTCATTATCTCTGAGCTTGTTAGCCTCAAGCCCTGCCCATGCTATATCCCTGTTCTTATCCTCATTGAGCTCCTTCATATAGTCATTATAGTACTGAATATCACCCGTAACCGCATAAGACTGAACCGCAAAGGTCAATGTCTTAGAGCCTATTCTATACTGGTCAAGATACATTGTGTTCTGAACCTGCTTATTTGCGACAGAATTGAGAACTGTATTCATCACAATAAACGCAATCAAAAACATAATTCCTATTCCAACTATGCGATATGTGTCCCTCACAATCTTCTTAAGCATCGCCGCCTGTCCCATGGTACCTTTGTTTACATCCTGCATCTGGTTCTGTTTTTCCATACTCATGCCACATCCTCTTTTCTTCATAGGTCTTTAAACATAAATAGGACTATATGTAATGACATATAAAAGATCATAGATATAATCCTATTTTTTTAGTACCATTGTACAGCTATTCTATTTTTTTATCAAGCCAAATCAGGTTTTTATTTTATATTATTTTTATA
>JBNMLM010000125.1:0-4907 GCA_050874845.1 Eubacteriales bacterium | reverse complement strand
TGGGGTCTCACCCCTTTGTCCCAAACGCGCCAGTGTCCCCCAAGCCCCAACCACACAACAGAAAGGAGTTATTGGCAGTGAAATACGATTTTGATAGTATAATTGACAGAGATGGCAAGGATGCGATAGCGGTTGATGTCATCCCTTTTGAGGGGGCGCAGGTCAAGCTGGGATTTTCGAAGATTCCGATGTGGGTTGCGGATATGAATTTTGCGACGGTTCCGACCATTCAGGAGGAGATTATTGAGAGGACGAAGCACCCGACCTTCGGATATTTTGAGCCACGGGAAGAGTACTATTCGTCGATAATAGAATGGCAGAACAGGAGAAACGGTGTCACAGGGCTTGAAAAAGAGGATATTGGTTATGAAAATGGAGTGCTCGGCTGCCTCGCCTCTGCGTTACAGGCTTTTACGGCACCGGGAGAAGCCGTGCTTCTTCATTCGCCTACTTATATTGGATTTACACATGCAATAGAGGACAACGGACGTAAAATAGTGCTTTCATCGCTTGTTCGGGATGAGAGCGGCGTGTGGAGAATGGACTACGATGATATGGACAGAAAGATTAAGGAGAACAATATTCATTTCTGTGTATTCTGCTCGCCTCACAATCCTTGCGGAAGGGTATGGGAGAGAGAAGAGCTTGAGAGGGCAATGGAGGTCTACAAAAATAACCAGTGTGTTGTTGTCTCTGATGAAATTTGGTCCGATATAATTCTTGAAGGTCATAAGCATATTCCTACACAGAGTGTGTCCGAGGATGCGAAAAACAGGACAATAGCTGTGTATGCTCCTTCAAAAACATTTAATCTTGCCGGTCTTATAGGCTCTTATCATATTATATACAATAAGTACTTGCGTGACAGGGTGAGAAAACAGTCTGAGCTGTCACATTATAACAGCATGAATGTGCTTTCAATGTATGCGCTGATAGGAGCTTACAGGCATGAGGGCTACGAGTGGACGGACGAGCTAAGACAGGTTATAACAAAGAATGTTGACTATGCTTATGATTTTATAACAAGGAATTTTAATGGTGTAAGCCTTGCAAAGCCACAGGGTACATATATGCTGTACCTTGACTGTGAAAAATGGTGTGATGAGCATGAGACCACGATGGACGAGCTGATAAAAGCCGGAATCGCCGTTGGTGTTATATGGCAGGATGGCAGACCGTTCAACAAGCCTTATGCGATAAGAATAAACCTTGCTGTGCCACATACGCTTGTGATTGAGGCGTTTGACAGGCTGGACAGATATGTGTTTAACAAGGCTGATTAGAAAATATCTTATAAGAAAATATTTTATAAGAAGGTGTGCCGTTCGGCTTACGTTGATATAAAATTAATATAAATATAAATTAGTATATTTGGTGAAACAGAAGCGCTATATAAATATTTTGGGTTGAAATGTTAGAATAAGTAAATATGTAATTGCCAATAATAGAGATACAGATTGCTATTTTCTGTATCTTTATTATTTTGGAGGAATTGTGACATGGTTTTAAAGGAAAAAGAGCGCACTGTAATTGAGGATTTACTGACACAGGAGAGGAGCTGTGTGGAAAAATACACAATGTATGCCACACAGGCAAAGGACCCGGAGCTTAAGAAGCTTTTTGAGACATTGAAGGATAAGGAGCAGGAGCATTATGATTCGCTTACCAAGGTGCTTTCGGGGTCAGTTCCGGAGTGCAACTGTAACGATTCCGATGGACGTGACTATGAGCCGAAGGCTACCTACACTTCAATGACTGAGTCGGAGGACAAGAAAAATGACGCGTTTCTTGCCACGGACTGTATCGGAACAGAGAAGCTTGTGTCGGGAACCTACAATAATGAGGCGTTCGCATTCGGTGACAGCAGCCTTCGCAAGCTGTTAGCCGATATACAGGTCGAAGAGCAGAACCATGCGGAGATGCTTTACAAGTATAAGGTGGCAAACGCGATGGCTTAGTAGCATTTGAAATCTAATAAACTAAAAAAATTGCCGGACAAGTTCTGTAGCTTTAGCCGGCAATTTTTTGTTCTCTATTGAGATTCTGATGCCAAAACATGTGCATATACCTAGCTGTGTATAACGTATTATATTTATACATTATACACTCATATATTAAACGGACATGTTTTGGCACAGAATTTTATAATCGATAGTCCTACAGTGTGATATTGTTGCTCCTTACATACTCCCCAATCTTCTTGTCACTTCCGAGAATGTGATTTGCGAGCCAGCCGACCAGATAGTTGATGAGATCGAGAAGATAAGCCTGCTGGTCATTATCAATATCATCAAGTGTTCCGAGGTCGATATCTACAAGACGCTCAACAAATGCAGCGTGTGCATGCTTCTGAGCCTCAAGCCCCGGATAGCCGATGCGTTCCATGAGAGCTTCCTCATCATGGAAATGAAATTCAGTGTAATCCTTAAGCTTTGCAAGAAGCTCCATAATCTTGTCATATTTGTCATGGAGAAGTTCGGCGCAGATTAATTCGTTGGTTTCCTTTATTATCTCAAATAATGTACGGTGTTCGTCATCGACAAGCTCTATACCGGTCTTGAAACGGTCTGTGAACGCAAATGGGTCATTAGGTTCAATTTTTCCTATCATCATATCGCTGCTTAAGATATGTCTGTAGAGCCAGCGGACGAGGTATTTTAAAAGTTCGTTGAGAGATGCCTTAGCCGCTTCGGGAGAAGAGGTATCAAGTGCGAATGAATTGATTTTTTCAGTAAAAGCAGCGTGCTCACGCTTCTGAAGCCTCAGCTCAGGGTCATGTATGCTCTCCATGTATGCCTCTTCGTGTGCAAAATGATTAACAGCGTAGTCCTTAAGCTTTGCGACAAGGTTCTTTGAGATAGTTGTGACATCGGAGACCTCAGCAACCATGGCAATAGATTCATTGATAAGTGAGAACAAATGTCTGTGTTCGTTGTCTATCTCTTCAATATGTATTAAACAGTCATCGGTAAATTCGTACATAAAAAACTCCTTTCGTGAAATAAATAATGATTCTCGATTTATTATAAAGTCTTCGCCATATTTATACAATACATAATCTGATAGAAATTTCTGAAGTATAAGACGATGTGATGTTTTGACCACAACATCATACGATTGCAGTAAGTGAAATACTAGGAATTACTACTTGAAATTCGTGGCGCTAGGAATTATAGTAGTCTTTACAGAACATGGAAAGGGTGGTTTATTTGCGTAAATTCGAAGAGAAGCTGGAAGAAAGGCTTCAGACCTCAGAGACTTTTCTGCTCAGTTCAGTGCTTGCGTTTTCCGGTGGCTTTCAGGATGCGTATACCTACAATGTGAGAGACAAGGTCTTTTCAAATGCTCAGACAGGAAATGTGGTTCTGATGAGCCAGCATATTATGATGGGAGATTTTGCGTCCGGTATCAGGTATCTGTTTCCGGTGCTTGCATTTGCAGCAGGAGTACTGATTGCTGAACAGGTTGAGCACAGATATAAACATTCAAGTAAAATGCATTGGAGACAGATTGTTGTTATAATGGAGATAGCGATGCTGTTTGCCGTTGGATTTATACCGACTACATACAATATGGCAGCAACGGTTATAGTATCTCTGGCTTGTTCGATGCAGGTTCAGACATTCAGAAAGGTCAAGGGATACAGCTATGCCAGTACAATGTGCATAGGCAATTTAAGGAGTGGAACGGAGAGCCTTTCTGTATATATAAGGGAAAAGCAGCCCGGGGCACTTAGAAAGGCATTGCACTATTATGGTATAATTGCAATATTTGCCATTGGTGCAGGTATCGGCGGTGTATGCTCACAAAATGTCGGAATACATTCGATATGGGTTTCATGTGCACTCCTTGCAGTGGTGTGTGTAATGATGATTAGGGAGCATAAATAACAGCATAGGGCATAGAGGCTGTTATGCAATAATATAGCATAGCGTATATGTTATGTAAAAATTGTCATGGAGACAGAAAGATAAATTTATTTTGGATTTGGAGGAAATATGCTTACACAATTTTCAAGAACGGAGCTTTTACTTGGCAAGGAGGCTATGGAGAAGCTTAAAAATTCAAGAGTTGCGGTATTTGGAATAGGAGGAGTCGGAGGCTATGTGTGCGAGGCGCTGGTAAGAAGCGGTGTCGGAGCGTTTGACCTGATAGATGACGATAAGGTGTGCCTCACCAATCTTAACCGCCAGATTATCGCCACACGAAAGACTGTCGGAAAATATAAGGCGGATGTTATGAAGGAGCGAATCCTGGAGATTAACCCGGATGCGGATGTCAGGGTTCATAAGTGTTTCTTCCTGCCGGAAAATGCACAGGATTTCCCTTTTGAGGAGTACGATTATGTGGTTGACGCGGTCGATACGGTGACTGCAAAGATTAGTCTTGTTATGAAGGCGCAGGAGATGAATATACCGATAATAAGCTGTATGGGAGCAGGCAATAAGCTGGACGGAAGCCAGTTTAAGGTCGCTGATATATATAAGACCAAGATGTGCCCGCTTGCAAAGGTAATGCGAAGGGAGCTAAAAAAACGCGGAGTGAAAAAGCTTAAGGTTGTATATTCGGAGGAGAAGCCTACAAGACCTATCGAGGATATGGCTATAAGCTGCAGAACCAATTGTATATGTCCTCCGGGAGCCAAGCACAAGTGCACTGAGCGAAGGGATATTCCGGGAAGTGTGGCTTTTGTGCCATCGGTTGCCGGACTTATAATTGCCGGTGAGGTTGTGAAGGATTTGTGCAGGAAGTAATCACCTAAGTGGTTCGTGTGTCAAAACATGCCTGTTTAGGCTGTGAGTGTATAACGTATTATATTTATGCATATCAGCTCCGTTGTGCGAAGCAAGATGTTCTAAGAACATCTAAGCTTCTTGCAAAAGTCGTGATATGCATAAATATAATAC
>JBNMLM010000124.1:0-4951 GCA_050874845.1 Eubacteriales bacterium | reverse complement strand
AGATGTATATGTGCGTTATATCCGCACCAAGATAGATGATGCATTCGGAATTAAGCTTATATCAACGGTCAGAGGAGTGGGGTATGTCATCAAAGATGAACAGTGAGAATAGCGCAGCTGATGAAAATAAAACACAGATGGACGCAAAGGGACAGCCTAACAGTGCAAAGAAGATGTATTCTATCGCAAGGCGTATCAATGCTTCATTTGTCGGCAGATTTGTGTGGCACATCCTGAAAATGGATGTGCTTATCTGCGTTGTGGTGGTTGTGCTTGGACTTTTTATAGCTGAAAAGACGGCGTTCGGGGCATTTAAAATGGGGACGCAGCGCAGTGTCGAATGGAATATCGGGAGCGATTTTTTTAAGTACAATATGACGGATGAGAACGGAAACACTGAGTCACTTAGTATAAGCAGTAATGAGGCGCGTGTTGTAATTATTGTGGGCGTGGCGATTCTGGTGACGCAGTTTTTTTCAGTGCTTGTAATGTCAGCCAATATGAAAAATAATATTAATGATAAGCTTCTGCCAATAAAGGAGATGGCGAAAAAGACGGAGAAGTTGACGAACATGGCTTATAACCAGCATAATTTTAAAAGCCTTGAGGCGGCGATAGAGAATGTCAACACAGCGTCACTTGATACTAAAATCAACACAGATAATAAGGAGCTTCAGGGCATTGAAAATGCACTTAATCATCTGCTTGATAGGATGAGGGATACCTACAGACAGCAGTCACGTTTTGTGTCGGATGCCTCCCATGAGCTTAGGACGCCGATAGCCGTTATAAGAGGTTATGCGGATATGCTTGACCGTTGGGGCAAGGAGGATGAGAGCATTCTTGATGAGTCAATAGATGCGATTAAGAATGAGTCGGAGCACATGCAGAAGCTTGTGGAGCAGCTTCTTTTCCTTGCCAGAGGAGATAGCGGAAGAAATAATCTGCAGATTGAGATGATACAGCTTGACGAACTCATGGGGGAGGTCTTTGAGGAATCGAAGATGATTGACACGGAGCATGAGTATGAGTTTATTGGGGAACAGGCACAGATGAACGGCGATGTATCGATGATAAAACAATGTGCAAGAATACTTATAGACAATGCGGCTAAGTATACACAAAAGGGCGATACTATAACCATACGCACCGGGAAGAAAGCGGATGGGGTATTTTTCAGCGTGCAGGATAATGGAATAGGCATGCATGAGGCGGATGTTGAACATATTTTTGAGCGTTTTTATCGTTCCGATGAGGCGCGGGAACACAAGACAGGCGGAACAGGGCTTGGGCTATCCATTGCAAAGTGGATAGTTGACAGACATAATGGATACTTTAATATCTTGACCAGACCTGATATTGGTACTAGAATAACAGTTGTGTTTGTGGAAGCTGAGCAGCTTGTAAAATAAAAATCAGTGAAATGGAGAACAGCCATGAATTATAATGATGCAATGGAAAAGCTTAAGAAGTATGGACAGGAGCATGTGCTTAAATATTATGATGAACTTTCAGATGAGCAGAGAAATACACTCATTGAACAGATAGACAGAACGGATTTTACGGTGATTGGTCAGGCTGCTGAGGCTGGAAAACGCGGTGAGATAGCACCTATCAAGGCTATGACAATACCTGAGATAGATATGGGAAGGGAAAGATTTGAACATATAGGAATGGAGGCAATCAAGGCAGGTAAGCTTGGCGCTGTCCTTCTTGCAGGAGGAATGGGTACAAGGCTTGGCTCCGATGCGCCTAAGGGAATGTATGATATAGGAATCAGCAAGCCGGTGTATATTTTCCAGAGACTTGTAGAAAATCTTATGAAGGTTGTGGAGAAGGCGGGCAATTATATCCAGCTCTTTGTTATGACCAGTGAAAAGAACCATGACGCGACGGTCGGGTTTTTCAAGGAGCATGACTATTTCGGCTATGAACCGGAGTATATTGCTTTTTTCAAGCAGGACATGGCTCCGGCTGCCGACTTTGACGGAAAAGTATATATGGAGGCGAAGGACTGCATAGCAACATCGCCTAACGGCAACGGTGGCTGGTTCCTCTCAATGAAGAAGAGCGGGCTTCTTGAGCTTGTGGAGAAGAGGGGCATAGAATGGCTCAACGTGTTCGCCGTGGACAATGTGCTCCAGAGCATAGCGGACCCTGTTTTTGCAGGGGCTGTGCTTGAGGGAGGATATTCGGTTGGCTCTAAGGTTATAAGAAAGGTCAGCCCACAGGAGAAGGTCGGTGTTATGTGCACTGAGGACGGCAGACCTTCGATAGTGGAGTATATTGAGCTTACGGAGGATATGCTCACGCAGAGGGATGAGAACGGTGAGTATGCATATAATTTCGGTGTAATCCTCAATTATCTGTTTAAGGTTGATAAGCTTGTGAACCTTTTAGAGAGAAAGCTTCCTTATCATAAGTCGGCAAAGAAGATACCGTATATCAACGAAGCTGGTGAGCCTGTCAAGCCGGAGGAGCCGAACGGCTATAAGTATGAGCAGTTCATACTTGATATGATACAGATGCTTGACAGCTGCCTTCCGTTCGAGGTGGTGCGCGAGAAGGAGTTTGCACCGATTAAGAATAAGACCGGTGTCGATTCGGTTGAGTCGGCGAGAGAACTGCTTAAGAAGAATGGCATTGAATTGTAGGATATAGAAATTAGCCAAAGATATTAATATAGACAACCATAATGACAAATACCGCTGTTCTATGACAGCGGTATTGTTATTTTAGATGGCATTATTACTTGCTGTTATAGCTTTTGAAGTCCGCATATACAGGCTGTTCATCCTCCGGAAGTACTGCGGAGCCTGCCATATCATGCGAAGGCAGATAGGCATATATGCCGTGCATTGCACCGGTGAAGCGCTTGCCTTTCTTCAGCCCCTCATCGCAGAGATAATATACGTTTTCGAGTGTACATGCATGGGTGAAAACACTGTCATTTTTAGAACTATTATTGTTTGGCATGGTATTTCTGTCTGCAAAATCACACATATCGGATGTGTCCGTTATTTTGTATGAAAACTCTCTTCTGAGATAGCTGGTATCTATCTTAAATTCGATGATTGAACCGGAAGAAGCTGTGCAATGGTTTGAATTCGGGATAGACGGGTTGGTATCAAGCTCAATGCGTACGGCATCGTTGGTCGCGCAGTCGATGTGTTCGCTCACCTTGAGAAACAGTTTTCCGTTATTATTCACAACATTGAAGGTGAGATATGTGTTTTCATCATAATAGCAGGTCACACCTGATTCACCTCCCGGGTAATGTAGTACTTCGCTGTTCAGGCTCATAGCTGCCGTGATGGTAAAGCAGAATTTTTCCTGCGGGCGGACAAGTATATTTCTTGAGTACATCGTGGAGAGCGGCGTGCGTCCGGCGCGGAGCAAGAGTGTGCTGCCGCCTGCCTGTATGCTGTTGCGATTATCATTATCAGAGCTTTTGAAAATTAATTTATACGCCTCAGGCTCCGGCACACGCACCCATGACCACACAGGGGACAATTTATCGCCTGAACCAAAGCTGTCATAGGCAGCAGGCGCAAAGGTATGTTCCGGAAGATTTGGCTTTTTAGCGAGGATGCTTGGCCCTTCGAGATTATTAACCATAGGCCATCCATCCGCCGTCCATGTTATTCTGTCAAGCGCTGTCTCGCGTCCGAGGAGACTGTATTTGCCGTCAACCTGCCTGCCGCACAGGTAAGGGATGAACCATTCACCGTTCGGTGTTTTTACCGGCTTGCCGTGTCCACAGCGCTGTATGCCTGCCTTTGGATTATTCTGTCTCATTATAGGGTTAAAAGGACATGGCTCATATACACCGAACAGGCTGCGGCTTCGCGCCACGGTTATGCGGTGACCTTCCCCGGTGCCTCCCTCAGCCTGAAAAAGATAATACCAGCCGTCTTTTTTCAGAAGGTGTGAACCCTCAGGCGCGCGCTTCTGGCTTCCGTAATACAGAAGTGTTGCAGGGCTTAGCTGTCTTGTGCCGTCGCTGCTTATCTCAAATATTCTGGCACCGCGGTTTAAAAGCATGTATCTTTTGCCGTCATCATCGGTGAATATTGATGGGTCGATACCATCTTCATCTATGAATGAAGGCTTGCAGTAAGGTCCCTCAGGCCTATCTGAGGATACAACCATCTGCCGCCTGTATACAGTACCTGTGTCATTTAACCTGTAGGTGGCAGTGATATAGAATCTGCCATCATAATATGATATATCGGGCGCCCAATAGCCGCGGCCACCTTCAAGCTCATTTATGTACGCCCATTCGGGATTGGTTATGGCGTGACCTATTATTTCCCAGTGTATTAAATCCTTTGAATGGGATATAGGAATACATGGAAAATAGATGAATGAGGAGTTGACCATATAGAAATCATCGCCAACGCATACAATCGAAGGGTCGGGGTGCATGCCTGTGCGTATCGGGTTTCTGTACATGCCATCAATATCACCGTATTTTTCTTTAAAATAAGAGATAACATTCTTAGCACCGCTTGCTATCGCAATATCATAAGGAGTGACCAGATTCTTATCCCCTGAAAGTCCGGAAAACCCCAGCCGTTCTACTATATATTTCACAAGCTCAACATTATCTGTTGGGACGGCATAAAAGAGAGCTGTTCTGTTATCATCGTCAGTTTCATTGAAGCTTGCACGGGAATATTCTACAATATATTTAAAAATTTCGGTATTTCCTGTTGAAGCGGCAAGATTAGGGAGTGTGATGCCGTTATACAGCTCATCTATACAGGAGGGATTTTCAATCTGTAATTTTTTTACCTCGTCAAGATTGCCCGAGATTATTGCCTCTGCCATAGTCATATTGAGTACCTTCTTTCTGTCATTTTTTGTATAGCAAGTATTAACACAATTATAAAGTATGCGAAAAAAAATAAAAGAGAAAATTTTGTTATATATATCGTTAATTTTCTGT
>JBNMLM010000123.1:0-5264 GCA_050874845.1 Eubacteriales bacterium | reverse complement strand
CTTATAACACCGCTCCACAATGCGCTTATAATGCAGGCAGTCACAAACAGAGGAGTGCTTTATGAGCCGTATATTGTAAAGAAAATTGCCAATGGGGACGACATTTTTGGCTTAGATGATGACAAAATTGTATATTCGTATGATGGGACGGATGGAGACAAGTATTATGGTGAAGTGATGAGCAGAGATGAAGCGATAATGCTTTCTGTCCACTTAAAGCAGGTTATTGATGTGAGCTTTTCACATGTATTTTCCGAAGCATCGTATGAGGTGGCAGGAAAATCGGGAACGGCGCAGTATGGTACATCAGGCTATGAACACTCACTGTTTGTTGGATATATGCCTTATGACGAACCTGAGATTATTGTCAGTGTTGTGCTTGAAGGATTTAATGAGAATGGAACACCTGACAGATATGCCGTAAATGTTGCAAAAGATATTTTTGACGCATGGTATGATAAAAAACATTGATATTGTTTGAAAACTGGTTTATACTATATACAAGTCATATGTGACACACCATAATACAGGAGGAATTGCTGTGATAAAGGCAACTAGCTGTGGCGGTGTGGTTATATTCAGAGGAAAGATACTTGTTCTTTATAAGAATTTTAAGAATAAGTATGAAGGCTGGGTGCTTCCGAAGGGAACTGTCGAGGAAGGCGAAGATTATAAAGAGACAGCACTTCGTGAAGTGAAGGAAGAAACAGGAGTATCAGCCCAGATTATCAAGTATGTAGGAAAGAGCCAGTACACATTTTCTGTGCCGTCAGATGTTGTGGACAAGGAAGTCCACTGGTATCTGATGATGGCGGACAGCTACTACAGTAAGCCGCAGAAGGAGGAATTTTTTGAGGACTCCGGCTATTATAAGTTCCATGAAGCGTATCATCTTCTCAAGTTCTCAAACGAGAAACAGATATTGGAGAAGGCGTATGCCGAGTATTTGGAGCTTAGAAAAGCTAATCTGTGGGGGAACAAGAAATATTATTAGTCATATTCGCCACTTATGATGAGCACGTTCTGCATGTACACAAGCTGTGCGGCAGAACAAAAAAGACCGCGGAAGGAATTTTTTCGCGGTCTTTTTTGCGTATTAAGAAAGATACGAACTACTTTTTGAAAAACAAAAAAGCCTCAAATGCCCATAAAACAAGCACTTGAAGCCAATAAGCAATGCGGATGGCGGGAGTCGAACCCGCACGATGTCACCATCGGCAGATTTTGAGTCTGCTGCGTCTGCCATTTCGCCACATCCGCGAACTAGTTCATAATAACAGATATCAGGGAAAAATGCAAATGTTTTTTTGTTGAATCACGAAAAAAATGTGGTACAATAAAATGGATGGATAAAAAGAATTCAATAAGGAGAATACTATGTCTGATAGGGAAGAATACAGAAAGAAAATGGATGACAATGCGTTCCTTGATTTTGGGCCGGAGCCTGTAGACAAGGAATTGTATGATGAGCTTGTCACGAAGGAACTCGACGAAGCGCGCGAGGGCGCGGAAAAGAGGAAATACAGCCAGCGCGATGAGGACGACAGAGAGTACAGCCAATACACCCCTAGCAACGAGGATAAAGTGACGCATGGGAAAAAGACAGCGGCAAATAAAAAAGTAAAAGGTATAAGACGCGTGGTCAAAAGGATTCTTCATGTTGTTGTGGTGGTCGCAATAGTGTATTTTTGCATGTATTCTTTTCTATGCAATTATCATGGGGACAATTCCACGATAAATTACATAAAATATAGCGGATATACCCAAAATGAGCAAAGTAATTCACGTGTGGAGAGCTTTGACAGCATTGAAATAGATGTGTATAACTGCGATGTGTCTATAGAAAATTCGTATGACAATGAATTTCATGTCTATTACAGGCTGTTTACCAAGGACGGTGAGTTGGCACAATGTGAGATAGAACAGCGCGGTGATAATAAGGTGCTTGTGATTAAAGCGGATAGCAAGAAGGATAACAGGGCTGCATGGGATATTTTTGATACGGTAGTAGGGTATGACATGTCGCAGTACGTGAAAATCACGGTGCCGAAGGGAACGTATGGCACATTTAAGGTTCACGCGACGGATGGCTTTGCGATTGTTTCCGATGTGGAGGGCGAAATACAGAATATTGAGCTTGAATCGGAGAATATCCTTGAAGATTTCAGATCTATCCGCATAGAAAATGTCTGTGTGGACAAGCTTACTGTCACCGGCGTCGGAAAGAGCGTACATGTCGAAGAAAGCCGGATAAAAGAGGCATTGATAAAGGCTAATAGCGATTATGTAAGCATGGATACAAGCACGATAGAGGAAGCGCTTGAGCTTAAGTGCGAGAATTCGTTCATCATGCTGGACAGTCTGGATATCAAAGAGGGAGCAAGGGTGAAGGCTGAGACAACCAATGATTATATAACTGTAACACTTGCGGGTGATTTACAGGATTACCATATAATTGCGGATGCAGGGGATTCATACGTATACTTCGACGAACTGGACTACAATGATGAGGGAAGATTTGAAACAGGTGAGGGCAGCAAGCAGATAGAATTATATGATTCCAATAAATCAATACATATAGATATGGAGGCGGATAACTAATCCGCCTTTTGTTGATTCTTCTATTTACTTTTTGATATTAGTGTCTTAAAATAGAATAGATATATTACAGTTTGCAGTTGGGAGGCAGTTGCCGTGGAGTGCCAGGAGTTCAGAAAAGCTATACCGGAATTCGTGAATATGAGACTTAGATATGACAAGATGGCAGAGTGCCTTTCACATGTTAAGAGCTGTCCGTCATGCCGCGATGAGCTTGAGATTTATTTTATAGTAGAACGAGGAATTAAGGATAATGAGGCTTTTGACGGGCCTTTTGTACTCAAGGACATAGTCAATGAATGTTTTGCAAAGGCACAGCACAGAATAATCAGGGGAAGAAGACATAAAAGAATTACAGAAGCGTTTAAGCTTTTTATATATCTGGTTTTATTTGTAGGTGTGGTTATACTTGTAACGTATCTTTTGTAGGAGGAGTTTTTGAATGAAAAAATTAGTTTTGATAGATGGACATAGTATTTTGAACCGTGCGTTTTATGGAGTTCCTGAGCTTACCAATTCGGAGGGACTTCATACCAATGCGGTATATGGATTTCTCAATATTATGTTCAAGATACTTGACGAGGAGAAGCCGGACTATCTTACGGTGGCATTCGATCTTAGTGCTCCTACATTCAGACATAAGATGTATGGTGAGTATAAGGGAACACGTAAGCCGATGCCGCATGAGCTTGTTGAGCAGGTTCCTCTTATCAAGGAGGCACTCACCGATATGAACGTGTGTGTTGTCACCAAGGAGGGCTATGAGGCAGATGATATACTTGGAACGCTGGCTAAGCGTGCCGAGGCGGAAGGGATGATAGTTTCGGTGGTTTCGGGTGACAGGGATCTGTTACAGCTTGCCACGGACAATATCAAGATTCGTATTCCTAAGACAAAGAAGGGGACTACGGAGATTGAGGACTACAATACGGCGCAGGTTGTTGAGACCTACGGAGTTACGCCGATAGAATTTATAGACATGAAGGCGCTTATGGGCGACGCCTCCGACAATATTCCGGGGGTTCCGGGCATAGGTGAAAAGACGGCGGGAGCGATAATATCGAAGTACCACAGCATTGAGAATGCCTATGAACATGTGGAGGAGCTTACACCGAATAAGGCTAAGAATAATCTTAAGGAGTACTATGAGCAGGCACAGCTAAGCAAGACGCTTGCCACCATCAATGTCAATACACCGCTTGACTATTCCTTTGAGAACGCAGGGCTTTCGGATATGTTTACCAAGGACGCATACCAGCTCTTTAAGAGACTTGAGTTCAAGTCTATACTGTCGCGCTTTGAGAAGAATGTCGAGAGCTATAATGATGATGAGCTGGAAAAGAGCTTTAAGCTTATAGAAGATTTGAATGAAGCGGAGAAGGTATTCGCGGATTTTGTGAAGGCGGACAGCGTCGGAATATTCATGGTGCCGGATAAGAATAACGGACTTTTTGCCGTTGCGCTCAGCACAACAGGAGACAGCAGTACGGAAACGGTATACATTCCGGTCGGCGGCTTTATGTCGGCGGAATATCTCTCGGACAAGACGGCTGAGCTGGTTCATGTATTACATGACAATGGAGGAAAAGCCTGCTTTATAAATCTCAAGGAGCAGCTTGATTTCCTGCCGATAGCGGAGAGCGATGGGGCGGAGGACACCGCACTTATGGCTTATCTTTTAAATCCGCTCAAGGATACCTACCAGTATGATGACATTGCAAGGGATTTCCTTGGGATGCTTGTAAAATCGAGAGCTGATATAATGGGTAAGGCGCTGTATGAGGATTCGGACAAGGCGTATATATGTGCCTGCTATAATGCTTATACTGCTGCAAGGGCTTATAGCATATTGGAGCAGAAGCTTGAGGATGAGGATATGGCAGGTCTCTATGAGAATATAGAAAAGCCTCTTGTATATGCACTCAAGGAGATGGAGAACAACGGTATACTTGTCGATAAGGAAGGACTTATTGCATACGGAGATATGCTCAAGGAGAAGATAGCCGTTGTCGAGAAGGAAGTCTATGAGCTTGCAGGGACGCAGTTTAATATCAACTCACCTAAGCAGCTTGGAGAGGTTCTGTTCGGGCAGATGGGACTTCCGGGCGGCAAGAAGACCAAGACAGGCTATTCCACCTCGGCGGATGTACTTGAAAAGCTTGCACCTGAACATCCCGTAGTTGGGAAGGTGCTTGAGTACAGACAGCTCACGAAGCTCAACTCAACGTATGCGGATGGACTTTTGCAGTATATAGGTGAGGATGGAAGAATACACGGAAAGTTCAACCAGACTATAACTGCAACAGGAAGAATAAGCAGCACGGAGCCGAATCTTCAGAACATTCCTATAAGGATGGAGCTTGGAAGCAGAATAAGACAGGTATTTATCCCTAAGCCGGGATTTGTTTTCCTAGATTCGGACTACTCACAGATAGAGCTTAGAATACTTGCGCACATGTCAGATGACGAGAACCTGATAGCGGCTTACAACAGCGATGAGGATATTCACAGAATAACGGCGTCACAGGTGTTCAACACACCTTTAAATGAGGTGACTAAGGCACAGAGAAGCAATGCGAAGGCGGTTAATTTCGGAATTGTGTACGGAATAAGTTCTTTTGGTTTGAGTCAGGATTTAAGTATTTCCAAGAAGGAAGCTGCAAAAT
>JBNMLM010000122.1:0-5364 GCA_050874845.1 Eubacteriales bacterium | reverse complement strand
GCGAGTAGAACCGCAAAAGGATACATTGCAAAATGTTCCGGCAGAGGTATGTGCTAACTGGTACAGGAATTTTGCAGAGAACAGGCATATTGTGATTGCTGATTTAGAGAATATCAAGGAGAGTGACCCTCTTCAGTATGATATACTTAAAAGGCAGGATATACATTCCCTTGTTGTCGTGCCGCTTTACGACAATAAGCAGATAATAGGCTTTTATGGTGTTGATAATCCTCCGGAAAATACTTTGAGATATGCGTCTAATATTCTACATATACTTGGCCATTTTATTATATCCTGTATCAGAAGGAGAAATCTGATGCAGGAGCTTAATGTTATGAGCTACAATGACCAGCTTACCGGACTTGGAAACAGATATGCGCTCAATAGATATATGAGTAAGGTCGATGAGAAAAGAAGTCTCGGTATTGTGTACTGTGATGTAACCGGGCTTAAGAAGGTAAATGACACAGAAGGTCATGAGATGGGCGACAGACTCCTTAAAAATGCCTGTGAGAGTCTTAGAAGAGTATTTACAGGTTATGGTCTGTTCAGAATTGGCGGGGATGAATTTTTAGCGGCGGCTAATGGTGTGACAGAGGAAGAACTAAGCGAACGGGTTCGTCTTTTAAGAGATGACATGAAAGAGCATGGTGTCAACATGGCTGTCGGTGAGGTGTGGATTAAGGAAGCACCTAAGAATCCAGATGCACTTTTGACAGAGGCAGAAAAGCTTATGTATCAGGATAAGGCTGAATATTATAAGAGGACAGGAATTGACAGAAGAAAATATTAATATCTAATAGAAAGCAGAGAGTAATTAATTTAATGGAAAAAAGCAAAACAGAAAACATGACAAATGCCGCAGAGGAGACAAAGAATATGGATGGCGCAGCGGATGCTGTAAGATATGAGGATGCGCCGATTGATGAGCGAATTATACGCGCTGTGCAGGAGATGGGCTTTGAGGTGATGACACCTATACAGCAGCAGGCAATACCTGCACTCCTTGAGGGTCGTGATGTGCTTGGTCAGGCACAGACAGGAACAGGTAAGACTGCGGCATTCGGAATACCGATGATACAGAGAATTGACCCTGATGTGGAGGGTGTGCAGTGTATCATACTCTGTCCTACAAGAGAGCTTGCGATTCAGGCAGCGGATGAGCTTCGCAAATTTGCAAAGTTCATGCATGGAATAAAGATTCTGCCTATTTACGGTGGACAGGATATATCAAAGCAGATACGCTCACTTAAAGGAAATGTGTCAATTATTGTAGGAACACCGGGACGTGTCATGGACCACATGAGGAGACATACGCTGCGTCTTGAGAATATCAAGGCTATTGTGCTTGATGAAGCAGATGAGATGCTTAATATGGGCTTCCGTGAGGATATTGAAACTATTCTTAAAGAGATTCCAGAGAACCACCAGACAGCATTGTTTTCAGCGACAATGCCTAAGCCTATCCTTGATATCACGCATACTTATCAGAAAGATGCTGTTCATGTAAAGGTTGCAGCTAAGGAAGTTACTATTCCACTTGTAAAGCAGTACTATTATGAAGTTCAGCGTCAGAATAAAGCAGAAGTTACGGCAAGACTTTTAGATTACTATAATCCTAAGCGTTCACTCATTTTCTGTAACACGAAGAAGATGGTTGATGACCTTACAGAGGAGTTAAAAGGAAGAGGATATTTTGCGGAGGGGCTTCATGGAGATATGTCACAGTTCCAGCGCGACAAAGTTATGAATGGCTTTAGAAACGGAACTGTGGAAATTCTTATAGCAACTGACGTAGCAGCGAGAGGAATTGATGTAGATGACGTTGAAGCTGTATTTAACTACGATGTGCCACAGGATATAGAGTACTATGTGCATAGAATAGGCCGTACAGGAAGGGCAGGAAGAACAGGACGTTCCTTCACTCTTGTTGTAGGCAGAGAGATATACAAGATAAGAGAAATAGAGAATGTGTGCCATACTAAGATTAAGGCGCGCACAATTCCATCGGCAGCAGACATTACGGCTGTCAAGGCACAGAAGATTTTATCTAAGGTCATGGAAATCAGAAATGAGAAGGATTTAACCAAGATGACCAAGATTATTGCTGACAAGATGAATGATGACGATGTGACAGCAATGGAGCTTGCAGCAGCATTTTTAAAGATGCACATGGGTGAGGAGCTTGAGGACATTCCGGTTGAGGTATATAAGCCAAGACGTGCGCGTCATTTCGAGGATGAGAAGGGACGCAAAGGCGGGCGTGGACGCAGGGGCGATAAGGATGAGCGCAGAGCCGGGCGAGATGAGCGCCGTAAGAGTGGTGACAGAGAAGAACATAGACATAAGAGCGGCAGGACTGACAGAGAGGATTATCGCGATAAAAATGATAAACCGGCAAAAGATGACCGCCGCGATAAGGGAGAGAAGCCGGGAAAGGACGAGCGCCGTAAAAAGGAGCGCATCGGACGGGATGGCAATGCAAGAAATGATAAGGGACGAGTTGATTTCGGAGTTGAACGCCGTTTAAGAGAAAAACGCGAGAAGCAGAAGAATAAGAAGAAAGACTAAAAGCCTATGGGCGCATGAAGATGGAAAACATTTTCATGCGCCTTTTTTGTGTATTGTACTTGGTTTTTGTCACAAAAAATATTGATTTTCTGTGGGAGTTAGTGTATACTAATTACATAAGTTAGATATAACTAACTCATGGCGCAGTAATGTTTGTAAATTATCACGTACAGCGCAGAATGCATATAATATTATGCTTGAGGAAAATGGCAATAGTCAAGCGGATATTCGAAATTGAAGCAGGGCGCTTACTTGATTTGGTTAAATTCAAAAAGGAGGATACTATGAATAGTATAATTTTAGCAGTTGTAATAGTAGCTATATGCAGGGCAGTAAAGATTATAATAAGAAGAGAGCTAAAAAAATATAGAAGTACAAATGATAATAATTTTAAGGGGGCTATAGGGGCATGAAAGAGGTGCTTTTTGGGCTTCTCATACCATTTGCAGGTACTTCGCTTGGTGCAGCATGTGTTCTTTTTGTGAAAAAGGAGATGAATGTCAGACTGCAAATGGCTCTCACCGGTTTTGCTGCCGGAGTTATGGTAGCAGCTTCGGTGTGGAGTCTTTTACTGCCAGCACTTAGTCAGGCAGCCAGTATGGGAAAATGGTCGTTTGTTCCGGCTGTTGTCGGGTTTTGGGCGGGTATTTTGTTTTTGTTTCTTTTGGACAATATTATTCCTCACCTTCATTCAGATACAGAGCAGGCGGAAGGACCAAGAGCAAATCTAAAAAAAACAACAATGCTCGTCCTTGCGGTGACGCTTCACAACATTCCGGAAGGAATGGCAGTGGGAGCTGTCTATGCAGGTTACCTAAGCGGAAACTCAGGCATTACGATAATGTCAGCAATGGCACTTGCTGTTGGAATTGCCATACAGAATTTTCCGGAGGGCGCGATTATATCAATGCCGCTTAGAAGCCGTGGTGTCAGGAGAGGAAAATCTTTTTTTTATGGAGTACTAT
The DNA here is from genome assembly GCA_050874845.1 of Eubacteriales bacterium. Taxonomy (GTDB): domain Bacteria; phylum Bacillota; class Clostridia; order Lachnospirales; family Lachnospiraceae; genus CAG-882. The sequence goes on along the minus strand of JBNMLM010000122.1, from coordinate 1,828 downwards.
CAGGCGCAGTGGAGCCTGTAGGTGCGCTTCTTACTATCATGGCGGCAGGAATCGTTATTCCCTTGCTTCCATATCTTTTAAGCTTTGCGGCGGGTGCAATGATTTATGTTGTTGTCGAGGAGCTTATACCGGAGATGGCACAGGGAAAAGGAAAACAAAGTGACATAGGTACATTGCTATTTGCAGCGGGATTTACTATAATGATGACACTGGATGTGGTATTCGGATAGATAACTATACGCTGCATTGTACTATTGTTAAGCTTCTAATCGGGTTTAACACTATCAATGCTTGCAATATGCAGGAGGATAAGAATGGAAAACAAGTTAAAAAAACCCGTAATTATCGCGCTTGACAATGTATGTACGGATGACAGCATTGCAATTTTGTGGGAGAAGGTTGATGGCTGTGTTGGGTATGAGATATTTGTCGAGGACGAATTTTGTGCGACAACGGAGAACACGGACTATACGGTTGAAGGGCTTGAAGCGGATGAGGAGTATGAAGTCTATGTAATGGCGGTTGATGAGGACGGTAAAAGAGTGCGCAGTGAATCGGTTGTGCTTCACACGGCAAAACATGGCAGAGTACTTGATATTACCGATTATGGAGCTGTAGCAGTTGAGATAGAAAATCCTATTATGGCTGATACACAGAGGCTCTTTGACTGTACAGAGGCCATACAGCGAGCGATAGATGATTGTATGGCGGGAGATACAGTGTATGTGCCAGAGGGGACATTTGTAACAGGAGCATTGTTTTTAAAGAGCGATATGACGCTAAAGATTGATGGCAGACTTTTTGGCAGCAGCAGGCTTAGTGATTATCCTGTGATGAGATACCGCTTTGAGGGGCGTGAAAGTGACTGCTATGCTTCACTTATCAATACGGCTGACGGGTATCAGCAGAATATAACTATATGTGGCAAAGGTTCAATAGATGCCAACGGACGCAGGCTGTTTATGGAAATTATGAAGGAGAAAAATGCGATTCGTGGAAGGGCTGTGTGCATAAGGAATACGGAGGGTTTGTACATAAAGGACATAACGATAAGACAGTCGCCGGCATGGTGTCTGCACACTATATATTGCCGTGGTGTGGCACTCAATAATGTTAAGATATTTACCAAGTATGCTGAGGACGGGAGAAGATACGAGGATATATTCAATGGGGATGGTTTTGACCCTGATTCATGCAGCAAAGTATATGTATTTAACTGCTTAATCGGCAGTCAGGATGACTGCATCGCGATAAAATCAGGTCGTGATGAGGAGGGAAGAAGAGTTGGGATACCTTCAGAAGATATAAGAATAACCAACTGCTCTTTTACAAGTGGATTTGGTGTTGCTGTGGGAAGTGAGACATCCGGTGATGTCAGGAGAGTGCTTGTACAGGATTGTGTATTTAAGGATACATACAGCTTTGCGAGCGTCAAATCTCCTAGAGGGCGCGGCAGCATGGTTGAGGATATCACATACGAGAATTGCGTACATGATAACACATCCACAGAGCATCAAGACTGCAAGTGGTTTAGAGGAGCACTTTATGTGGATGAATTTTACAGTGTGGATGAATTTGACGAGAACAGTGTCGAACCTGTAAATGAAGGTACTCCGCATATAAGGAATGTTCATTTTAAAAATATTGAAACAAAGACCGTGGCAGGAAATACAGTTTTTATAACAGGCCTTGTCGAAAGCCCATTGGAAAATATTACACTGGAAAATGTGAGGGGCAGGGGACTGTATGGAATGAAGGCAAATAATATAGACGGACTTACACTCAAAGCCGTACATATTAAGGCTTTGGAGGGAAAAGACTATATATT
>JBNMLM010000121.1:0-5422 GCA_050874845.1 Eubacteriales bacterium | reverse complement strand
GAGGTTCCGGACAAAAGCGTGCCGAGGGTCACACTCACCACCATGCACAGCGCCAAGGGACTTGAGTTTGACACGGTTTTTATTATAGATGCCAATGAGGGGGTATGCCCGCACAGAAAGGCTGTGCTTGACTCGGACATCGAGGAGGAGCGCAGAATGTTCTATGTTGCAATGACCAGGGCTAAGAGCAGGCTGTACATATATAGCGCGAGCGAGAAATACAATAAGAATCTTGAGGTGAGCAGATTTCTTGTTGAGGCGGGTCTGTATACAGCACACAAGCCAAAGGGCAATGAAAAAGCCCCCGCTAGCGGAGGCTTTAACAGGGGCACAAGCGGTTACAGATGGAACCGCTCAGGAACCAATTATTCAGGGTAATGTTTTTCCGGGGGTGAGGATTATTCCTCATCCTCATCATCTGCTAAGAGCTCTGCGTATTCGTCCTCATCCATAAGCTCATCGAAGGCGTCCGCAACGCGCTCATACTCTTCATCATCCTCAATGTTGCCGAGTGATGGCTCTCCGTTCTCATCCTCAAAGTACTGGTAGAGATATACTTCGCCTTCGGCTGCGTCCTCATCGTTAAGTGGAAGAAGTGCGATGTAATCCTGCTCACCGACAGGGAACACGGCAACGATACCACATTCTACTTCTTTTCCGTCATCGAGGGAAATGGTTACTGTGCCCTCCTCAAACTCATTCATGTAATCCTCATTATTATTTTTGTTAGACATATTCTCCTCTTTCTGCACCGATAGTGTAGGGTGCTATATTAATTTTTTAGAAATATCGTAATGTATGAATCTGCTTCCATTACAAAATATCATATACATGACAAAAAAGCAATCATAATCAGGCGGAGGCTTACGAGATATACGGAGGTTTTTAAATTCAATCTGAATGATTTTACCCCGCCATCAAAGATAACGGATGTAGTTAAATTATTATCGGGATAAAAATAATTATAAAAAAACTTGATATTTTAATTAATGTAATGTATGATGTATTCAAGTTAAAAAAATTAATATCAAATGTCAAAGGAGACAATATTTGCCGTATGCGCTTATTTTTATTAAGCGGGCGGGGATATTGTCTTTTTTATTTTCGGAGGAATACATATATGGACAGAATTGATAAAAAAATAATTACACTACTTCAGAAGAACGCGAGAATGCCGTTAAAGGCGTTGGCAGAGCAGGTATTTTTATCTTCACCTGCCGTTTCGGCGAGAATTGAGAGGCTTGAGAAGGAGCAGATTATCTCAGGCTATGAGGCGAAGGTGAATCCGTTTAAGCTTGGATACCATATAACAGCATTTATAAATCTGGATGTCATGCCGACACAGAAGCCGGAGTTCTACCCGTTTGTAAAGGCATGTCCGAATGTTGTCGAGTGTAACTGCGTAACAGGTGATTTTTCAATGCTGCTTAAGGTGATGTTTCCAAGCACCCAGGAGCTTGATACGTTTATCGGACAGCTTCAGAAATTTGGAAGGACGAGCACCCAGATTGTGTTTTCGACCCCGGTTGAGACAAGAGGCATAGACGTCAAGCTGGATGATGTGGAGCTTGAAGAAAATGCCTGAAAGATAAGCCTTTTAAAGAGTGTGTGAAGAATGGATTACATTTTTCACGCACTCTTTTATTTATATTTATGAATTGACGGTTATGTGAGTATGCATTATAATCATTCTAATAAGAATAGAAAATGATAAACATAGATATTTTGGAGGATGTATCGGATGAAGACGATTCGCGATATGAACAAAATAATTCTTGCGTCCGCATCACCAAGACGCAAGGAACTTTTAAAGCAGATGGGGCTTGAGTTTGAAGTTATGCCAAGTCATTGCGAAGAGATAATTACGCGTAAGATTCCATGGGAGATAGTCATGGAGCTATCATCGCAGAAGGCAAGGGAGCTGGTGTACAAGGCGGCCATGGATTCACTTTCTAATGATAAGAGTGAGAACGATGGGGACGGACAGAATGTGCTGGTCATAGGCGCAGATACCATTGTCGCATACAAGGATGAGATACTGGGAAAGCCAAAGGATAAGGATGACGCAGTGAGAATGTTAAGGCTTCTTCAGGGAAAGCAGCACAGTGTATATACGGGAGTTTCACTGGTATATCTTAAGGAAGGGATTGCACAGACCAGAACATTTGTCGAGGAGACGAAGGTTTTCGTTGCGCCGATGACGGATGAACAGATTGAGGCTTATGTTGCGACAGGAGAGCCTATGGACAAAGCGGGTGCTTACGCAATTCAGGGCTTGTTTGCTGAGTTTATTGTAAAGATTGATGGGGATTATAACAATGTGGTCGGGCTTCCGATTGGCAGAATTATGAGGGAATGCATTTTCTGATTATTGGGAAATAATGCAGTACAGGTGGTTTTAAAGTGAAAGAGAAAAGAATAAAATTTATTGCGAGCGACTTAGACGGCACACTCCTGCTAAATGGTGCGCAGAAGGTATCACAGGAGCTTATACCGCTCATTAAGAGACTTAATGATGAGGGAATCATTTTTTGCGCGGCGAGCGGAAGACAATACCCGAATCTTAAGAGACTGTTTGGCGATGTAGCGGATGATATGATGTACATTTGTGAGAATGGTTCTGTCATCATATATAAGGATAAGCTTATCGACAAGACACCTATGGATACCGGGCTTGGCAGAGAGATTATAAGGGCTATCACGCGAACCGGTGAGTGTGAGGTGCTTGTCTCAGGGGAGAGAACATCATACCTTAAGCCTAAGTCGGAGGCATACCTTGTCAGAATGAGAGATATTGTGAGAAATGATATATGCCTGGTGGATGATTTAGAGCATATCAGCGAGGATTATGTGAAAATATCTGTCTATGACCCTACCGGGATTCAGAATTCGCAGGATTTTTTCCTGAACGAATTTGCCGGGCGTGCACAGGCATGTGTGTCGGGAAAGCAATGGCTTGATTATACAGCTAAGGGGGTTAATAAGGGAAGCGCAATAAAAACGATACAGCGTCTTATGAATTTTGATGTTGAAGAGTGTGTTGCATTCGGAGATAATTTCAATGACATAGAAATGTTTCAGGCTGTCGGCCATCCCGTTGTGATGAAGCAGGCTGTAGACAAGGTAAAGGAATACGCGCAGTATGAGACAGAGTGCGTTGAGGATAGTTTGAGGGCTATAATTGAAGAACTTGAGAAGTAAAAATAAAATGTGGAGGTTTTAAGATGAACGAGATTGATGAAATGTGTGCAGAGGTATTTTTAAAGGAGCAGGGCAAGCTTTTTGATGAGCCTGTTGCAGAGACAGTGGATGAGGCAATGGAATTTCTTGAGGATTGTTTTGCTCAGGTTTTTAATTCTGAGAAGGAGCTGAGGGACTTCTGGAGAGAAGAGGGAATAGATGACGAGGAGATGGAGGATGCCTCCGATGCATTAGAAGTATTTGTTTTGCCGGATGGCAGATATCTTTATGTTGAAGGCTAGAATAAGAGTACGGTTATGCTTGTGTATCCTTATAATCACTATATTTTGCAGTTGTGGGTGCAGCTCCGGCAGCGCTAAGATGACTATAAACGGATATACATTCACACTCACAACCGGATCTGAGGATGAAGCTGTAATAAGAGGCGGGGATGAGTATATAACATCTGCTCAGGTGCGAGTACTCCTTGAGGCTGTCAGGACAGGATATGAAAACGCACTTACTTCCGATATCTGGAATATGGAACTTGCAAATCTTCCTTTTAAGGCTCATGTTGATAATATGGTCTTAGATATGGCAGCAAGACTTGTGCTTGTGAATATGCTTGCCGAGGATAAGCATATCGCATTGAGTGATTCAGAGCTGGCAGACTGCGCAGCCAGGGCGGATACTTTTTATGATGAACATTCAGAGGATATATCTTATATAAAAAGGGATGAGCTTGAGAAGCTTTTTGCGATGATGGTTCTGTCGGATAAAGTGTATGATGAGCTTACAAGAGATGTGGATACTCAGGTGAGTGTGGATGAAGCGCGAGTTATCAGAATACAATATATATACTCTGATAAATCAGGAAATGCTGCTTCTGCCGCTAAGGTGGAGAAGCTTGAGAAAGCGATTGAGGAATTTCAGGGTGGAGAGGATTTTGCCGCGCTGGTTTCTAAGTATAGCGACAGTCAGGATTATACTGCACAGATAGGGCGCGGAGAACTCGAAAAGAGCTTTGAAGATGCGGCTTTTAATCTTGACGCGGGACAGATCAGCGATATTGTAAGCTGTACTAATGGCTGGTATCTGATTTACTGTATTGATGATAACGTCACAGGGAAGGTGGAGAGCCAGACAGAAAGCATAATCCAGAGAAGGCGCAACGAACAGTTTGAGAAATATCTTGGAGATTTTTCGAATGGCGTTGAGCTGATTTTGGATGACAGACAATGGGAGAAGCTCAGCTCACCGGAATAAAGACACTGAAGGACACAGTAAATTGATATGTGTTTAGATGTGCAGATATATTATGTAAGAAAAAAGACATTAATGATAATAACCTGCCATATGACTGTGGCAGGTTATTTTTGTCATGGCTTGTATATTCCATGAGTTTTACATTTAATAGGCGTGTATGCCTAGTGAATTGCATGGAATGAAGGATAATAACAGAAAAGAGCCTTGGCTATTATCTTATCCTTATGTACGAAATGATTTGTCCAGAAACGCGAATCATTGGAGCTGTTGCGGTTATCGCCCATCATGAAGTAGCAGTCATCGGGAATGGTGAATGGACCGCTCACGCCGTAGGTCTCCACGGTGAGGTAAGCGCTCTCGTCGAGAGGCTGTCCATCAATATATACAACACCATCGGAAATGAAAATGGTTTCGCCCGGTAGGCCGATGATTCTCTTTATGAACTTCTGCGATTCGTCATCAGGGTAGTAGAATACCACAACGTCGCCGCGGCGCGGTTCTGAGTTGATATATGCAAGCCTGTTGCCGATGATTCGGTTTCCCTGAGTGATTGTCGGAATCATGGAGCCGGAAGGGATTCTTGCATTCACTATAAGGAAGCGGTTGCACAGGCAGGCGAGTGCGAATGCCGCCGCAACAATGAATATGTAGCTGGCTATCTCGCGCAGGATATGTGATTTGCGGCTCTTCTTTTTGATATCATCGGGTATATCGTCGGTATCATCCGTATCTGTATCCTCCGTCTCCTCAAGGGCTTCGTCTGATATTTCATCATGGAAGTCGTCATCTGATTCGCTGTCATAGTCATCTACAGTATTTGCGTTGTAGTTGTTGTCTGCACTATTTACGGTATCTATATTGTCTGAAATGCAGGAATTGTTCGAAATGTTTACACTATATGCGTTATTTCCGCTATTTTTATTCTGTGAGGTTCCTTTGGTGGCAGGCTTTGTGCTGCTGTTATCTAAGTCAATAT
>JBNMLM010000120.1:0-5647 GCA_050874845.1 Eubacteriales bacterium | reverse complement strand
TGATTAGTATGCAGAATAACCGTCTGAATAGTCAGGCGGTTACTCTGTTAATTAGGAAAGGAAAGATGTAATGGAAGTACCAGTTTATTTGGTTAATGGCTTTTTGGAGAGCGGCAAGACTCTTTTTATAGATGACGCATTAAAGAGTGAGGATTTTGCCGACGGAGATAAGACCCTTCTTATAGCCTGTGAAGAGGGCATGGAGGAGTACGATGAGAAGCAGTTAGCACCGCTCAACGTCGCGATTGAATATATTGAGGATGAGTCGGAGCTTAACAAGGATAACTTAAAGAAGCTCTGCGACAAGCATAAGCCTATGCGTATATTCATAGAATTTAACGGCATGTGGAATATGAAGAATTTTCTTGAGAATGAGCAGCCGTCATTCTTTGTTATGGCACAGGTTATAACGCTTGTTGATGCCTCAACATTCGACATGCACATGGCTAACAACGATATGAAGTCGATCATGATGGAAAAGTTCAAGCTTTCCGACATGGTCATCTTCAACAGATGTGTCAAGGATACGAACCGCGCCGGATACAGAAGAAGTGTTAAGGTAGTAAACGGAAGGACACAGGTGTATTTCGAGTCATCCGACGGAAGCTCCAACGAGGTAGAGGAGATTCTTCCATTTGACCTCAGCAAGGATGTTGTAGAGGTTGCGGATGAAGATTTCGGTATATGGTATGTTGATGCCATGGATAATCCGGACAAATACAAGGGAAAGACGATGAAGATGAAGGCTGTAGTGTACAGACCTAAGTCACTTTTCAAGGACAATTTTGTTCCGGGACGTTTTGCAATGACATGCTGCGCTGATGATATTCGTTTTATTGGGTATAAGTGCAAATGTGACAAGGTGACAGCAGAGCAGCTCAAGGCATTTAAGGACAGGGATTTTATTATGCTGACGGCTAAGGTAAACGTGGAGTACCAGATGGAGTATAAGGGAAAAGGTGTTGTACTCTATGCAACTGACATACAGCCGGCAGAAAAACCGGAGGATGATATAGTTTATTTTAATTAATATAGGGGAGGATTAAGACGATGGTTAAGAGGTCGGTTCCGGGAAATATTATAAGAAGAGCGCTGGCGGTAGTGCTGGCCGGTACGCTTACGGTTTCTCTTTTTGGCTGTAAAACTGAGACAAAAGAACAGAAAGAGCAGCGCCAGTTTGACGAGTACTGTGATGAATTATTTAAGGATGTGTTAGGCGATGATGTGCTGAGTGTACATTATAAATTAGCTGATCCGGAGAAATTCGGTGTCGAAGTAAAGGACTATACTTTAGGCGATTTTTCTGTTGAAGAAATTGAAAAATCAGAAAAGGAAGTAGATGAGGTCATTGAAAAACTAAACGGCTTTAATTCGGAACTGCTTACACAGAGGCAGCAGCTTTCACTTAAAACTCTTAAGGCTTACTTTGAACAGCAGGCAGAATATGACGGTCTAAGCATGGTTCAGAATATGTTCGGAAGTAACTCGGGACTTATAGCCAACCTGCCGACCAATTTTATAGAATATGTTTTTGATGACGAGCAGGATGTAAAGGAATATCTCGATCTCATAAAGGATACAAAAAGATATGTGGATCAGGTTCTTGATTTCACAAAGAAGCAGGCAGAGGAAGGCAAGTTCATGGCATCGTTCTGTGCGCAGGACAATATAGATATGTGCAATAAGTACCTTGACGAGGAAGTAAATCCGCTTCTGGCTTCATTTGAGGAAAAGATAGCTGAGCTTGATATTGATGAGGCGAAGAAGAAGGAATATATTGCAACCAATGAGCAGTATGTAAACGATTATTACAATGAAGCATATAAGGATGTGATTTCGGTACTCTCAGAGCTCATGCAGGGAGAGACGAATGATAAGGGTCTTTACTACGTTGATGGCGGAAAAGAATTATATACAGCGATTGTTCATGATAAGACATCCACACAGATGACCCCTGAGGCAGTCATCAAGCTTTTGGATTCTGAGCTTGAGAGCGTGCTCACGGAATATGCGACATTGTATTACTCTGATGAGACACTTGCCGCACAGGAGACTAACCTTGACACCGGAATGTCGGAACCTAAGGAGATTCTTGAGTATCTCTCAGAAAAATGTACGAGTGAATTTCCTGAGCCTTACACGAAGGATTTTGTTGTAGAGTACCAGAGCAAGGCAACAGAGGTTGAGGGCACGGTTGCGTATTATCTCACAGCACGTCTTGACCAGCTTGATTACAACTCAATCAAGGTGAACGGTTCCGCAGTTGAGGGGGATGATGTGCAATTATATACAACACTTGCACATGAGGGTTTCCCGGGACATCTTTACCAGTATACGAGCGTGTACAACAATGAAGAGATTCCTAATGTATTGAAGCTTGTTGACTTTATAGGGTTTACGGAAGGCTATGCGCAGTATGCCTCGGACAGATCCTACAGAATGCTTGGATGCAGCGAGGAGCTTTCACAGATGTGTGCGATTGACGGAATGTTCGGATATATCCTTCAGTCGAGGGTTGACCTTGGCGTAAACTATGAGGGATGGGGAGTTGATGATGTCTCCACTTATCTCAATGATTACATATACGATGAGGACGGAAGCACAGCGCAGGCTATCTATGAGACAGTAATCAGTGATCCGGGACTTCTTTTACCTTATACTGTAGGCCACATAAAGGTGATAAAGCTTCGCGAGAAGGCAGAGAGAAAACTTGGTGACAGTTTTGATGCCAAGGAATTTCATCAGCTTATTTTAGATACGGGAATAGTTCCGTTTGAGATTATGGAAGAAGAGCTGAATAACTATATCGCCGAGAAGAAAGGCAAGTAAAAATACATAGAGAACAATTAAACCCTTGCAGGCTTACATTATATGTGGCTTACAAGGGTTTTTGTTCTAAGAAATGCTTTACATTTAACAGTCCCGCGCCCTGCCTGTTCATGGAAAAACCGGCGTCGGCGGCACTCAGTTTTATATTTTGCTTAATAATATCATTGGAGGCATTGGGATACTTTTCAAGATACAGCGCAATCGCACCGGATACAACGGGGGTTGACATTGATGTGCCGCTCTTTGCCGTATATCCATTGTATCTGTTGTGACAGCTTATGATATTGTGTCCGGGAGCCAATAGGTCCGGTTTATTTATGTTGCATTTGGTAGGACCTTCTCCGGAGTGGGAAATAGTGCTTTCTTTATATCCGGAATAAAGCAGAATCGCATCGCTTCCGACGGTTATAACTTTTTCACATGTTCCGGGAAAAGTTATTGTGCCGGGGCCGGGACCTGAATTTCCTGCTGAGACAACAATACATATCCCGAGATTCCACAGGTTGTTGATTGCGGCGGCAACTTCGTCCTTTTCTTCGTCGCAGTCGGCGGTATCGGAGCCGATGGAGATGTTTATAATATTAATGCCATATTTTTTATGGTTATTTTTTATCCAGCTGCATGCATTTAAAAGTGAGTTTTTGTCGCCGTTACCTTTTTTATCAAGAATTTTCAGAGATACTATGCGGCAGTCGGGAGCCATGCCTTTTAATACTCCCTGACTGGAAAAGCCATTGCCGGCTATTATTCCGGCAACATGTGTACCGTGTGAGTTGTCATCGTATGCATGTTTTTTGCCATTTATAAAATCCTCAAAATGCGCTATGTGGTCTGCAAGATCCGGATGAGGATATATTCCGGTGTCAAGTATTGCAACACAGCTTCCGCGTCCGGTATATGGAATGTTGTCGAGGCGGTATATATCACTTACGCAATAGGTTCTGTTTCGGATATGCATTGATGTGCTTTCTAATATGGAAGAATTGATATATTATATGCATAAGAGACTGAAAAGTGTACTTGAGTTTAGTGATGATTTTTGATACAATAGAAAGCGTTAGTAAAAGGACGGAAGGAATGGAGAAAGTGTATGAGAGAGGTAAGGACAGGACAGATATACAGACATTTTAAGGGCAACCTTTATCAGATAGTTGCGGTTGCAACACATTCGGAAACTAATGAAAGGTATGTTGTTTATCAGGCACTTTATGGTGACATGAAGGTGTGGGTGCGCCCATACGATATGTTCATCGGAGAAGTCGATCATATAAAATATCCCGATGTACAGCAGAAGTATAGATTTGAGCTGATGAATACGCTGCTCAACGCGGCAGGCGATGGGAATATGCCGGGAAGCGTCCAGCCGGCGGCGGAGGCTTTGAATAGCGACAATGCAGACCGTGACAGGAGTGCTGCAGTCAAAGAGACGGAAGATGGCAGGCGGAGCATGGAATATCATGCCGGTACACGAGAGCAGTCGACCAAGGATACACCGAACCGCAGGGACAATAACACACAGGGCTCTGTATGGGAAAAGCAGGTGGAGGACGGCGTGGATGTGCGTCTCCTTAATTTTCTGGATGCGCCGACGTGCCAGGACAAGATAAATTATCTTAACCTCATCAGGAACAGTATAGATGATGACCTCATCAACAATATCGCGGCGGCTATGGACATTACGGTGGACGACGGACCGATAGATACAAGGTTCTTCTCACTGAGGAGCTGCCTTATGACGAAGGCAAAGTATGAGTGCGCCAGAAGATAATCGGGGCTTGCACAAAAATGTTTAAAATGTTAAGATAAATATGTATGTGGTTGTGATACCTCTGCGCGGTGCAGGGATATCGACATGTGTAAAAAACTATGCACAGAAAATATGTGCAGAAATGAGGATTATAATGAAAATAGCTTTAATTAACGAGAACAGTCAGGCAGCTAAAAATGCCATGGTTTACGAGAACCTTAAGAAGGTTGCGGACGCTAAGGGATATGAGGTTGTCAACTATGGAATGTATTCAGCGGATGATGCTGCACAGCTTACTTATGTACAGTGTGGTATCTTAGCAGCCATTCTTCTTAACAGCGGAGCAGCGGATTTCGTTGTGACAGGCTGTGGAACAGGTGAGGGCGCTATGCTTGCACTCAATTCATTCCCGGGTGTATTATGCGGACATATCGTTGACCCTTCGGACGCATTTATGTTCAGCCAGATTAATGCAGGCAATGCAGTGGCTCTTCCTTTCGCAAAGGGCTTTGGCTGGGGCGCAGAGCTCAACCTTACATATATCTTTGAGAAGCTTTTCGAGCAGGAGCCGGGCGGTGGTTATCCTAAGGAGAGAGTTGTACCTGAACAGCGCAACAAGAAGATATTAGACGAGGTTAAGAAGGTAACACACACAGATATGCTCTACATTCTTAAGAATATTGATCAGGAACTCTTAAAGGGAGCAGTGAGCGGTGAGCATTTTGCAGAGTATTTCTTCAAGGACTGCAAGAACGCTGAGATAGCAGAATATATCAAGGGGATATTGGCTTAATATAGGATAACAGTATAAAATTAGTAAAATTTTTCCTGTATTATTTCTAAAATTTACCTAAACACTATGATTATACTGTTGCTTTTTGAAAAGTGATTATGTATAATAGCAAAAGAATGTGGTTAATCCATTTCTACTGATACATTATAAGAAAAGAGGTTTATGTAAGATGGCAAAGATCGATTTAAGCAAGTATGGCATCACAGGTACTACAGAAGTTGTCTACAATCCTTCTTATGAGTTATTATTCGAGGAGGAGACTAAGTCTTCTAACGAGG
>JBNMLM010000119.1:0-5707 GCA_050874845.1 Eubacteriales bacterium | reverse complement strand
CATACGTTGATGAAGTACTTGCAAAAGTTAAAGAGAAGAACGCATCAGAGCCGGAATTTCTCCAGGCTGTAACGGAGGTTCTTGATTCACTCAGACCTGTTATCGATGCAAATGAGGAACTCTATAAGAAGAATGCAATCCTTGAGAGAATCACTGAGCCGGACCGTCAGATTATGTTCCGCGTACCTTGGGTAGATGATAAGGGACAGGTTCAGGTCAACAGAGGTTTCCGTGTACAGTTTAATAATGCTATTGGACCATACAAGGGTGGTTTAAGACTTCATCCGTCAGTTAACCTCGGAATTATCAAGTTCCTTGGTTTCGAGCAGGTATTTAAGAACTCGCTTACAACACTTCCAATCGGCGGTGGCAAGGGTGGTTCAGACTTCGACCCTAAGGGAAAGCCAGACAGAGAGATTATGGCATTCTGCCAGAGCTTCATGACAGAGCTTTATAAGTATATTGGTGCGGATGTTGATGTACCTGCCGGTGATATCGGAACAGGTGCAAGAGAGATCGGCTTCTTATTCGGCCAGTACAAGAGAATCCGCGGCTGCTTCGAGGGTGTACTCACAGGTAAGGGACTTACCTATGGCGGTTCACTTGCTCGTACACAGGCTACAGGATATGGTCTTTTATATTTGACAAATGCACTTTTAAAGGATCATGGCATTGATATCGCAGGAAAGACATGTGCTGTATCAGGTTCAGGTAATGTTGCTATCTACGCTATAGAGAAGGCACATCAGCTTGGCGCTAAGGTTGTCACATGCTCAGATTCTACAGGCTGGATTTATGATCCGGAAGGAATTGATGTTGCACTTCTTAAGGAAGTTAAGGAGGTTAAGCGTGCACGTCTTACAGAGTATGCAGCAGCGCGTCCTTCAGCAGAGTATCACGCTAAGCAGAACGGTGAGCACGGCGTATGGCAGTACAAGGTAGACTTAGCTCTTCCATGTGCTACACAGAACGAGCTTGACCTTGAGGATGCTAAGATGTTGGTAGCTAACGGAGTTACATCTGTAACAGAGGGCGCTAATATGCCTACTACTCTTGAGGCTACTAAGTACTTACAGGCTAACGGTGTACTGTTCGTAGGTGGTAAGGCAGCCAACGCAGGTGGTGTTGCTACATCCGCATTGGAGATGAGCCAGAACTCTGAGAGACTTTCATGGACATTCGAGGAGGTTGACGGCAAGCTTAAGGGAATCATGGAGACAATCTATGCTAACATCAGTGACGCTGCTAAGAGATACAATGCAACAGTAGGCGGACAGACAGACTACGTTGCAGGTGCTAACATCGCAGGTTTCGAGAAGGTTGTCGATGCTATGCTCGCACAGGGTGTTTACTAAATTTCACGTTATCAAAAACATAATTGTAAATAATGCAGAAATCCGTTATACTACTATACAGGTATAACGGATTTTTGTTATCGTGGGACATAGGTCTCTGGGACAGGGGTCAGACCCCTGTCCCAACACTATTTAACATTATGGAGAATACAATGCGTGAACGAATAGAATATGCGATAAAAACATTAAGACCGATAGGAAGGAATCTGCTTATATTGCTAAAGTGGCTGACGCTTGCGGTGCTTGTGGGGCTGGTTGCGGGCGGCGTGAGCACGCTGTTTGCCAAGGCGATGGGCTTTGTGACAACCTTTAGGATGGAAAATCCGTGGCTGATATTGCTTCTGCCTGTGGGCGGAATAATCATCGTGACGGCGTACAAGCTTTTGCATAACGAGAATGACAGGGGAACGAACCTCATACTTGCCGAGATACACAAGGGCGGAGATGTTCCGTCGAGGGTTGCGCCGCTTATCATATTTTCAACGGTAGTCAGCCATTTCTTCGGTGCGTCGGTGGGACGTGAGGGGGCGGCACTCCAGCTTGGAGGGAGTATCGGAAGCTTTCTTGGAAGGATAATCCGCCTTGATGAGAAGGACAGAAGGGTTATGATAATGTGCGGCATGAGTGCCGCGTTTGCGGCGCTGTTCGGAACGCCTATGGCGGCAGCCATATTCGCGATAGAGGTTGTGCAGGTCGGAATCATGTACTATGTGGCGCTTGTGCCATGTATTTTCGCGGCACTGGTGGCAAGCAACTTCTCAGCGAGCATGGGAATCAACCCTGAGGCATTTATCATAAAAGATATTCCAAAGATAACTGTCCTTAATATGGGAAGGACTGTGCTCCTTGCCATAATATGCGCGGGTGTCAGTGTCATTTTCTGTATGATGCTTCACAATGCCGGAAAGTATTTCAAAAAGTATATAAAGAATCAATATCTGAGAATAATTGCAGGAAGTGCACTTATAATTCTTATAACCATACTGTTAAAAACTGATGACTACATGGGTGCGGGAATGAATGTTATTGAGCGCGCGATAGAGGGTGAGGCTGTTCCTACAGCCTTCCTGTTTAAAATGCTGTTGACTGCGCTTGCAATCGGCTGCGGTTTTAAGGGCGGAGAGATTGTTCCGACTTTCTTTGTAGGTGCTACGCTTGGCTGTGTTGTCGGTCAGCTTATCGGGCTTCCTGCTTCCTGCGCGGCTGCCGTCGGAATGATAGGTATGTTCTGCTGCGTGACTAACTGTCCGGTAGCTTCAATGCTTATTGCATTTGAGCTGTTCGGCTATGAGGCGGCACCGTTTTTCCTTGTGTGCAATGCGGTCGGGTATCTCATGAGCGGGTACTACGGACTGTATAGTGAACAGGTATTTATCGGGTCAAAATATAAGTTTGACAGTGAGGAGAAGAAGGCGCATTGATTGCGAAAGGGGGAGTACACAGTATGAGAATTGTATCATTGTCAATTAAGAATTTTAAATCAATCAAGAGCATTGAGATAAATGACATCGAGAGTGCATTTATAATTGTCGGGAAGAATAGTGTGGGAAAGACGGTTATTCTTGATGCGATAAGGGCGGTAGCAGGGCAGTATGCGATTAAGAAGGAGGATTTCAATACTGTCGGGAGCAATATTGAGATTGGGGTGAGGCTTGAGATTACCCGCGCAGACCTTGCTCTTCTTAACAAGTATGGCGTGGTGAGCCACTATAAGAGGTACACGGCGTGGGAGAAGGATTTTAAGTCGAAGCTGCCTTCGTATGCGGGGGAGTCTGCGGACAGCGAAGGAGTGTTATCGTTCACCTATATAGCGAATGCGGAGGGGAAAATCCGCTATTTTGACGGCTTTAAGAAGGATAACAGATATATTCCGGAGGTGTTTCCTACGCTTCATTTTATCTCACATGAGAGGGAGCTTACGGAGCTGCAGAGGGATATATTCCTTGGGGACAGAGAGCTTAAGCTTCTCTCAGACGGGAATTGTATGTTCGATGTTGGAAAGAAGTGTGACAATTGCTTTCAGTGTATAGGCATGATTGAGAACAAGAAGGCTTCGGAGCTGAGCATTTTTGAGTCTGCGAGACTTTTCCAGTATAAGCTTACAAGGCTTGATATGCAGGATTTTCTTGAGCGGCTCAATGATAATTTTATAAAAAATGGTGGACGCGACAGGCTGAGACTCAAGGTGGATGACACGCTCATGCGCAATGCGATACCGCAGGTGTATGTCGAGAATGAGGCACAGGGCTTCACCAACACGATAGCTGAGATGGGCGAGGGTCTGAAAAGCATGTATATTTTGTCATTGCTTGAAACCTATGCGGAGGATGAGGATAGGATACCATGTATTATTATGATAGAGGATCCGGAGAGCTATCTGCATCCACAGCTTCAGAAGAGCGCGGGCGAGATTCTATACAAGCTGTCCAAGAAGAATCAGGTGATTTTTTCCACACATTCACCTAATATGATATTTAACTTTAATTCAAGACAGATTAAACAGGTGTACATAGATAACGATGGCTATACACAGGTGAGGGAAAAACCGGATATTGACAGGATATTGAATGATCTTGGCTATTCGGCAAATGATCTTATGAATGTCAGCTTCGTTTTCTTTGTGGAGGGCAAGCAGGACGAGAGCAGATTGCCTTTGCTGCTCAGAAAATACTATAGCGAGACTTATGATGAGGACGGCCAGCTAAGGCGCATTGCAATTATTGCGACCAATAGCTGCACCAATATAAAGACCTACGCCAACCTAAAGTATATAAATAAATTATATATAAAGGATCAGTTCCTTATGATACGTGACGGTGATGCGAAGGATGCCGACGAGCTTAAACGCCAGCTATGCGGTTATTACAGGGAAAGAGGAAAGGCGGATAAGGGAAATCTCCCACGCGTTACGGAGAAGAATGTACTTATACTCAAGTATTATTCATTTGAGAATTACTTCCTTGACCCTGAAATAATGACAAAGATAGGTGTGGTTAAGAGCGTTGACCAGTTCTATGACATTCTATACTCAAAGTATAAGGAATATCTGTTTAAGCTAAAGAGCATGAAGAATATGTGTGAGCGGCTGGGAATAGCTATAGACAGCCGTGAGGACATAATTGCCAATATGGAAAATATACGGATATATGTCAGAGGACATAATCTTTACGATATTTTTTATGGAAGATATAAGGGAGAACGTGAGAGGGATATTCTGAACAGATATATTGAGGAGGCAGACAGAGCTACCTTCAAGGATATCCTGGATGCCATAGATAGTTTCGTTTATTTCGAGAATAAAAAGACCGACAGCAGGGAAGATTAGCCCTGCTGCCGGAGGCAATACGCATAATTTTCTAAAGATTTTATATTTACATAAGATGAAGCTTCTTAGCGAGGCGCCCGATACGCATTCCCCCATAGGGAAATCCGGCAAATCACTTTCATTTAATCCCCCAAGAAGTAATATAAGCACAAAGTAGATGATAACGGCGGCGACAACTGCTATAATGCATGAAATTATATTAGAATGAAGCAGTGTATAGCCAAGGCGGTATATAAGCAGTGCACAGCCACCCATTATTACGCTTGAGATTGCAGGAATTATGAAGGTTGTCCTATATTCCTGTCTGTAGCGGAGATGTCTGTTCACGCAGATGGCATTGAGTATGCAGACAACGAGCGGATACGTCACATTTCCGATTACCAGAGTGTATATTCCAAGCTTTGTGAATTTCAGCAGTAAAAATACAAGTGCCACATGTATCAATAACGATATTGCTGCGTGCTTTACCGGCATACGCATAAGGTTTATGCCCTGCAGTGCGGCATTGGTCACGGTTGAAAGGGCGTAGAAGATGACAGCTACACTTCCGGCTGCCAACAGCCATCCGCCGAGCTTATAGTCGGATGATGGGAACAGCATGCGCACGATAGGACCTCCAAGGAAGGTCAGACCGAAGGCACATGGGAAGGCTATGATCATATTTACCTTTACCGATACGGCTATCTTTTGCTTCATGGCTTTTCTGTCACCCTTTGTAAAGGCGGCAACAAGAGTCGGAATCAATGACGATGCCATGGCGGATGCGATTGCAATAGGCACATTTACAAGAAGCTTGTACTTAGTGCTGTACACACCATATAAGGTTGAGACATTATCGCCTGCTGCGAGCTTTGAGAACATCATGCTGTCGATAACACCGCTGAGCTGATACACAGTCTGTCCGAGAATTACAGGGATGATAGTGGCAATCAGCATTTTATATATTTCAAAATAACTTGTATCATCAATACTGTGGTCGCGGCGGAGCTGTTTTTTTACTATAGGATGATATATAATATATACAAAT
>JBNMLM010000118.1:0-5776 GCA_050874845.1 Eubacteriales bacterium | reverse complement strand
AGGAAGGCGCTACACATCATGGTGGATGCGGCCAGTGTGGAGGTAACTAGGATGGATGTATTAAAGAAAGTACCTGTAAGAGAGCAGGAACCGGCTGTCAGAGCAAAGAATTTTGATGAAGTATGTTTAGGATATAATGAGGAAGAAGCTAAGGAAGAGGCTTCAAGATGTCTTAACTGTAAGAATGCACAGTGTATGAAGGGATGTCCTGTAGCAATACATATCCCTGAATTTATCAATGAGGTTAAGAATGGCAATTTTGCCGAAGCCTATAAGGTTATAGGAAAGTCATCTGCTCTTCCGGCCGTGTGCGGACGTGTATGCCCACAGGAGAGCCAGTGTGAGGGTAAATGTATCAGAGGCTTTAAGGGTGAGCCGGTATCCATCGGTAAGCTAGAGAGATTCGTTGCAGACTGGGCGAGAGAGAACAATGTGGAGCCTGAGGCTCCGGCAGCTCCTAACGGCAAGAGAGTGGCTGTTATAGGTTCAGGTCCATCCGGACTTACATGCGCAGGAGATCTTGCGAAGCTTGGCTATGATGTCACAATATTCGAGGCACTCCATGAGGCAGGCGGTGTGCTTGTATACGGTATACCTGAATTCAGACTTCCAAAGCAGACTGTAGTTAAGTCTGAGATTGAGAATGTGAAGAAGCTAGGCGTTAAGATTGAGACTAATGTAGTTGTCGGAAAATCAGTTACAATTGATGAGCTCTTGAATGAGGAAGGTTTTGACGCAGTATTTATCGGCTCAGGAGCCGGACTTCCGAAGTTCATGGGTATACCGGGAGAGAATGCTAACGGTGTGTTCTCAGCTAACGAATACCTTACAAGAAGCAATCTTATGAAGGCATTCTCAGATGACTATGATACACCTATTGCGGCAGGACATAAGGTAGCTGTCGTAGGCGGCGGAAATGTTGCGATGGATGCAGCGCGTACAGCACTCCGTCTTGGAGCAGAAGTTCACATCGTATATAGAAGAAGCGAGGAGGAGCTTCCTGCAAGAGTTGAGGAGGTTCACCACGCTAAGCAGGAGGGCATTATATTTGACCTTCTGACTAACCCGGTTGAGATATTGGTGGATGACAATGGACACGTAAGAGGAATGAGATGTATCCGCATGGAGCTTGGAGAGCCGGATGCATCCGGTAGAAGAAGACCGGTTGAGATACCGGGATCGGAGTTCGAGCTTGAGCTTGATACAGTAATCATGTCGCTTGGTACTTCTCCTAATCCGTTGATATCTTCAACAACAGAAGGACTTGATATCAATAAGCACCGTTGTATTATTGCAGACGAGAACGGTCTTACAACTAAGCAGGCAGTATATGCCGGAGGCGATGCGGTTACAGGCGCAGCTACCGTTATACTTGCGATGGGAGCCGGAAAGGCGGCTGCCAAGGGAATTGATGAATATTTAAGCAATAAGTAATAACATACACATGAGCTGTCCCTGAGGCTGTATTGCCACAGGGGCGGCTATATTGATTTTTATGTTTGGGTGGTATGGTACATTGAAGAAGAGACAGATTGCTTTACTAACAATATTTTTGATGCTTTTTTTGAATGTTGCAACAGTGTTTGCATCTGATGAGAACAGTGAACCTCTTAAAAAGATAACCATAGGAGTGTGTGAGCAGAAAGGCTTTGCAGAAAGTAATTCGGATGGAAGCCTTACCGGTTATGCCGTAGATTACCTTGCACAGCTCGGTTCGGATGCAGGTTATAATATTGATGTGCTGCTTATTGATAAAGACTTGAGAATTGAAAATGTGATTCCTTCTAAATGTGATTTAATATTAACATGTGAAGATTTAGAACCATATTCCGGGTATAGCAGTTCGAAGGCAGCTATTTTTGGGGAAAATGATGTCCTCTATGTAAGAGAGGGTGCTGATATATATTATGAAGAATTTGAAAAGTTTGATGGACTAACAGTAGGTCTGTGCCGCAATTCGATGATGGAGGAAGACCTTGACAAATATGCGGCTGAGCATGGGTTCAATTATGCAAGAAGATACTATGATGATGAAAACAAAATGCTTGCAGATGTGGAGTATGGAAAAATTGATGCGGCTGTGTCAAGTACACTCACCTATGTAGATGAGAACGTAAAAAATGTTGCTACATTTGGTAAACACCAGTTTTATTTTGTTGGTGCTTCAAATATGCAGCCAATTATAGATGAATTGGATAGAACTATAACCGGCTATAATACGAAGAACAACACATACATACAGAATCTTTACGATGCCGAGTACTGGCAGAGCAAAGCAAGCTACATTGGTCTTACAAGGGAAGAACATGATTATGTTATTGACCATCCGATTATAGATGTCGGATATTTGAGAAATTCATACCCTTTGCAGTACACGGATGATGAGGGGAGATTCGGTGGAATTTCCAGAAGGTTTTTTGATTATTTTTCTGAGTATACCGGATTTGACTTCATATACCATGAATATGACGATTCAAGTCTGTGCAAACAGGATCTGCTTGAAGGCAAGATTGATATGATTGCACTTGTTCCGTATTACCGTGAATGGGCAAGAAAGAACAATCTCAGTGTAACGGACTGGTATCTTCAGGTACCTGTATACGAAGTCAAGCTTGATTTAAAGAGCAAGACAAAGACAGTCGGTATGACATCAATCTTTGCTGTTAACGGTCAGACGTATTCGCAGGATTTACAATTTACCAATTATAATAGTGTTGTTGCCTGCCTGGATGCGGTTAAGAACGGTGAAGTTGATGCGGCATATATCAATAGCTATTCGTGGATGATTTATTCGGATAAGCCTACATATTCCATGCTTGAAGCCACGTATAAGGACGAGTATATACCGTTAGGTGCCATGACATGTATAAGTTATGATAAGGTCTCACTTAACAGCATAATCAATAAAGCGATTGCAGCAATATCTCCTGAGTTGTCAAAAAACAGGATAATAAATGGTGTATTATTTTCTGAGGAAAGAAGTAATCCATTTGTCAATATTATTGTAAGGTTCCGACTTCAGATATGCCTGGTTCTCGTTGTGCTGATAGTCACAATAATCACATTAGCCATCAGCGCTAAAAGAAGAAAAACAGAAGTGTTTGAAAAGCTTGCATATACAGATCCTGTGACAGGAGGGTGGAACCAGTCTAAGTTTTATAAAGAGACTGATAAGATAAAATTCGACGAGGGCAAATATGCTATTGGCTATATAAACATCGAAAATTTTAAATATATAAACGATTTTTATGGAAGAGAGCAAGGAGACCTTGTACTTAAATTTATGAGCCGGATGCTTGATGATATGATGCAGCCTGATGGTATATACGCAAGAGTGCTGGCAGACAGATTCGTATTTTTAACACCTTATATTGATTATGAGACTTTGAAATATAATTTTGAAACGTATATTTCTAATATAGAAATCAATATTTCAGGCTTTGCTGATTCGGTTATGGTAAAGAGTACATGTGGTGTGTACCTTGCAGAAAATGAATCAGGAAGCGTAAGAGATATGGTCGACAAGGCTTCTATCGCGGAAAAGAGAGCGAGGGACGATGCTAAGACACCAATCATGCTTTATGATGATGTGATGAACGCAGAGTTTATTAAAAATCAGGAAATGACCGCGAGCATGAAAAAAGCTCTTGAAAATAATGAGTTTACGGTGTATCTTCAGCCTAAGGTTGACATCAATTCTGAGATTCCGGTGGGCTGTGAGGCTCTTGTAAGATGGATTTCACCTGAGAAGGGATTTATCGCGCCGGGAGATTTCATTCCTCTTTTTGAGAAGAACGGATTTGTCACGGAGGTTGATTTCTTTATCCTTGAGCAGGTATGCAGGATGTTAAGAAGGCGCATGGATGAAGGACTTCCTGTATTTCCGGTCAACGTCAACCAGTCGAGACTTCACGTAAATGACAGGATGTATCTTAGCATGCTTCAGGATATGTTAAACAAATACAACATTCCAATGAATCTGGTTGTTTTTGAGATTACGGAGAGTGCATTTATCGAGGATTCCAAGACAATGGTGGGGCTTATCAACAAGATGAAGGCGCTTGGCTTCAGCTTCTCAATGGATGATTTCGGAAGCGGCTATTCGTCATTCAACCTGTTAAAGGACATGCCTGTGGATGAGTTGAAGATTGATAAGGAGTTCCTTGAAAGCACGGATGATTCTAAGAGAAGCCGTTATATTATCGAAAAAATTGTTCAGATGGCGCATGGACTTGACATAAGAGTAGTGTGCGAGGGCGTTGAGCGAAAAGAGCAGGTTGAGTTTTTAAGAGAGATAGAATGTGATATTATTCAGGGATATTACTATTCGAAGCCTATGCCGATGGCAGACTATGAGAAATATCTTTTGCAGTTTGATTTGAAGCAGGCGTAATTGATATATGGATAATTGTGAAGCCTGGTGTGCGGCAGTGCATTAGTATAGCTGTACAGCAGTCAATTGGCGGACTTTGCAAAATTGCGTTTTGCAATTATCTATGACCACATAAAATAGTGAGGAGAAAAAGATGAAGATATCAGAAAAGTATGCGGATTATATTTTAGAGGAGACTAAGAAGATTCTTGAGATTGACAGCCCTTCCGGATATACAAGAAATGTGGCAGAGTATGTGATGGAGGAGTACCATAAGCTTGGCTACAAGGCGGATATGACGGTAAAGGGCGGTGTCCTTGTTGACCTTGGAGGGGAGGATGAGAGCAATGCTGTCATGCTTGACACACATATTGACACGCTTGGCGGCATGGTGTCGGAGATTAAGGCTAACGGCAATCTGCGAATAGTTCCGATAGGCGGTCTCAATGCGAACAACACTGAGGCGGAGAACGTGCGTGTTGTGACAAGAGATGGAAAGATTTATACAGGAGTGTTCCAGCTTGACAACGCCTCCGTGCATGTCAACAAGGAATACAGCGAAAAGAAGAGAAGCTTCGCATGTATGGAAGTGCTTTTGGACGAGATGGTTTCCACAAAGGATGATACCAGGAAGCTTGGCATTGATGTGGGCGATATTGTATGCTTCGACCCAAGAACGGTGATAACTCCATCGGGCTATATCAAGAGCAGATTCCTTGACGATAAGCTGAGTGTCGGGATACTGCTTGGATTTGCCAAGTTTTTAAAGGATGAGGGCATTACACCGAAGAGAAAGCTTTACCAGCATGTCACCGTCTACGAGGAGGTCGGACATGGTGCGGCGGCAACGGTGCCGGAAGGTGTCAAGGAGATTATCTCCGTAGACATGGGCTGTGTCGGTGACGGCTTGCAGTGTAAGGAGACACAGGTATCCATCTGTGCAAAGGACAGCGCAGGACCATACAATTACGATGTTGTCACAGCGCTTGTCAACACGGCAAAAGCCAATAATATCGACTATGCTGTAGACATTTATCCTTTCTACGGTTCGGATGTCGATGTAACCTTAAAATCAGGACATGATGTGAGACATGGACTTATCGGTGCGGGCGTATATGCGTCCCATGGATATGAGAGAAGCCATAGAGCGGGAGCGTTTGCGACAATGCAGTTGTTGGCGGATTATCTTGCACAGTAGTGTATTTGATATTGCAAGTGTTATTGTGTGGATAATTTGCATTGTTGTTAACTGCAGTTTATATCTGAAGAAAGATAAATGATAAATTATCATTTAAAGAGGCTAAAGCATGACTTTACAACAATTAAAATATGTCATTACCATTGCAGACTGCGGTTCGATGAACGAGGCGGCGAAGCGTCTCTATCTGTCGCAGCCCAGCCTGT
>JBNMLM010000117.1:0-5818 GCA_050874845.1 Eubacteriales bacterium | reverse complement strand
GGATATAGTGTGATTTTAATAAATGGCAAGAAAAAATGTTTCACGTGAAACATTATGATAGATAACATAAAAAGTTTCACATCAAGATATTGCAAAAATAATATAAAGAGTTTTGCAAGAAATAATTATAGAAAAAATGATATGGAATGTTTCACGTGAAACATTGTAGTAAATGTATAAAATGTTCACATGGGAATATCGCAAAAATAATATAAAAGTTTTGCATAAGATATTATAGATGAAAAAGATGTGGAATGTTTCACGTGAAACATTGTGATAAACATCATAAAAAGTTTCATGTGAAACATTTTACAATAAAAATTAAAATCTTTACAATCAAGTTATAGTAATTAGAAATTAAAACTGATATAATGGATAATAGTGAGCCAATTACAGTTAAAAAATTTACAAATATTCAAGCATAATAGTGTAAAAAGAACATATAAGTCAGAAAAATATGATTATTAATGTGTTTTAAGTTTTACATAGGAAGGACATCAAAATACAGTGTTTTTCACTATTATTTTGATATTATTGTATAAATATTTTTAAACAGAAAATGGCTTTCAATAAGAGGAAAAGGTAGGATATGTATATGGGAAGAATAATTGCGATAGCAAATCAGAAGGGTGGCGTTGGAAAGACCACAACTACAATCAACCTGTCATCCTGCCTGGCAGAACTTGGACAGAAAGTGCTTGTTGTTGACACAGACCCGCAAGGAAATACAACGAGCGGCCTTGGAATAGACAAGGAAGCACAGGAAATGACAATGTACCAGTTGATGATTGGTGAATGTCAGATTGGAGAGTGTCTTGTACATACCCAGTTTGAGGGGCTGGATATTATTCCATCCAATGTAAATCTTGCCGGGGCAGAGATTGACCTGATAGGAACGGATGACAGAGAATATATTTTGAAAAATGCTATTTCTGAGATAAAGGATGAGTATGATTTTATAATACTTGACTGCCCGCCGTCTTTGAGCATTTTGACTGTTAATGCGATGGCAGCAGCCAACACGGTTCTTGTTCCGATACAGTGTGAGTACTATGCGCTTGAGGGGTTGTCACAGCTTATGCACACCATAAATCTTGTGCAGGACAGACTAAATTCGGAGCTTGAGATGGAGGGTGTTGTATTTACCATGTACGATGCAAGAACAAATCTTTCATTACAGGTTGTCGAGAATGTCAAAGAAAATCTTAAAAAGGATATCTACAAGGCAATTATTCCAAGAAATGTAAGGCTTGCGGAAGCACCTAGCTACGGACTTCCTATAAATTATTATGACAAGAAATCAACCGGAGCGGAAGGGTATAGAATACTTGCGCAGGAAGTCATCAACTATGGAAAAAAGAAGCGCGTCAAAAAAACAGCGGATAAATAAAAATAATACCAAATATTTAAATGTATAGAAAGAAAAGAGGTATATGATGGCAGCAAAAAGGGGACTCGGAAAAGGGTTAAATTCACTTATACCTGAGGACAGCAAAAAAGCTTCACAGGAAAAGCCAAAGGTTGTTGAGAAGATAGTGGAGAAGGAAGTTATAGTCAAGGAGCCAACCGAGATAAAGGTAAATATTAACTCGGTGGAGCCTAACCGCAATCAGCCAAGGAAGGTGTTTGAGGAGGATGCGCTTGAGGAGCTGGCGGAGTCCATAAAGCAGTATGGCGTATTGCAGCCGCTTCTTGTCCAGAAGAGAGATGGCTATTATGAGATAATAGCCGGGGAGAGAAGATGGAGGGCTGCGAAAAAAGCGGGAATTAAGGAAGTGCCTGTTGTTATAAGAGATTACTCGGAGCAGGAGATTGTCGAGATAGCACTTATCGAGAACATTCAACGGGAGGACTTAAATCCCATTGAGGAGGCACAGGCATATCAGAGGCTTGTGAAGGAGTATAATCTCAAGCAGGATGAGATTGCGGAGAGAGTATTTAAGAGCAGAGCCGCTATCACAAATTCGATGAGACTTTTGAAGCTAGATGAGAGAGTACAGCAGATGCTCATTGACGATATGATTTCAGCAGGACATGCAAGAGCACTCCTTGCCATAGAGGACGGTGACAAGCAGTACAATGTCGCAATGAGAATTTTTGATGAGAAGCTCAGTGTGAGAGAGATTGAGAAGCTTATCAAGGATATAGCGAGCGGCAAGGAGGAGAAAAAGGAAAAGACAGTTCCGGCAAATGATTTTGTGTACAGACAGTATGAGGAAAAACTAAAGACAGTGTTTGGAAGCAAAGTCATAATCCATAACAAGGAAAACAATAAGGGTAAAATTGAAATTGACTATGGCTCAAGGGAAGAATTTGAGAGAATAATTGAGCTTATTGAAAAAGGGCAATAATAAACGGAGGTATAATTTACTGGTATGGAAAATTTAATCGATTCAGGCATGTTGATGTTGATTCTTTGCATTGCCGTTGGAGTGCTTGCGGTGATAAGCATAGTGAGTCTGGTGTTACTCATAGTGACAATGGTCAAGCTTAAAAAGATGAGACAGAACTATCGCCTGTTTATGAACGGAAAGACAGCAGAAAATCTTGAGGATGCGATGCTCGACCATTTTGCAAAGATTAAGGATTTGGTTGAGATTACGGATGAGCACACAAAGCAGATTGAGGCTATAAATGAGGAGTTAAAGACTGTATACACTAAGCTTGGTGTAATCAAGTACGATGCTTTCAATGAGATGGGTGGAAAGTTAAGCTTTGCACTGGCAATGCTCGATAACAGTAACAACGGCTATATCATAAATTCAATGCATAATAGAGAAGGCTGTTATACATACGTCAAGGAGATAATAAAAGGTGAGTCATTTATCACACTTGGCGATGAGGAGAAAAAGGCACTCGACAGGGCTATGGGAACCGATATAGAAGTGTAGAAAAACAGATAATTGGACAAAATATTAAACCTAAAACCTATTGAAATATCAAAAAATGTGTTGTATCATAAACAACAGCAGTATCATTAAAAAGTGATTGAGGAAAATGAGCACAAGCGTGCAGAAAAGAGGAAAAGAATATGTTAGATATGAAATTTGTCAGAGAAAATCCGGAAATCGTAAAGGAAAATATCAGAAAGAAATTTCAGGATTCCAAGCTTCCTTTGGTTGACGAGGTTATAGCGCTTGATGAGCAGAACAGAGCTGCAAAGGCGGAAGCTGACGGACTTCGTGCAGATAGAAATAAGCTTTCAAAGCAGATTGGTGTTCTTATGGGACAGGGCAAGAAGGAGGAAGCCGAGGCTGTGAAGAAGCAGGTTGCCGATAATGCGGCAAGACTTGCAGAGCTTGAGCAGAAGGAGAGCGAGCTTGAGGAGAAGGTTAAGAAGATTATGATGGTTATCCCTAACATCATTGACCCAAGCGTACCTATCGGTAAGGATGACAGCGAGAATGTCGAGATAACACGCTACGGCGAGCCGATTGTTCCTGATTTTGAAGTTCCATATCACACAGAAATCATGGAGGCATTTGACGGTATCGATTTAGACAGTGCAAGAAAGGTAGCCGGAAACGGTTTCTACTATCTTATGGGAGATATCGCAAGACTTCACTCAGCAGTTATCGCTTATGCGAGAGATTTTATGATTAACAGAGGCTTCACATACTGTGTACCGCCTTTTATGATTAGAAGCGAAGTTGTAACAGGCGTTATGAGCTTTGCCGAGATGGATGCCATGATGTACAAGATTGAGGGCGAAGACCTTTACCTTATCGGAACAAGCGAACACTCCATGATTGGTAAGTTCATCGACACAGTTCTTCCGGAGGACACACTTCCAAGAACACTCACAAGCTACTCACCATGTTTCCGCAAGGAGAAGGGTGCTCACGGTATCGAGGAGAGAGGTGTGTACAGAATACACCAGTTTGAGAAGCAGGAGATGATAGTTGTATGTAAGCCGGAGGACAGCAAGATGTGGTTCGATAAGCTTTGGCAGAACACTGTTGACTTATTCCGCAGCATGGACATTCCTGTGAGAACACTTGAGTGCTGTTCGGGAGACCTTGCTGACTTAAAGGTTAAGTCAATCGATGTCGAGGCATGGTCACCGAGACAGAAGAAGTACTTCGAGGTTGGAAGCTGCTCTAACTTAGGCGATGCTCAGGCAAGAAGACTTAAAATCCGTGTCAAGGGCGAGAACGGAAATTATTTTGCCCATACACTCAACAATACTGTTGTTGCACCACCTAGAATGCTCATCGCATTTTTGGAGAACAACTTAAATGCCGACGGTTCAGTTAACATTCCTGAGGTGTTAAGACCATACATGGGCGGCATGGAGAAGATTGAAAAGAAGCATTAATTAACAATAGGCGATAAATCACATATAATAAAGTGTTTCATCGCAGTGTAACAGAGAGGAGTGCTCATGCATTTATATTTAAAAGCGGTGGGCTTAGGAAGTATAAATACACGAAAGGATTACGATAAACTCATAAAGTACGTCATCAAAGAGGGTATCGAAAGAAGCACTGTAGAATATTCGGACATACACTATCTCCCAGGGGATAGTGTGTATCCGGCACAGATAAAGCATTATTTTAACAAGGTAAGCGGTCTCTCGGTAAACGGATTTTATAATCCGGGGCGCAAAAGCTTTAAGACGGACTATGTGTTTCCGTTTCTTGACGGCTCCATTGAGAGCTATGAGAGTGAGGTTTCAATTGGCAGAAAGACGGAGCGCGTGGCTTTCAATGCACTCTGCGACGAGCCGGGAAGAGGGATTGCACTTATTTTTCACCTGAGTAACCCAGTAGATTATCTCTTAAGCAAACCTATTCTGGCGGACTACACGGATAAGACCGTGAGAATATCTGCCATGTGCAATGAGGGAACAGTTCTGCTCCCTGTGAACAAGAGCGAACACCAGATAGATAAGTCCAGGGCTGCGACGGCAGCGCGCAACAATCTTATCAACCTTGCAAAAAAGGGCGATGCCTCAGCTATCGACAACTTAACAATAGAAGACCTCGATACCTACACCAACATATACAAGCGGGTTCGCAATGAGGATATATTCACAATCGTTGACTCGTCATTTATGCCGAGCGGTTTTGAGTGTGACTGCTATTCCATAATCGGAAATATTGTGGAGTCGAGAATGTACACGAACAATTACACCAACGAGAATATATATGTGATGACACTTGAATGTAACGACATTATTCTTGATGTCTGCATCAATGCGAGTGATGTCATCGGTGAACCAGCCGAGGGCAGAAGATTTAAGGGAAGAATATGGCTTCAGGGGCAGGTTGAGTTTTAAATAATGTGGAAAACTACACTCAGCATAAGAGCGATAGGTTTTAAATATCTTATAAATAGTAAATCTTAATATCCCATAGACATATAGTATAGAATATTCAGGATAATATGGTTATTAATAAAATTATCTATTGTAATATGTTTGCAAATCTGATATAATAGTAATGTTGAGTGATTTGTTTCCTTAGTTAAATGGATATAACAGCCCCCTCCTAAGGTAGAACCATGACGGAACCCTTTTGAAGAAAAAGGGTAGCGTTTGAGGGTCATTGAGGAAGCGAAATCTGAAAAATCAGAAGAGATAAGTACTGGATAATTCATCGCGGAAGTGATAGAATTATAAATGATGGCAGCCGGAGCCAAAGGGTCGAAAAAGCCCGGAAATACGGCATTTGTCTCCTTAGTTAAATGGATATAACGGGGTCCTCCTAAGGTAGAACCATGACGGAACCCTTTTGAAGAAAAAGGGTAGCGTTTGAGGGTCATTGAGGAAGCGAAATCTGAAAAATCAGAAGAGATAAGTACTGGATAATTCATC
>JBNMLM010000116.1:0-5879 GCA_050874845.1 Eubacteriales bacterium | reverse complement strand
GTCCCAGAACATGGGACACCGGGGTCTGACCCCTGTCCCAACCTGCCCCCGTCAAAAGGAAAGGATTCGCAATGCACAATTCAATCAGAGCCAATTTTAATAAATTTAAGCCGCTGTTATTCGAGCTTATCTCCCGTGATATAAAAAATAAATACCGTCGTTCTGTGTTGGGTGTGCTTTGGACCCTTTTAAATCCGCTGTTTATGATGATAATTCTTTCGGCGGTATTTTCACATATATTTGGATTTGCCGTTGAAAATTATCCTATATATATATTGTGTGGACAGGTACTCTACAATTTCTTTTCCGAGTCGACACAGTCCGCTATGAATTCGATAATACACAGTGCAGCGCTTATTAAGAAGGTATATGTTCCAAAATATATATTTGTGCTCTCAAGGATTTTGTCCTGTTCAATCAATATATTTGCATCCTATGCAGCACTTCTCATAGTGATGGTTGTGCTTAGGACACCGCTTCACTATACAATGTTCCTTTCGGTGATACCTATTGCAATTATGATAATGTTCTCAATGGGTGTCGGATTTATACTGGCTGCGTTGTCGGTAAAGTACAGGGATATAGTGCACTTATATTCGGTGTTCCTTACAGGCTTCATTTACCTTGCGCCGATTATGTATCCGATTGACATACTTAATAATGTGCTTAGAACTATAGTAAAAATTAACCCGGTAACCAATATACTTGAGATGTTCAGGGGATTTATGATGTACAATTCAATGCCGGACGCATACACGATTGTGATGTCAATAGTGCCGAGTGCATTGGTGCTTGCAATAGGACTTCTTGTGTTCTATAAGAAACAGGATGAGTTTATATTATATCTTTAGTACTTCGATACATTTTGGGAAGCTGTGTTTTTAGAATAAATTTAGGGAAGAGAAGATGGAAGATAAAAAATCATTCGATGATGTAATTATAGAAGTGAATAATGTGTCGCGCTGCTTCAATCTGGCGAGGGAGAGAGTTGACAGCCTTAAGGAGTATATTGTCCGCAAACTCAAGGGCAATCTGCATTTCGATGAATTCTGGGCGCTCAACGGCGTGACCTTCAACGTAAAGCGCGGCGAATCAATCGGACTTATCGGACTTAACGGAAGCGGCAAGAGTACCATGCTTAAGGTAATCGCCGGGGTGCTTAAGCCGACAGGCGGAAGCGTGAAGGTAATGGGAAGCGTGGCACCGCTTATAGAGCTAGGAGCCGGCTTCGATTCGGATTTGACCGCAAGGGAAAATATATTTCTTAACGGAGCTCTTCTTGGACACTCGAGAGCTGTGATGCGCGGATATTATGACGATATAGTGAATTTTGCGGAGCTGCATGATTTTATGGATGTACCGGTCAAGAATTTTTCATCCGGAATGACATCAAGACTGGCTTTTTCGATTGCGACGATAGGAAAGCCGGATATACTGATTGTCGATGAGGTTCTGGCAGTCGGAGATTCTAAGTTCCAGCAGAAATGTATAGACAGGATTCAGGAAATGATGAGTCAGGGAACAACGGTTCTTTTTGTTTCACATAGTATAGAGCAGGTAAAGCTTGTGTGCAAGAAAGCGGTATGGCTTGAACATGGAAATCTTAAGGCTTATGGCGATGCTTTGGAAATATGTGAACAGTACGAGAATATGTATGGTGGCAGATAAGAGCAAAGGATGGATTGGAATATGAAATATGTAAAGAGAATAGTGGCAGCAGTTATATATGTTTTGTTTGCATATTTTTATGCACTTCTTCCTGATTTTAGTATAAAAGGCGGATTCAGTGTCAGCTTGAATCCGTTTAATCTGGAGACATTTATAATGATGCTCTTTATAGGGGCATATTTGACAGCATTCTGGATAATTATTAACAGGCTGTTTAGAAATTAGGAGGGAGAGCTTGGATAATTTTATATTTATTTATAAGAAAAGAATAGATTTGAAAAACAGTAACAGGCTTATCATCCAGACAGGTTCATGTAAGGACTATATGAAGGATGTTAAGGCTGTTTCCTACGTTAATGGAGTAGAAACACCTGTGGATATTGTGGAAAATGTGCATACTCCGCTTCTTTTTGTGTATAAAAATGCTGAACCGGAGTTTGATGGTGAATATAATTTCTGTATTGACCTTCCGAAAAAAGTTGATAATGTCAAAGTTGTTTTCACAAAAGATACTTATCCATCGGGAAAAGTCGGAATATTTATTTCAGGAAAACAGATAGAATACCTTAGGAGCATGCTAGAGATTAATCTGATAGGTGTGAAGGTTGACGAAAAATCCGGCAGAATAAAGGTAACGGGCTGGGCTGAGGCGGCGCATCAGCCTGTAATATGCGCATATTCAGGTAACAAAAAGCTTGATGCGAGTGTGAATTTCTTTACCAGAGCAGATATGGTGAGCCGTTATTTTCCGGACGAGCTTAACAGAATGTGTGCTTTTGAGATGGATGTGGAAGATATAGGCGGCAGAACCCTCAAGCTTACAACTGAATGTGACGGAAGGCATGGGAGTGTCAGCGTGCTTGTCAATCGCGGCGATGATGAGAAAAAGAGGCAGAGACTTGTCAGTGCGGGAAACAGCCGCAATGATTATATAACAAGAGCGAGGAACTATATTGCACTTTATGGAATGAAACGCTTTATGATAAAGCTATATGCCAAGTGTACAGGTAAAGCAAAAAAACAGTCACACGATTATTTTTCAAAGATTAACCCGGGACCTGAAAGACTTGAAGAACAGAGAAGCTACAAGTTCGCAGATAATCCGAAGTTTTCTATTCTGATACCTGTATACCGCCCGAATGATACGTTCTTCAGGCTTATGTTAGATTCTGTTGTGAACCAGACCTATGACAACTGGCAGATTTGTCTGGCTGATGGAGGCGGTGATGGTTTTACGGTTGAAAAGACTGTACAGCCATATATAGACAGGTTCGGAGCGGACAGAGTAAGATATGTAAAGCTTAAGGATAATCTTGGAATCGCAGAGAACACCAATGCGGCGCTGCGACTTGCCGACGGCGATTATATAGTGTTCGGTGACCATGACGATGAACTTCACCCTACAGCCTTTTTTGAGTGCATGAGGGAATTGGAGCGTTACCCGGAGGCTGATTTGATATATTCGGATGAAGATAAGATAATTGAGGATTCGGGAAAGCACACGGAGGCACATTTTAAGTCCGACCTCAACATGGAGCTTCTAAGACGCAACAATTATATATGTCATCTGTGCGTTGTCAAAAAGAGCCTTGTCGATGAGGTGGGAGAGCTAAAGACTGAATACAATGGTTCACAGGATCATGACTATGTGCTTCGCTGTGTTGAGAAGGCGAAGTGCGTGCGTCATATTCCGAGAATACTTTATCACTGGCGTATAAATGACAATTCCACCGCAAAGAGTGCGTCGACCAAGACTTACGCTAACACAGCGGGAGTTAATGCTGTGAGCGCACATTTAAAGAGAATCGGACTGGATGGCAAGGTTACGAATGGCGTGGCACCGGGCTTCTATGACATAGCTTACAAACTTGAGGGAGAACCGTTTGTATCCGTTATAATACCTAACAAAGACCATTTAGATGACCTTACAAGATGTATCGAGTCCATGGAAAATGTAAATAACTACCATAATATTGAATATTTAGTCGTTGAGAACAATAGCGTTCTTGATGAGACCTTTGCGGGTTATGAAGCCATGGAAAAGAAGTATGGCGACAGATTCAGGCTTGTGAAGTGGGATGGCGGATTTAATTATTCTGCTATCAACAATTATGGAATACAGTATGCAAAGGGTGAGTATATACTTCTTCTTAACAATGATACGGAAGTCATTGAGCCGGACAGCTTAAGACGTATGCTTGCAATCTGTCAGCGTTCTGAGGTGGGAATAGTCGGTGCTAAGCTCCTATATGATGATAATACAGTTCAGCATGCAGGAATTGTTATGGGATATCAGGGGGTTGCGGGTCATGCCTTCACGGGAATAGGCGATGATGTATATGGCTATTTCGCAAGGGCTGTTCTTACACAGGAGCTTTCCGCAGTGACAGCGGCATGCCTTCTCACGAAGAGAAGTGTTTTCGAGCAGGTAGGAAAACTTGATGAGACATTTGAGGTTGCATTCAATGACATTGATTATTGTATGAAGGTGAGAGAAGCAGGATATAAGATTATATATGAACCGCATGCCAAGCTTCATCACTATGAATACAAGTCAAGAGGTGCAGAGGATACTGGAAAGAAACAGGAGCGCTTCGGGGGCGAGATTATGCATTTTATTGATAAGTGGAGAGCACAGCTCATAAAGGGAGACCCTTATTATAATCCTAATCTTGAGCTTGTGGGGGAATTGTATACCATAAAAAATATATAGGTAATTAAGGAGGGCTTGTTATGTTGCTTATAAAAAACGGCAGGGTTGTTGACCCGGTGAACGGTGTGGATAAGGTCATGGATGTTCTTGTCGATGGTGGACAGATTGTGATGGCAGGGGACAAGGCTGTGGAAATGTTCGATGAGGCTAAGTCATCCGCAGGCGTCAGTGAGGAGGTTAACATCGTTTCCGGCAGTGATGTGAATTACGATGAGAATGCTTTCAACGTGATTGACGCGGCAGGACTTATTGTTGCGCCGGGACTTGTAGATACACATGTGCATTTCAGGGATCCGGGGCTTACCTATAAGGAGGACATATTTACCGGGGCGGCGGCAGCAGCTAAGGGTGGTTTCACAACGGTGGTATGCATGGCAAATACCAAGCCTACGGTTGATAATGTGGATACTCTTACTTATGTTCTGGAAAAAGGTGCACAGACAGGAATACATGTGCTGTCGGCGGCTGCAGTGACAAAGGGACTTGGCGGGACTGAGCTTGTGGATATGGAGGCACTTGCCAAGGCGGGGGCGGCAGGCTTTACAGACGATGGGATTCCGATTATGGATGAGAAGATACTTGTGCAGGCGATGGAAAAGGCGAAGGAGCTTGACCTTCCGGTGAGTCTCCATGAGGAGGATCCTGCATTTATAGCTTCTCCGGGTGTTCATCAGGGTGAGGTATCCAAGCAGCTAGGCTATGGCGGAGCGTCGCGGACTGCTGAGGATGTGATGGTTGCAAGAGATTGCGCACTTGCCTTACATACCGGCGCGGCGGTGTGCATACAGCATATCAGCTCTAAAAATGCGGTTGAGTATGTGAGGACTGCCAAGAAGCTTGGCGCGGATGTCCACGCTGAGGCTACACCACACCATTTCACATTGACAGATAAGGCGGTGCTCGAATACGGCACACTTGCCAGAATGAATCCGCCTGTGAGGACGGAGGAGGACAGACTTAAGATTATAGAGGGTCTTAAGGACGGCACCATAGATATGATAGTAACAGACCATGCTCCGCACAGCACTGAGGAGAAGGCAAGACCTATGGAGAGTGCACCAAGCGGAATAACAGGTCTTGAGACATCTTTAGGACTTGGAATAAAGTCACTTGTCCAGCCGGGACACATTTCACTTATGAAGCTTATGGAGTGCATGAGCCGCAATCCTATGGAATTTTACAGAAGAAAGCCTGTTGGCATTGCACAGGGAAATCCGGCGGACATAGTGATATTCGGGGAAAATGAAAAATGGTTGGTTGACCATTTCGCCTCCAAGGCTGTGAACAGCCCATTTCTAGGATGGGAGCTGCCGGGGAAGGTGCATTTTACCATCTGTGATGGGAAGATTGTGTATGCCGGGAAATAGGCGGATTGCATTTCCTGATTACCTATAATGATTCCGGTGTCAAAACACGCTATATAACTAGCTGTGTATAACGTATTATGTTTATGCATATCACGACTTTTGGGAGAAGCTTAGATGTTCTTAGAACTCTG
>JBNMLM010000115.1:0-5887 GCA_050874845.1 Eubacteriales bacterium | reverse complement strand
AGCCTCTACAGCCTTATCAATCTCAGCAATGTACTTATCTGTGAGCTTCTGAACATCTTCCTCAATGTTCTTGTACTCATCCTCAGAGATGAGATTATCCTTATTCTGCTTCTTGAAGAAATCGTTGGCGTCTCTTCTTACATTTCTTACAGCAACCTTGGCGTTCTCACCCTTCTTCTTGATATCCTTAACGATTTCCTTACGTCTGTCCTCTGTAAGCTCAGGGAAAATAAGACGGATAACCTTACCATCATTAGTAGGTGTGATACCTATATCAGATACAAGAATCATCTTCTCTATTTCCTTTATAAGGCTTGACTCCCAAGGCTGAATCTGAATCATTCTTGCTTCAGGTACGGAAACATTGGCAACCTGCTGAAGCGGTGTCGGTGTTCCCCAGTAATCCACTCTTATCTTATCAAGGATATGCGGATTGGCTCTTCCGGCTCTTATTGTTGCATAGTCCTCAAGTAATGTATCAATTGTCTTACTCATCTTCTCTTCGAATTCTTTAATATCTGCCATAATGTCCTCCAAAATTATAAATTCATGGTTTTATTTTTTTATGTAGCTTAGTGATTCCCGATTATTTACGGATGCTTTATTAAATACAGTACACCTTCAAGCCATCCGTTAAGCAGTAACAACCGTTCCGTTAATCTTTCCGTCAACAGTGTTGACAATGCTGTTCTCCTCATTGAGTCCAAAGATAACAAGCGGCATCTTGTTCTCCATGCACATAACCGAAGCCGTCATATCAATGACCCCAAGCTTTCTGTCGACAACCTCCTGAATTGAGAGTGTGTCGAACTTCTTCGCATTCGGATTAAGCTTCGGATCGCTGTCATACACTCCGTCAATAGCCTTTGCAAGAAGAATGGCATCTGCCTCCATCTCAATCGCGCGCAGAACAATTCCTGTATCTGTTGAAAAATAAGGATGACCTGTGCCACCTGCAAAGAATACAATCTTACCCTGCTTAAAGCACTCATTAGCTAAATCCTTCGAAAAGAGCTTAGTCATTGAGCCGCATGCAAACGGTGTGAGTATCTCTGTCGAAAGCCCTACAGAACGGAACATCTCCGAAACATATATACAGTTCATAATGGTTGCAAGCATTCCTATCTGGTCTGCCTTGGTTCTGTCCATATTCTCACTGGAACGTCCTCTCCAGAAGTTACCGCCACCGATAACGATTCCTATTTCCTTGCCAAGTGCCGATACCTTCTTGACCTGCTCAGCAATCGCAAGCACAGTAGCTTCATCAAAACCTGTCTTTTTCTCACCGGCAAGAGCCTCGCCGCTTAATTTTAACATAATTCTGTCCAGCTTCATCTTAATTTACTCCTATATTTTATTTTTATAAGGCAGATATTTTTAAATCCACCTGTCAATAATTCAGCAATGCTGAACTAATCTGTCCATATATGTGCTGTCAAAACCCGATATATAGCTGCAGCTACTTCACACTATCCGCATCAATATGCTGTATAACCGATGAAGTCCCCGTAATCGGGAGCATATCGGCTCCAAGCTTACGCAGCTCTTCTATAAGCTCAGGAAGCATCTCAACCGTGACATCAAGTGCATTCGTGTCATGTAGCAGGACAACTGAGACATCATACTTATCAACGCCCTTAAGAACCCTGTCAATCATCTCGTCCGCCGGGAATTCCTTTCCCTCCGCATCACCCGAAAGCGCATTCCAGTCATAATAGGTAATATTCCTGTCATTCAGATACTTAATGAATTTCTCCATCGGGACATCGCTTACAGTGTTACTTGAGCCTCCCGGAAACCTATACAACGTAGGGCTTACACCGGTTATGCTCTCTATATGGTTATAGATTTTCTCAAAATCCTTCTCAAATGCCTCAACGGAGCTATATACCTTACTGTAATCATGTGAATACGGATGCATGCCCAGCGTATGTCCGTCACTCACTATTCTACGGTAGACGTCATCATATCCATCTTTACCCACAGTAAAAAATGTTGCCTTGATTCTGTACTGCTGTAGGATGTCAAGAATCTTCTCCGTGTTGTCACTTGGTCCGTCATCAAAGGTGAGGTACACAACCTTATGCCCTTCCTCAAGAACCTCCTGCTCAGATGGCAGCTTATCAACCGGTTCCTTAGATACAGTATAGCTCTCACTCTCATCACCGGACGGCTGTTCTCCATCGTCAACCGGATTGCCGGATACAAGCGGCAGGGTCACTGCATTGCCCCCTGTGTCATTCTGCTTATTGACCCTAATAAATAAAATAACACAAAATGCTATGAGTATCAATATTAATAATAATAAAAAAACTATTACGCCGGTGCGGAACGCCCTGTTCCTGCTCTTCTTATGCCTGTTTCCGGCATTCCACTGTTTTCTGGTGCTCACACTTCCCTGAATGTTTCTGTAATTAATTTCTTTCATATCTATCATCCTGTATATTGCAGACATTGCCTGCCGTACTGCTCCAACAAGCAGCTTTCATGTTATAAATTTCAAATTTTAACTCACCTGATTATTTATCATACCACATTTTCTTAAGTATTTGAAGCCTATTTTTACTCAGCTTTCACATAATATAATACATTTTCCAATATTTTTACAAACTCTTGTAATAGACATTATTGCATGATAGTATGAATATAAATTTCTAATTCATTTTCAACAAATGAATCAGACAAATAGAAACTGACAGAATTAATAATCAAAGAAAAAAGAGGTTTATTTGTATGAATAAAACTGAATTGAAAACAATATTAAAGAAAAATCATGTTCCCGATTTTAAGTATAATCTCGACGGTACCGGGCGGGATGATGAAAGATTATGCTTAATATATGATAACAGTATATGTCATGTTTATTATAGTGAAAGAGGAATAAAAACTACTGATAAGCATTTTAATTCCGAATCAGAAGCCTGTCAGTTTATTTTGCGTAAACTTGTACCGTTTTCTGTCTTGTCACCCGATTACAAAAAATGATTAGATTAAGAATACAATGAACAATGCTTAGAAAATTATGCAAAATATATTTTAAACCAGATACACGAATAAAAAATGCGGAGGAAAAAAGATGGAATTTCGACCTTGTATAGACATACATAACGGTAAGGTAAAGCAGATTGTCGGCGGCAGCCTCGCGGATAAGGGTGACTACGCCAGAGAAAATTTCGTGTCGGAGGCTGATGCCGCATATTTTTCAGATTTATATTACAAGCTCGGAATACACGGGGGACATGTCATCATGCTGAACCCTTCGTCTTCCCCTTACTATGATGACACAAAAAAGCAGGCTCTCTCCGCCCTGTCACGCCATCCCGGTTTTCTCCAGATAGGCGGCGGAATCAATGCGGACAACGCCTCTGAATTCATTGAAGCCGGAGCCTCCCATGTAATCGTGACCTCCTATGTATTCCGCGACGGGTATATAGACTATGACAGATTAAAGCTGCTTACGCAAAAGGTCGGAAAGGAACATATTGTCCTCGACTTAAGCTGCAAAAAATATGAAGCAGGATACAGGATAGTCACCGACCGCTGGCAGAACCTGACGGACACCTGTGTCACACCCGCCCTACTCGATGAACTTTCCGAATACTGTGACGAATATCTCATTCATGCGGTTGACGTTGAGGGAAAATGCCACGGCATAGAAGCTGAGCTTGTAAAACAGTTGTCGCTGTATGACGGTCTTGCGCTCACCTACGCAGGAGGTGTCGGCTCATTCGATGACCTTGCGCAGCTAAAAAAGCTTGGCAGGTCAAAGATCAACGTGACCATCGGAAGCGCTCTCGATTTGTTCGGTGGAAGCATGAAGCTTGATGAGGTGCTGAAGTTCATTGCGCAGTAATAATTCACCACATTTAATAATTTGTCTTACCTTCAAAGATATTCGTTATTTACAATAACCGCAAAAGGCGATGGGTTTTCTCTCCCCATCGCCTCTATTTTATTTTATGCATTAGCATTCAATGTTAAAGCATAAAATCCATTGCAATCAATATGGATAAAACGCCGCATCCTCCGCAAAATTCGGTATATTGTAGAGTACAAGCACCTCCGTGATACCATTTCTTCATGCAATCAGCGGAACAGGCACCTCAAGCCGCATATAACCAAAAAACCGGTCTTTAAGTATAAAGACCGGTCTTATTTTTGTGCATACTGCAATTAAAATATTCAATTATTCTTCCCAGTTATGCCATACTTCCTGAACATCGTCATCATCGTCAAGAAGATCAAGGATACGGTTCATCTGCTTGATATCCTCATCAGATGTGAGTGTCACATAGTTCTGAGGAATCATTGTAACCTCAGCCTGTGCCATCTTGATTCCAAGAGCCTCAAGAGCCTCTCTCACAGCACCACATGAATCCGGGTCTGTAAGAATCTCAAAGCTGTCATCGTCCTCGTCGAAATCCTCTGCGCCTGCATCAAGAGCTGCCATCATAAGCTCATCTGCATCCATGCTGCACTCTTCCTTGTCAATGATAATCTGACCCTTCTTGTCGAACATGAAGGATACACAGCCCTGTGTGCCTATGCTTCCACCGCCCTTTGTAAATGCGCTGCGGACATTGGCTGCTGTTCTGTTCTTATTGTCTGTAAGGCACTCAACGATGATAGCTGTGCCGCTTGGGCCATAGCCCTCGTATGTAGCAACCACATAGTTGGCTGCGTTGCTGTCTCCGGCTGCCTTCTTGACACTTCTATCAATAGTATCATTAGGCATGTTGTTAGCCTTAGCCTTGGCAATAACATCACGAAGCTTGCTGTTATTGTTAGGATCCGGACCACCCTCCTTGACAGCTATCATAAGCTCTTTACCTATTCTTGTAAAAATCTTACCCTTTGCTGCGTCATTCTTCTCTTTCTTATGCTTAATATTGGCAAATTTTGAATGTCCTGACATATTACTTTACCTCTTCCTTGTAATCCTTAATGCTGAAGCTGTAGCGTCCCATCTTGTCCTTGCCAAGGCATACTACCTTGACAACATCGCCAAGTGTAAGAACGTCCTCTACATGGTCAATTCTCTCCTTGCTTATCTTGGAAATGTGAACCATTCCCTCCTTGCCGGGAGCGAACTCTAAGAATGCACCGAACTCCTTAATGCTCACAACCTTGCCCTCAAATACCTGTCCCTCTTCATAATCTGTTACGATAGTCTGGATGTACTTGATAGCCTTGTCCATCATAGCCTTATCTGTTCCACATACGGATACAGCGCCGTCATCTGTAATATCAATCTTAACACCTGTCTCATCAATGATTGCGTTGATCGTCTTTCCTCTCTGTCCGACAACATCACCAATCTTAGCAGGGTCAATCTGAATCTGTACAATCTTAGGAGCGTATGGGCCAACTTCCTTTCTTGGCTCTGCGATAGCCGGCTTCATGCAATTCTCCATGATGAAAAGTCTTGCCTCACGGCATCTTGCGATAGCGCCCTCAACGATAGGTCTTGTAAGACCATGAATCTTAATATCCATCTGGATAGCAGTGATACCGTCTGTTGTACCTGTTACCTTGAAATCCATATCTCCGAAGAAATCCTCAAGACCCTGGATATCTGTGAGAAGTACATAATCGTCATCTGTCTCACCTGTTACAAGACCACAGGAGATACCTGCTACCATCTTCTTAATAGGAACACCTGCTGCCATAAGTGACATACAGGATGCACATGTCGAAGCCATCGATGTTGAACCGTTAGACTCAAATGTCTCGGATACTGTTCTGATTGCGTATGGGAACTCCTCCTCAG
Organism: Eubacteriales bacterium; assembly: GCA_050874845.1. Classification (GTDB taxonomy): domain Bacteria; phylum Bacillota; class Clostridia; order Lachnospirales; family Lachnospiraceae; genus CAG-882. The sequence goes on along the minus strand of JBNMLM010000115.1, from coordinate 117 downwards.
ATGGAAGTACAGGTACAAGAGCTCTCTCTGCAAGAGCACCATGTCCGATTTCACGGCGTCCAGGTCCTCTTGAAACCTTAGTCTCACCTACTGAGTAAGCAGGGAAATTGTAGTGGT
>JBNMLM010000114.1:0-6014 GCA_050874845.1 Eubacteriales bacterium | reverse complement strand
TCCTCGACCTCAGTGTATGCCACACAGGAGTAGAGGTTTAGTATGTTCTGTTTTTTTAAAATATTCTCCATTATTCCGTACAGTTCACGTCCGATTCCCATGCCATGACAGTCATTTGAAAGATATATTGAAAGCTCAGCGCACCATGAGTATGCGGCGCGAGGGTGAAAGGCGTGTGCATAGGCATAGCCGCTTATTTTGCCGTCGATGAGTACTGCAATGTAAGGAAATTTCGTGAGCACGTCACTAATGCGTGAGGCGAATTCCTCAACACTTGGAACTTCGTATTCGTAGGTTATCGCCGTATTTTTTACATAAGGTTCGTATACCTTTAACAGTTCAGCAGCGTCATCGGTGGTTGCCAGTCTGTAGGTTACATTAGATATTTTAGATTTAAAAAGTGTATCGTTAATATGTGAGTTCATTGTGATTCCTCCGGTTGTGGAATGTTTTCTAGGGATTATAACACCATTATCGTGAAATGTCGAGAAAGGAATTGAATTGCCAAAGAGGTACATTATGGTATACAATAACGGATGACATGAAAATATAGCTGCGAAAATAAAAAAGGAAATTATATATGGCAAAGATATTGTTGGTTGAGGATGATGAGACGATTGTGAGGACGCTCAAGGATTTTCTGCACACGGAAGGGTTTGTTGTGGAAAATACGGACGGACAGAAGAAGGCGCTCAGTCTGCTTGAGGGGGCTGAGTATGACCTTGTCCTTTTGGATGTGTCCCTAAATGAAGGAAATGGATTTTCACTCTGTTCGGCGATAAAGAAGGGGAGGCAGCTTCCGGTGATTTTTTTGACCGCCTCCGGTGATGAGTTTAGCGTGGTGACAGGGCTTGATCTTGGAGCGGATGATTATATAGCCAAGCCGTTCAGACCACGGGAGCTTTTGTCGCGCATTAACAGCGTGTTAAGAAGATGCGGAAAGAGCCAGAAGCTGTTTGAGGTAGACAATATAAGGGTTGATTTGGACAAGGGTGTTGTGTATAAGAATGGGCAGGACCTATATTTGTCGGCGCTTGAATACAGGCTGCTGCTTGCATTCATCAACAGTGAAGGAAAGCTTCTCACGAGGAGCAGGCTGCTTGAGGAGATATGGGATGTCGCGGGCGATTTTGTGAATGACAATACACTTACGGTGTATATAAAAAGACTGCGCGATAAGATAGAGGACAACCCGGCGCAGCCTAAGATAATAGTTACGGTCAGGGGAATGGGCTACAAGCTGGGAAAATAACGGCAATTAAATAAAAAAATAGAAGCAATTAAGGTAGAAGCAATCAAGGAATATGAAAATTGAGGCGGGCAGATGGCGCCTGCTGTATGCGGGGGCAGAATGGCAAAGAATAAAGAAATCAGAAGGTTTATTTTATTAACGGTTATTATTGTCGCCGTTGTTGGCGTGGCAGCATATCTTTTTAGGCTGCCGGCGTTCATAGCGGTGGTTATTGAAGGAGTACTTCTTTTTTTTCTCTGGTTTGTCGATATGAAAAGACGCTACAGAAACATGGAAAGGATGGCGGAGGAGATAGACTTAATTCTCCACGGAAGGACGTGCAGTATGCTCTCTGAGTATGAGGAGGGTGATATAAGCATACTGCGAAATGAGATTGCCAAGATGACAGTAATGCTAAGACAGCAGGCGGAACAGCTTGGCGATGAGAAGCATAAGCTTGCCGATGCGCTTGCGGATATATCACATCAGATAAGGACGCCGCTCACGTCACTCAATCTTATGCTTGAGGCACTGAAAAAAGAGAGTGACGAGGAAAAGAAAAGCCGCATTATATTCGATATGAGAAGACAGCTTGAGCGTATTGATGGGCTGGTTGTCTCACTTTTGAAGCTTGCGAAGATGGACGCGGGGACGATAAAGCTCCAAAAATCGCAGGTAAAGCTTGATGAGCTTGTAAAGGCAGCCCTGCAACCGGTCGAGATTATGATGGAGCTTAAGGGAATAACCACGAATATTGATGTGAGCGGCAGCTTTACCGGAGATAAGGAGTGGAGCAGGGAGGCGCTCACAAATATACTTAAAAACTGCATGGAACATACAGCGGAGGGTGGAACGATAACTGTAGCAGGCTATGAGAATGCAGTACACACGGAGCTTGTGATAGAGGATTCGGGAAGCGGCATAGCGGACGAGGACATACAGCATATATTTGAGCGTTTTTACAAGGGAAAGAATAATAAGAGTGACAGCTACGGCATAGGGCTTGCACTTGCGCGCTCCATCATCACCGGACAGAATGGCACGGTCAAGGCGGAGAATGTAAAGGATACGGACGGAAAAGTATGTGGTGCGAGATTTATAATCAGGTTTTATAAAGGGATTATATAGCATGTCATATTATATACAGCTTTGTGACAGATTTGTAATAATACAGTCACCAAGCTGTAATTTTTTTATTGTATAGTTATAGCTGTTAAAAGACTTGTACAGAGCAGAGCAATGCGGTGCCGGCATGATAAGGAGCGGATTGCCGGCTATGGGTTAAAAAGTATTATGATTAAGGAGCAGACTGATGGAGATTTTAAGAGTGGAGAATTTGAGAAAGGAATACGGCAGGGGAGAAGCGCGCGTTAATGCGCTTGACGGCATTTCTTTTTCGGTGGAAAAGGGCGAGTTTGTGGCGATAATAGGGCCTTCGGGGTCGGGAAAATCGACACTTCTTCATATTTTAGGAGGGGTCGACAGACCGACAGCGGGAAAGGTGTTTGTAAATGATGAGGATGTGTATAAGAGAAACGAGGAGCAGCTTGCGATATTCAGAAGGCGCGAGGTGGGGCTGATATATCAGTTCTACAATCTTATACCGGTGCTCGATGTTGTCGAGAATATGACACTTCCTGTCCTTATGGACGGAAGAAAGGTGAATGAGGAGAGACTTAATGAGCTGCTTGATGTGCTCAAGCTGTCGGACAGAAAACACCATCTTCCGAATGAGCTTTCGGGAGGACAGCAGCAGAGAGTGTCCATAGGCAGGGCGCTTATGAATGCGCCGGCGGTTATGCTTGCGGATGAGCCTACAGGAAACCTTGATTCGAAGAACAGTCAGGAGATAGTTGAGCTTTTGAAGATGTCCAACAAAAAGTATGACCAGACCCTCATCATTATAACGCATGATGAGAACATAGCATTGCAGGCGGACAGAATCATTGCGATTGAGGACGGAAAAATCACAAGGGACGAGCGTACAAGAGGTTAAAAAATATATCTATCAAAAAAGAAGTGCAATGAAATGTAAATGGAGAGAAATATGAATATATTTAACAAGGTCACAATAAAAAGCATGAAGAAAAATCCTGTCAGAACGCTTGTCACGATCATAGGAATTATCATTTCGACAGCTATGTTTACGGCGGTGACAACGCTTGTCAGCAGTCTGTATTCATTCGTATATAGGACACAGCTGTATGATTCTGGAAGCTGGCATGTCGGGGCAAATTACAGTGAATATGATGAATATGCAAGCTGGCTTGGCGATGACAAGGTGGAAGCTATAGCAGCGGCGAGGGTGCTTGGCTATGCATTGTGCGGTTCAGAAAATGAATATAAGCCATATATTTATCTTGAGAGTGTGGATGATGAGTTCTATGAGCTTATGCCGGTGCATGTAACCTATGGAAGGCAGCCTGAAAACTCCGGTGAAATCATGCTCCCGGATCACCTTTTGAACAACGGAAATGTAAAATACAGTCTGGGCGATACAATCACATTACAGCTTGGAAAAAGGTACAGTATCGATGAAGATGGAAATGTCCAGACGCAGTATGAGCTTTCGCAGGATAACCCATTCAATTATGAGGAGAAGCTTATACCCGAAGAGACGAGAAGCTTTACGGTTGTAGGCTTCTATGAAAGACCTGATTTTGAAGGCTACAGTGCGCCGGGCTATACAGCAATCACCTGCGGTGAGTCGATGGATGACTCGGGTGCAAAATATGATTATTATATCAGAATGCAAAAGAAATATGTGCGTCAGATATGGACGATGGAGAATCATAATGAACATGGAAATTTTGATGAATATAACAACGAAATAATTTCTATAGAGGGTTCAATTCTCTATGAAAATATATCTGCCGTAATCACAGCCATGGCAGTGATATTCGTGCTTATTATTGTTGTCGCGTCGGTGGCAATGATATACAGTGCCTTTTCAATATCGGTGGGGGAGAGAACGAAACAGTTCGGACTGTTGTCATCTGTCGGAGCTACCAGAAAGCAGCTTCGGAAAATGGTGTTCGGCGAGGCATTAATGGTATCGGTTATCGGCATACCGGTAGGTATCCTGTGCGGTATTGTCGGAATAGGTATCACACTTTATTTTGTGGGTAGTAAGTTTGATTATATTCTTTCAAGCCCATATTCTGTTGAGCTGGTGGTAAACGGCTATGCGATTCTTACTGCGGCTGTGGTTGCACTTGTGACAGTGCTTATTTCGGCGGTCATCCCTGCGGCGAGAGCAACTCATGTCTCTGCGATCGACGCGATAAGGCAGCACAAGGATATCAAGGTGAGCAGGTGGCATGCGGGGAGAAAATACCCTGTCACACGCAGACTTTTCGGCATGCCGGGCATGCTTGCAAGAAGGTATTTTTCGAGAAGCAGAAAGAAGTACAGAGTGACAATCTTTTCACTTTCCATAAGCATTATACTTTTTATAGTGACAAGCTCTTACTGCGAGTATCTCAAAGGATTTGCCAAAACCAATATAAGCGAACTGAATTATGAGCTGAGGTATATGACACATGATGAGCAGGATATAGATGCGTTAGAACAAATAAAGAGAATAATAGAAGGCTCCGATGGCGTTTCCAAGGCAGCATATATGGCATGGAATTATGATTACAGTATTGTCTGCAATGATGATGAGATAAATGACAGCTACAGGGAGTACATGGATTATCTCTATGATACCAGGGTAAAGAATGGTGAGATACAGGAAAGGGAAACCTCATCGGTTGAATATTACCATATCGGGGATGAAGCCTACAGTGTAAAGGAAGATCTGCTTATTGCATATATGGACGATGAACTGTATGCCAAAAATCTTGAGGCGCTTAAGCTTACAGGCGAAGAATTCAAGGATTTGGAAAATGCTCCGGGAATACTTAAAAATACACGTTACGTTGTAAAAGAGTTTTATGATAGAAATACCGGAAAGTATAATCGCTATAATATGGTCTATAAGCTTATGAAGGAGGACATAGACAGTGTGAGCCTGTCAGAATATATGGAGGATAAGGTAATACAGGTGCCTGTAGGTGCGGTGGTGGATGAAATGCCGTATTCATATATCGGAAATGATGTACCTATATTGTTTTTACCATTCAGTTCAAAATATAATACAGATGGGCTTAAATCGTCCACACAGTCATTCTTTGTAGAGCAGTCGGGGGAAAGCCACGAGGATATGGTGAACAGCATTATAACAAATCTTAAAAACGAGGGCTTCAGGACGGATGAGGGCTGCTTTTACGATCCGTTAGAGAGCATTAACAACCGCAATAACCTTCGCATTCTTATAAATGTATTTTCCTATGGCTTTATAACCCTAATGGCACTTATATGTGTGGGGAATGTATTCAACACCATATCAACAAATGTTGCTCTTAGAAGAAGAGACTTCGCAATGCTTCGAAGTGTCGGGCTTCCGTACAGCGGAATAAAAAGAATGATGGTGTTCGAGTGCCTGCTGTACGGTGTGCGCTCACTGGTATTTGCCGCACCTGCTTCAATCGTTTTATCATATCTGATATTCAGATCGTATGGCGGTGCAGGTGATTTCGGATTCAGATTTTTCATTCCGTGGTATGCCATTGTCATAGCGGTTGTCGGAGTGTTCGCCGTGGTCGGAACATCCATGGCATATTCGGTGTCTAAAATCAGGGAGGATAACCTCATCGATGAGCTAAAAGAGGAGAATGATTGATAATTGTACAATCATTTTAAGGAGTGTAGAAAAATATTTTTCTTTATTTTATAAGAT
>JBNMLM010000113.1:0-6334 GCA_050874845.1 Eubacteriales bacterium | reverse complement strand
CATCTAAGCTTCTCCCAAAAGTCGTGATATGCATAAATATAATACGTTATACACAGCTAGGTATATATAACATGTTTTGCCACCCGAATCCTGAAAATATGATTGTTGCCGCTTTTCGAATATAATTTACTTGCAAGGTCACTCAATTGAGATTATAATGTTTGGTAAGTATTGTTTTGGAGTACATAGATATGGAGAATAACGAAAAGGGTGCATATCGCACAAAGCAGAGAGAAATCATATTGGATTACCTGAAAAAATGTCAGGATGGACATGTCACCATTGATGAGGTCACCGACCACCTGAAGAATGAAGGTAATAAGGTTGGGCGAACGACCATCTATCGATATATGGAGAAGCTTGCGGATGAAGGATTTCTTCGTAAGTATTATATAGAGGAGGGCGTCGGAGCATGCTATCAGTACCAAGGTGAGGATACTGCATGCCGCAATCATTTTCATCTCAAATGCGTAAAGTGTGGCAAGCTGTTTCACGTAAGCTGTGATTTTCTTCAGCAGATAGAGGAGCATGTTTACGAACATCATCATTTTCTGGTAGACAATTCTAAGACGGTACTGTACGGTGTATGTGAAGATTGTCAGAAAGATACCGATGAAGATATAGGCACTCATCACGGGGAATGCAGCTGCGGACATGAACACAACAACGACAATAAGACAGGAAGAGGAGAATAGCCATGGAAAAGAAACCATTTGTGACACTTGAACAGTTAAAGGAGATCGACAAGACATATCCTACACCTTATCATATATATGATGAGAAGGGTATACGTGAGAACGTAAAGAAGCTTAGGGAGGCTTTTTCATGGAATAAGGGCTTCAGAGAGTATTTCGCGGTGAAGGCTACTCCGAATCCATTTTTGGTAAATATTCTTAAGGAGTATGACTGCGGTGTGGATTGTTCTTCACTTACCGAGCTTATGTTTGCTAAGGCTCTTGATTTTGACGGACAGCATATCATGTTTTCATCAAATGCAACACCTGCTGAGGAATTTGAATATGCTCATAAGATAAATGCAACCATAAACCTTGATGATTTTACTCATATACAGTTCCTAGACGATATATGCGGCATTCCTGAGACTATATCCTGCCGATTCAATCCGGGCGGATATTTCCAGATTGCCAATTCCATAATGGATAATCCGGGAGATGCCAAGTACGGCTTTACAAAGGAACAGCTTATTGAAGGATTTAAAATTTTAAAGCAGAAGGGTGCCAAGCATTTTGGTATTCATGCTTTCCTTGCAAGCAACACTGTAACCAACGAATATTATCCGACTCTTGCAAAGATTCTGTTTGAGCTTGCAGTCGAGGTATCCGAAAAGACCGGCTGTGACATTAAGTTCATCAATCTTTCGGGCGGTATCGGTATCCCTTACAGACCGGATCAGGAGCCTAACGATATTCTTGCCATCGGTGAGGGTGTAAGAAAGGTATATGAGGAAGTGTTAGTTCCTGCCGGAATGGGCGATGTGGCTATTTATACAGAGCTTGGAAGATTCATGATGGGCCCTTATGGTCATCTTGTAACAAAAGCGATACATGAGAAGCACACCTACAAGGAGTATATAGGTTGTGACGCCTGTGCGGCTAATCTTATGCGTCCTGCAATGTATGGCGCATACCATCATATAACGGTTATGGGTAAGGAGAATGAGCCATGTGACCACAAGTACGATGTTACAGGTTCACTCTGCGAGAACAATGACAAGTTTGCAATCGACCGCATGCTTCCTAAGATTGATATGGGAGATTTCCTTGTTATCCATGACACAGGTGCACACGGCTTCTCGATGGGATATAATTATAATGGCAAGCTCCGCTCAGCAGAGCTTCTACTGTGTGAGGACGGCTCAGTGAAGCTCATAAGACGCGCAGAGACACCTAAGGATTACTTTGCAACATTTGACTGCTTCCATATTTTTGACAAGGTATTAGAAGAAAAATAATCAGAAGAGGATTTATATATGGCTGAACTAAGTAATATAGCGGCTGAGCTTTCCAAGGGAAAGAATGTCGACACGAATTTATCAAAATATGCTGACGGAATGAACTCACTGTATGGCAGGATGGGCTATGTAAAGCTAGCACTCAATCTGTATTCCTTTGCGGAGGTGTACGGTGAGGATACGCAGTACACACAGCTTGTCTCAGACTATGCGCTCAGACTTGCAAACGCAGTGAAAGCCGGTATTTCAGACGAAAATGCCGATGAATCTAATGTAGATAAGGCTCTTGCGGATATCGATGAGCTCAGAAATGAACTTATTGAAAGAATGGAGATACTCACAGCCTTTACGGACAGATTTCAGGTGTATGAGTATGTGCTGAATCGTATAGAGTATAATTTTAAGGAATGTGATATCAATTCCGATTACTACGATGACAAATTTGAAAAGGATATTCTCAACTACATTGTCTCAGACAAGGACAATTCTGTTGTAAATATAAAAATAGGGCAGGTTGTAAGCCAGATACCGATGCGTCTTTCAAAGAACAAGTTCTTTGAGCTTCTCCACGATGCATTTACACTGTACAAGGGTTCTGATACGGCTGCGGTGGAGGACTTCATCTATATGCTTCGTTCCGTATCCATGCTCCATACACCTGAGAATTTCGACACGGCATTTGATGTCCTCTCAGACAGCCTTAATAAGCTCGACAGCTTCTCCTATGTCGACATGACAAAGGAAGACTATTTTGAGGCTGCCGGAGTTCTCGCAGACGCGACAGAGTACGTTGTGAATGTCACGGACGTTTTCGTTCTTCTCATGGATGCGGTAAATGATGCATACATGGTTCTCCTCACATCCGGAAGAGCTATTGTGGATGGCACAGCAAGACAGCACTGTCTTAAGATTATCGATATGGCACTCGATGCAATATATGACCGCGTGCTTCCTACAGAGGATTCCTTTGACAGCTTCGTGGCAATCGAAGGTGTGCAGGAGAAGCTGTCGACGCAGCTCTCATCGGACAGCTATGCTCTCGATGATGTCCACAATTCCTATATGGGAAGGGCAGAGCAGCTTGGACTTAGTGAAGATTACGAGAAGCTTTTCAAGCTTGAGAGACTCAGCTCAGGAAGCAGCTTTATGAAGCTCGTTGAGGATAAGCTGTCGAATATTATTGCAGATGAAGCATATATTAACAGCAGATGCGATGAGCTTACCAATGAATTGGCAGATTTCTTCGCAGAGCATGAAAGACCATTTAACAGGGCAGTTATGTCCGGAATTCTTGGAAGCCTTCCTGTTTTCTTTAACAATATGGAGGAAATCAAGAAGTATATACATGTTGCACTTGGACAGTGCAGTGATGAAGCAGAACGCAAATCATGCATGAAGCTTATGTTGGATCTGATGAATGAGTAATATATATGTAATATAATAGAAGGTGGGAGGCGTGATTGCTGTGCATTATATCTGGTACGATAAGCTATATTTTAAAGAAGACAATGCTAGAAAAAAGACACGTCTGCTTCACCGCCTTGAAAAGGGTAAGCTAGAGCCAAACGTATACATTCTCGCTCTTCCCGAATCAAGAGAGCGCAATATACTTGATATATACAGCTCTCTTGAGCTTATGCAGCCTCACTATAAGAACCGCAGTAAATACGTTGTCGGGATAGCGCGCGGAAAGCAGGATGCGATAGAGCTTGCCTCATCCATAGTTGAGGATATGTATAATACCAACGGTAACTTTGATATAAGGGCTTTTCTCAACTTCTATGAGGATACAGCCTCCGGCAAGGAGGTGTTGTAGTTGCTGTTTTTAAAAATACTGCTATGCATATTGAAGATTATCGGGATTGTCCTTCTTGCGATTGTGGGCATTGTTCTTTTAATTCTATGTCTGCTGTTGTTTGTTCCAATACGATATAGAGTGCATGCCTCATTCTATGGTAAGCCTCGCGTGTCGGCTCATGTCACATATCTCTTGAGATTGCTGCATGTAAATTTTGAACTGGACGGAAAAGAATCCGAACTTAAAATAAAGTTATTTGGACATAATATTTCCAAGGACGAAGAGACTTCCGACAAGACTACGGAAAGCGGACAGAAAACTACCGTCACTGAAAACGAAACGAATAAGGGACCCACAAAGAGGGTTAAGACGGAAAAAACGCCGGAGAATAAGACTGCAGACATTCCTATGCAGGACGATAACGCCGTCAAAGAAGAAAATGACGCCGTGAAATCCGGTGGAACTGTGAATGACGGCGAAGCTGATAGATCCTGCGAATCCGGAACGGTCAACGAAACTGATAGGTCCACCGAACCCGAAAGACCAAAGGAACAGAAAGCCCCTGCCGGACATAAAGGACAGAAGGAGCCGGAAAACGGAATTACAGATAAGGTCAAGTCAATAGTCTCTCTTATTAAAGAAAACCGCGGCGTTATAGATTTTGTTATGAGACAACTGAAGCTTCTGTTTAAGCATATCATGCCCGGAAGCCATACAATATCCATAAGGCTCGGTCTTGATGACCCTGCACTGCTCGGTGAAATCGTTGGAGGAATATCTGTTTTTAGGACGATGACCGGGATTGTCATAAATATAACACCTGTATGGGATGACAAGGTTTTTGAAGCGGAGTTGGATTTTAAGGGTAGAATTATTCTCGGCAGAGTATTATATATAGCAGCCAGAGTATATTTTAACAAAGAAGTCAAAAAAATAATTAAAACCATAAAAAATAGTAAGTAAACAGGAGGAGTTTAAAATGGCAGACAATAACAAGTTCAATTCAACAGTTGAATCTCTCTTTTCAGGAATGGACAGCTTTGTAAGTGCTAAGACAGTAGTAGGAGATGCGGTTACGGTGAATGACACCATCATCGTTCCACTCGTTGACGTGGCATTTGGCGTGGGTGCAGGTGCATTTTCAGGTGATACCAAGAATAATGCCGGAGGCGGACTCGGCGCTAAGCTTTCTCCAAGTGCGGTGCTTGTAATACAGAACGGACAGACCAAGCTTGTGAATGTTAAGAATCAGGATACCATGACCAAGATTCTTGATATGGTTCCGGACATAGTCGACAAGGTAGCTGATATCGCCGGTGGAAAGAAGAACAAAAAAGACGAAGCGGTTGACGAAGCCATAAATGATATCACCGGAAATGATAATAAGTAATATTTAAGGTGAATCTGATGTCAGTTAAGAAAATAATAAAGGGAATAAGTTATACATGCTGCGCGGCTGTCCTTGTGGCAGCCGTGTATGCTTTTGCAGTCAATGGCTACGTGATATATAAAACAGGCTCCTATATATTGAACGCCGATGAAGCTGCTGCACTTTCGGATGTTGATTGTATACTGGTTCTCGGAGCTGCTGTTAAACCGGATAAGACTCCAAGCAATATGCTCTATGACAGAATTATGACCGGTGTCAATCTATATAAGCTCGGCGCCTCCAAAGATATAATAATGAGCGGTGACCACGGCAGCAATGATTACAATGAAGTCGGAACCATGAAAAAATATGCAATCGATTCCGGTGTACCGTCAAACGCCATATACATGGATCACGCCGGTTTTTCTACATACGATAGCCTGTATCGTGCCAGAAATATATTCGGCGCCAACAAAATTATTATTGTTTCCCAGAAATACCATCTGTACAGGGCAATATACCTTGCCAGGTCACTTGGCATGGAGGCTTACGGAGTTCCGGCAGACTTAAGAAGCTATTCCGGACAGTACAAAAGGGAAATCCGCGAAATACTTGCGAGAAACAAAGATTTTATCCTCGCAAAAACAAAACCACAATCAAAATATCTTGGTAATGCCATAATTCTCAATGAGAATGGTGACGTGACAAATGATTAAAAACAATTATATGAAAAACGTCTTAACGGGTTTCATATAGTTGTTTTTTTGTAGCTGCTTGATTGGAGGATGGTTGTGAATAATGGAGTATATAGTGCATATAATAGAATAGAGCAGCGGTAATGGAGGAACACTCCTGTGGTGAGAATAATAGGTTTTATGATGTTCTGGATTGCAGTGGGAACGATAATAGGGCTGCTTATCAATAATGTTTTCTGGGGAATCGTGATAATAGTCCTTCTGATGCTGTGTGGATATAATCTGTTCTGCAGTTGTAAATAGTCTGACCGTAATCTTATTTCATTAATGAAAAAAAAGCCTCGGAAAATTCCGGGGCTTAATTAACATCAAACTCTTGACTACGCTCTTGTAACAGCGCCTGATCTTAAGCAAGAAGTACATACATACATCTTTCTTGGACCTGCTGTTGTCAAAACCTTAACTGACTTAACGTTTGACTTCCACATCTTGTTTGATTT
>JBNMLM010000112.1:0-6440 GCA_050874845.1 Eubacteriales bacterium | reverse complement strand
TGATGTGCTGGCGGATTTCCTAAGAAAGAACCGTGCGGAGGTAGTGATGATGAGTATATTTGAGTATAATCAGGAAGAGGAAGAGCGAAAGCTTCGCGCGGCAGAGCGTCAGGCGGGGTATGACAGTGGAGTTGAGCAGGGCATACAGCATACACTGGTCGCCCTTGTAAATGATGGAAGCATCTCAGCAGAGAAGGCAGCAGCCAAGATGAACGTGACAGTGGAAGAGTTTAAGAGAGTCATGGAAAGATTCAAAACAGATGATAGTTTAAAGAAATAATATTTTATTAAAACCGTAACAGATTTGGCAGACAGCTAATTCTATTACGGTTTTTGTAAATCCCTTCCGTTCCCAATAGCCGGAAGGGATTTATATTATTTGCATTTACATAACATACATTAGGTTTCCTGATTACTTGTATCCTGACCCGGAGGAGTCATGTTGCCGTCACCATTAGGAGGCATCATATCTGAGCTGCCATTAGGGGGCGTCATACCGTCTGGTGGAGTCATATCAGAACTGCCATCCGGAGGAGTCATGTTATTGTTTCCATCCGGTCTCTGACCATCAGTGCCGTTGCTTTCCTTATCAGGTCGCTGTTCATCCGTATTTCCATTGTTTCTGTCGGGTCTTTGACCGCCCATTCCCATGCCACTTCCATATATGGTGCTGTCCATGGTTACTGTGGTTTCATAATCGCCCGCCTTAATGGTGTATGTGTTTCCGACTACGATATCGGGTGAGCTTATGACAACACTGCTGTAGGTCTTGTCGGACTGCCATGAAAGAAGTGTACTTCCGGATTCATCGAGAAGACTAATTGTTGTTCCTGCTGATTGAGTGGTGAATGTGACAAGAATACTTCCTTGGGTAGAATCCGAACCGAAATTCTCAGCCATTCCCGATGCACCTGCCGCAATCAAGGTTCCCCCTGTGATAGTTGCTTCGCCGTTATAGTCGAGGGCGCCATCGGCATTTGATTCAGGGCCGGATACATAGATTTCACCACCTGTAACGTAGAGGTTTCCATTGGAATCGATTCCATCGCCATCGGCATTGACGGTTATTGTTCCACCATTGATGTAGATGTTTGCATCAGAATCGGCAGAGAAAGCATCACGTCCAAAACCACCAAAGCCGCTTGAATCGGTGCCGCCTGCGGCATTTATACCATCATCCGAGGAGTTAATGTTTATTGTGCCGTCATTAACTGTTACGGTAAGACCTTCCAGACCTTCGTAGCAATCGGTGATATCGATGACACCACTGTTGATTATCAGGTCATTGTCGGCATGCAGACCGTCATCGCCTGTGGCTATTGTAAAACTGCCTCCGTTGACGGTCATATCGGAGTTGCTGTGCAGACCATCATCGGTGGTGTTGATTGTGAAGGTTCCGTCATTTACAATGAGATTGCCGGCTGCCTTGAGTCCCTTTGCACTGTCATCACTTTCGGTGCCTTCAGTTGTTATGTCATAGCTTCCGTTGTCTAGCATAAGATAATATCCTGCGCTTATGCCATCACCCTGTGCCGTTATATCGAAGCTCCCACCAGCAATATAGACGAATCCAAGAGAGTCATCGTCGCTGTTTTCAGCATGGATGCCATCCTTGCCCGATACTATTGTGAAGCTTCCATCGGCTATCCTTATGCTGTCCTTTGCGGAAAGACCATGGCTTGCTGCGGTGATATTGTATGTTCCGCTTGTGATTACAAGATCATCCTTTGAGACAATTCCATGACCGGCGCCGGCATTTATGGTGAGACTTCCGCTTCCGTTGAGTGTCAAATCATCCTTAGAAAAAATGACGGAGTCAATATTGTTGTCATCTATTGCAATATATTCACCGCCGTTTGAAAGTGTATTTTCGGAACCGGCAGCAAGAGTGATGAATACCTTATCTGCTTTGCATACATAGATTGCTGCGGATGTACTGCTGTTGATGTATGCATTGTCAAGGACAAGCTGGATTTTGGCATTTTTGTCCGCATCTACAATTATCATTCCGTCATCTAATGTGCCGGATAAGATATAGGTTCCCTCCTCGGATATTGTGGCGGTTGAGCCGGATATTGCGACTGAGTTGGAGCTGCTGCTTATACTGTCACCGCTTAATGTGATTTTTACACTTGTGCTCTCGTCATAGCCAATCTCCTTGTCACGGTTTGTGAACATATCTGCTGTGTCGATGGTGGTGACAGCAGATACGGTGGTTGTGGAGGATGAGCTGTTGGAGGTTGAGCCTGAGCTTTCGGTTGTTGAGTTATTCGATGAAGTTTCATCGGTATTTTTGCCTGAGCTTGCTGAAACTCCGGTTGAACTGTCATTTACAGCTGAATTGGAATTGTTTGCACTGCACCCTGTAATCAGCATTGCAGATATGAGGGCGGCAGATATTGTTTTAAGATACTTATATTTAATCATATTGTGTCTCCTTTCTGAGTGTGTTTATAACATTATAGCCTGATTATCCTGCTTAGAAACTGTAATTTCAAGGTTGCCATTGCGGCAGCGGAGCTTGTTAAGCATCTCTTTGACGGAAGCACCACTGAGAAGGGTAATGTTGTATGTCAGTCTGAACATGCTTCCCATGTTGGTTGTTTTTACTTGTGTAAGCTCAAACTCGGATGTATATTCCTTGAAAATTTCTTCGAATACCTCATCATAGTCTAAGTCTTCAGGAATTGTAATGTGCAGTGTCTTGTAGAGGGCACCTCTGTCCTTGCTTTTTCTTTCAAGCTCTGTATATATAATATAGATAACTGCCATAATCACGCTGAAAAGGATAGCGTAAGCAAGATAGCCCATTCCTGTTATAAGTCCGGCTGCCATTGCAAGGAAGATAGCACCGATTTCTTTGGCTGAGCCGGGAGCGGAACGGAAACGTACCAGCGAGAATGCTCCGGCTACGGCAACACCGGCACCGACATTTCCGTTTACCATCATGATTACCATACATACGGTGGCAGGCGGGAGCGCCAGCGTGACAACGAAGCTCTTAGAACTTCTTGTGCGATAAATATACATTCCGGCGAAAATCAAGCCGATTAAAAGTGCTGTTCCGATGCACAGGAAAAAGTCTGTGACGGATATAACATTTGTCAAATCTGAATCAAAAATTCCTCTAAAAATATTATTTGTCATTGTGTTTAATCTCCATTCTTTAATATGTAATAATTATTCTGAAAGCTAAATTTATCTGTATATTCATAGTCCGATTGACTAATGCGGTGGGCGTATGGATGTTTGCGCCGGTTATAAGCATTTAGTTAACAGCATTTGCGGTGCAGTATGCAGGGGACAACAGACTGTTTAAAACGGTGTCGCTGTTGAAGCCGTACACGCATTTGTTGTTTAAAACCATGTCCTTGTAGGCGGCTCCGTACTTGGAAAATGAGGTCTTGTATATTCTCTGTTCGGTGAGAAAATCGGTCATCCACATAGGAATGCCACCGGGGGTCTTGATCTCCATGAGCACCTGATTCTTTTCGATTATAGGTGTTCCGTATATTTCACCGGATAATGACACGTCATTATCGCGGTAGAGAATGTTCTCATCGAAGGTTACGCGGAAATCGCTGCCGTCTGTTGAGTAGAATGCCTCGCGCTCGTAGCTTAGGAACACTGCCGGTCTTAGTGTTCTATAGTAACTGCAAAAATAATTTATCTCATCGGCAATCTGGGATTTGACCGGAAGCGGGCGGTGCATAGTGAGCGCCTCCATGGTTTCATCGAGTGGAAGAACAAGCCTTCTTTTGTAAACTACAGACTTGTATTTTTTCTTTAATTCCACAAATACATTGTCGTTGCCGGCTACGTGGCTGTAGCTTCGTATTTTCAGCTTTTCCTTGTATGGCGGACCTTCGATTGAATGTCTTACAAGTCTGTAATTGTCGGTATCAAAATAGATATTTCTTATAGTCGTATGTCCGTATTTATCAAGCGCCATATGTCCATCCATAATTTTTAGCAGAAGCTGTTGCTGCTCTCTGGTCATAAGGTACTTTAGCTCATATCGTTTGAACACTGTCTGAACTGCCATATTAACCACCTCTTTATGTGTTTTGTTCTTTGTATGAGATGAGTTTAAGCCGCGAACCCTAAATCAACTTAAAAATAATTTAAAGTTTTTGTAAAGTCAGTGTAATTTCACAGAATGTTCAAATTTCAAATCCTGCTTGCAATCTAAGAGCTTTATATCTATTATAAATTGTATAATTCGGGTAACGGTGCGGGCACTTTGCTGTAAATACGTGCTTTATAATGAAAATCCGTGAAAAAATAATGTGATTGGAGGATGTTTTATATGAGACTTCTTCTTGCGGAGGATGAGAAATCGCTTTCCAGAGCGGTGAAGGCTATACTTGAAAAAAACAATTTTTCCGTGGATGCCGTATATGACGGTGTGGAGGCGCTGGAGTACCTTGAGAGCGGCAACTATGATGGCGTGATAATGGATGTGATGATGCCTAGGATGGACGGAATCACGGCGCTTAAGAAGCTGCGCGCGGCGGGAAATATGGTTCCGGTGCTGGTGCTGACAGCGAAGTCGGAGATAGACGATAAGGTGGAGGGACTTGACAGCGGCGCCAACGATTATCTTACCAAGCCGTTTGACACGAAGGAGCTGCTTGCGCGAATCAGGGCGATGACAAGAAGTGCGAATGCCAACGTACATGCGGATTCATCAATGCATGTCGGGAATATAACGCTTGATACTGCAAGCTATGAGCTATCATCACCTTCCGGTTCGTATAAGCTTGCGAACAAAGAGTATCAGATGATGGAGATGATGATGGCTAATCCCAAGCAGCTTATATCCACGGAGCGCTTTATGGAGAAAATCTGGGGCTATGACAGTGAGGCGGAGATAAACGTGGTATGGGTGTATATTTCTTATCTCAGAAAGAAGTTAGAAGCCCTGAATGCCGATATACAGATAAAGGCGACGAGAAATGCGGGGTATTCGCTGGAGGAGAAAGCAGGTAGGCATTAGGATTGATATGTCTGGGTAACTGAGAAACGCAAATTCCGCAATTATCTATAATGAGAAAGAGGACACCATGATAAAAAAACTTCGCAAAAAGCTGGTGGCTGTTGCCATGCTGTCACTGTTTATTGTACTTTTTGTTATAATAGGTACAGTTAATGTGCTAAATTACACCAGGATGGTGGATGATGCCAACAGAACATTGAATATTTTAAAGGAAAATAACGGAGGCTTTCCAAAACCAGATATGACACGCGGGCATGGGGATGACATGTTCAAGGGAATGTCGCCGGAGGCGCCATACGAGAGCAGATATTTTTCGGTTATGATGGATGGCAATGGAAATGTGAGTACCATAGATACGGGAAAGATTGCCGGAACGGATACGGATGAAGCGGCAGAATATGCGGTAAAAGCCTTAGCCGGCGGCAAAACAGAAGGTTTTATGGGACAGTATAGATTCACTTTAAAGGAAACCGATGGTGGAAGCCTTATTATATTTCTGTATTGTGGCAGGGGACTTTCCAATTTTCGTTCGGTATTATTTATAAGCGTTGTCATATCGCTTGCCGGTATGCTTGCAGTGTTTCTCCTTCTTGTATTTTTCTCGGGAAGAATTGTGAAGCCGGTCAGCGAGAGCTATGATAAGCAGAAGCGATTTATAACAGATGCGGGACATGAGCTTAAGACACCGCTAACCATAATTGACGCGGACGCGGAGCTGGTAGAGCTGGAATGTGGTGAAAGCGAGTGGCTGGACGATATCAGGAAGCAGACTAAGAGGCTCACTTCATTGACAAATGACCTCATATACCTTGCAAAGCTGGAGGAGGGGCAGAGAAATACTGTAAAAATAGAGTTTCCGTTGTCCGATGTGGTGGAGGAGAGCGCAGAATCCTTCAGGGCGCGCGCCATCAATGAGGATAAGAAGCTTGAGCTTGACATACAGCCCGGAATATCCTATATCGGCGATGAGAAGGCGGTAAGGCAGCTTGTCTCAATACTTGTGGACAATGCGGTTAAATACGCTGATAGCGAAGGAAATATCAAGGTGAAACTATCAAGCATTGCGGGGAAGCAGAACACAGCTTCAAAGTCAAAATGTCAAAATGCTATTTCAAATAAAAAATCCTCTGTTGAATCGAAGCAGGCAGTGCTATTAAAGCAGTCCGCTGTATCAAGGTCGATAAAGCTTGAAGTATACAATACCTGCGAACACATTGAAGCAGAGAGCGTGAAACACTTATTTGACCGCTTTTACAGAGCGGAGCAGTCTCATAACTCCCAGACAGGAGGCTACGGAATAGGACTTTCGGTGGCTAAAGCGGTTGTTGAGGCACACGGAGGGAAGATAAGTGCACGCACGGACGATGGGAAGTCTCTGAAAATAACAGTGGTCATGTAAAGCTGGGACAGGGGTCTGACACCGGCGTCCCAACATTGGGAC
>JBNMLM010000111.1:0-6576 GCA_050874845.1 Eubacteriales bacterium | reverse complement strand
TTTGTGCATGTGCAAAATTTTACAACACATTTTATATTATTGCAAGATAAAAACTCTTTAATAATCCACAGAAAAATCTAAACAGATGTTATTTATGTATATTTTTCCATGATTTTGAAGTATTTTTTATTATTTTTCCACCATTTCAAGCATATCAAGCGATTTCATCCTCTTATCGACATAGGTATCAACACACCTGTGCATAACCTCTGTAAGCTGTTCAAGCACATCGTCCTTCACGGTAAACGAATACAGTCTGTCTATCGGCGTGGTTACTATGTACTGCAATGTATACAGCGTTGAGGGCGATATCCGCATGACACCGCGGTGTCCAAGACACGAACGGCACACAACTCCGTTCGCTTCAATTGAGAAGCCCTCAATATTTTCCGATGAACCGCAGGCTGTACAGCAGAAAAATTCAGGATATTCACCGTTAATCACAAGCTGCTTAAGCTCATACACGGCTCTCACAAGCCTGTCCGGTATTCTGCCGTCCAAAAGTGCCCTAAGCGAATAGTACAGCAGGCTTAGCATGGCTCCTCCGTCCTCATTTTCCCTTGCAAAATAATCGGCAAATTCAAGAAAATAATAGCCATAGCAGGCGCCGTCAAAATCTGCCGCAAGCTCACGGAAATAGTTCTTTATCACAGCCTTCTCAACCGTATATGAGCTTCTTCCCGGATATATCGCAAAAGTTCCGAAGGCAAAGCTCTCGCATGCTGCCATCAGCGCATTGCCGGGCTTTCTTGCTCCTCTTGCGAATGCACTGATTTTGCCAAGCTCCTTCGTGAGCAGAACAACTCTCTTGTCATATTCTCCTATCGGACCCGCGGCGATAACCATGCCAGTCACCTCAAGCAATTCTGCCATATCCTAACACCTCAACCTGATGTCTCCGCATCTGCCAATCCAGATAATTTCCGCGCTGAATTATTCTATCTGGACAACCGGTTATCGAAGCCATTATTTTTTCAGAGCCTTCTCATCATAGCCGTAATTTTTCATAAGAAGGTCATTATCACGCCATTCCTTCTTGACCTTGACCCAGAGCTTAAGGTTTACCTGCATCTCCATCATGCGCTCTATCTCGAAACGTGCAGCGGAGCCTATTTTCTTGAGCATTTCTCCGCCCTTTCCTATTATAATGCCCTTGTGGGAATCTCTCTCGCACACGATTGTCGCTTCGATGTCTATTATATTGCTTCCATCGGTTCTTTCCCTCATGCGCTCTATTGTCACAGCTATTCCGTGAGGTATCTCATCGCTTAAGCACCTTAGCGCCTTCTCCCTGATAAGCTCCGCCGCAATCTGCTTCATAGGCTGGTCGGTAACGGTATCCTCATCATAATACATCGGTCCATAAGGAAGATACTTGAAGATGGCGTCAATAAGGTCATCCGTATTCTGCCCCTTAAGCGCAGATACTGGAACTATCTCATCGAATCTCACAATGTTCTTATACGCATCGATGAACTTAAGAATCTCTTCCTTCTTGACGGTGTCGACCTTGTTTATTACAAGGATAACCGGCTTCTTGCAGTTCTTTAAGTTCGCCGCAATCTGCTGCTCCCCCGCGCCGATATAGGTTGTCGGCTCAACAAGCCACAGCACAACATCCACATCGTTCATGGTCTGCTTTGCCGCGTTGACCATATATTCACCCAGCTTATTCTTAGCCTTGTGGATTCCCGGTGTATCAAGGAAGATAATCTGTCCCCTATCCTCGGTATACACCGTCTGAATCCTGTTTCTCGTTGTCTGCGGCTTATTGGAGGTAATCGCAATCTTTTGTCCGATAAGCCTGTTCATAAGCGTTGATTTTCCAACATTCGGGCGCCCGATGAGCGCCACGAAACCAGTCTTTAATTCTGCCATTTTTTCCTCATTTCCATTATCTCTTACGCAAGAGGCTCAATCACATCGAACATGTCCTTGGCCTCATTAATCTTATCCTCATTTCCGACCACGCAGAAGTATCCGTCATCAAGCACAGCCTTCACCATACCTGAAAGTGCCCTTATATCCTCCACAGTGGCTCCTAACACTTCGTCTCTTTCCTTCTGGAGCATCTGCTCTGTGAGTCCGCTGATATATGCCTCAAATGAATCTGAGCCCTTTACCGAAGGAGTCTTTGGAAGATCAAGGTCTGATATTGTTCCTATAACATACTTTGTCATCTCGCGCTCGTCTGCATTGAAATTCTCAACGTACTCAGGAGCCTTATCATATATCTCGTTTGTCTTTTCAAGGTTCGGGTCCCTGTATGATGAAAATGCGCCAAGTGAGCTCGAAAAGCTTCCAAACGCTGCTCCACAGCCGTAGGCTCCGCCCTTTACACGGATATTGTTCCACAGATAATCACTGTTCATCATGCTTGCAAGTATTCTCATGGCTCCGTTGTATTCTATACCTGCCTTATCATAATCACCGACACGGCATACGAAGTTGACCTGTCCGCTGGTCTTTAATGCAAGCCTTGTCTTTTTGAGTGTGAGCGCTCTTGTGACAGCAGGAAGCTCCTCTGCACTGAGCTTATCTATAAGCTCCTTTATAAGCCCGCTCATAAGCTCATAGCCCTTGTCATCCGCGGTATATGACACGATGAGATTGCACTTTGCAAAAATCTTAGCCGCTGCTTTCTTCATTCCCGCAACAAGGCTCTCCTTCTTCTCATCAAAGTTCTTGTAGGCGTCATCAAGGAAGCTGTAGAAGCCTCTTCCGGTAGTCTGCTTTCTTATCATGGCACTCTCTTTTATCTGTGCTGTGAGTTCTGCTATTCCGACTGCATTTCCGGTACCCTGCATTCTCATCTGCATGCCAGCCTTTGTCTCGCCGATAATCTCTTTGAGACGCTTGTAATCGTCATATACAGTATGGTTCATGATTTCATCCATAAGCTCTGTGAGCGCTGCAAGGTCGCCATAGAGTGCTTTACCTGTGACATTGAGTGAACAGCGGTAGCCCTGCGCCGGCTTTACAAAGGTTGTTCCTGAACTGCCGAAGGTTATACCTCCTGTTCTGATATCCATAGCATTGGACAGCTCAACAAAGCTGTATTTTTCCGTACCGATGGAGCCTAAAACCTTGGTGAGAAGTCCCACATAAGGAAGCAGCTCGTCATCCACCTTGTCAATGTTAAAGCTGAGCTTTAAGTATCCTATACCGTTGGTATTGATATTATGGTGGATAACCTTGACACCCTCAATACTCTTCTCTGTATTGTAAATCGTTGCTGCCTTCCTGCCGATATCCTCTCTTCTTAAAAGCGGAATGCTCTCAAGCTCCTCCTTGGTAGACGGCTCACTCTGGTAATCCTTGAGTGCCTTGGTGTCATCCACAAGTGCCTGAAGCTGTTCCTTTGTGAGTGTCTTTTTGTACTCCTCAAGCTTCTCAGCTGTAGCTGCTTCAATCTTAGCCGTGTATCCGACCTCCGGCTTTAACACAACAACCGATGAGTGTACATTGTCTAAAAGATATTTCTTTATAAGCTGCTCAAAATAATCTGAATCCACCTGCTCCTTAAGGAAAGCATAAGCCTCGCCCATCTGCATGTTAAGGAACGGCTTGTTGTCATCATAGAGCCAGTTGCTCAGCATATCGATTCCGTACATAAGTCCCTTAGGCCATCTTCCGAAATCAGCCTCTCTGTAGCGGAACTCGTTGTAGTTGATTCCGGCTCTCAATGTATCCTTATTGATTCCTTCTTTTACAAGCTTTTCAAGTGATTCCTTTATAACCTTTACAAATTCCTCTTCCTTATCCGGATTGGTATTTGCCGCCATAATAGTCACCATAGGCTGTCTGATGGAATTATCATAGGAACCGCTCACATCCTCACCAATACCGGCATCTATAAGAGCCTGACGTACAGGAGCACCCGGTGCGTTAAAGAGTGCATACTCAAGCACTGTAAAGGCAAGTGAGAGCTTCATATCCCCTGCCTCTCCGATTGAGGCATTGTACGCAAGGTAGGTCTTATTGTCCGTACCCTCATCCTCCGTCACAGAGTACACTCCCTCAACCCTTCCTGTCTTGTCAAACGGCTTCTGGTGAGGAATCTCGGAGTCGACCTTAATCTCCTCGTAGTTTCCAAGATACTCTCTGTCAAAATACTCAAGTCTCTCCTCCATGTCACAGTTGCCGTACACGAAGATATAGCTGTTGGCTGGATGATACAGGGTTCTATGGAAGTTCACGAACTGCTCATAGCTTAAATCCGGAATAAACTGTGGATCACCGCCGGACTCAGTAGCGTAAGGAGTATCAGGATAGAGCGAATTGAGGCACATGCGGTACACTCTCTGTGTAGGTGATGAAAATGCACCCTTCATCTCATTGTAGACAACGCCGTTGTAGGTAAGAGGCGCATCCACATCGGCAAGCTCATAGTGCCAGCCCTCCTGCTTAAAAATCTGCTCCCTTGTATAGATGTTAGGATGGAAAACCGCATCCATGTATACATCAGTGAGGTTCTTGTAATCGACATCATTGCAGCTTGCAATAGGATATATTGTCTTATCCGGGAATGTCATGGCATTCAAAAATGTATTGAGTGAACCCTTCACAAGCTCAACAAACGGATCCTTTGCCGGATATTTTGCCGAACCGCAGAGTACCGAATGTTCAAGAATATGAGGAACTCCTGTGCTGTTCGCAGGCGGTGTCCTAAAGCCTATACAAAACACCTTATTCTCATCATCATTAGAAACCATGGCTATCCTTGCGCCCGACTTCTTATGTCTGAACAGATATCCCTTTGAAGCGATATCATCAAGCTTCTGTTCCATAACCAGCTCATAAACTTCTTTGTTGTAATTCATGTAAGTCTCCATTCCGGGAACGTATAATCTCTGTGACGCATTGCCCGGGACATCCAAATATCTTACCGTTCATCTCTGTGACGTTCCCCCACACAGATTCACCTCTAATCCCTAAGCACACTATTAAAATAATTTTACCACCAACACCATATTCAATGCAAGAAAAAAAGAAATCCGGAAGATGGACTGATTCCGGATTTTTTACACTATTTATAATTTCCCTTTATGATAGGCGACAATGGCTTATATATGAACAGCGTGACTACAACGCTCACCATCGCCTTGACAAATGTAAAAGGAAGGTTGAATACCAGAAGTGCCGGAAGCAGCGATGTTATACCCGGCAGGATAGCCGTGTACATTCCGATTATGACCTCCATAGGAAAAGCAAGCTTGTCATAGAGCGGATAAATTATAAAATAATTCGACACAACCCCGACCAATGACATTATCACGGCTCCGCTTAAAAGTGCTGCAATAGCGCCCTTCTTAGTCTTATGCTTCTTATATATAAGCCCTACAGGAACCACAAACGCAACTCCGAGTATGAAGTTCGACAGCTCACCCACCCACATTGTATGTGAGATTGCAAGGTGAAGCAGATTCTTGAGCAGGCATACCAAAACTCCCGCCATCGGTCCCATCGAAAGTGCTGCGATGACAGCAGGCAGTTCTGAGAAATCCATTGTCAAAAAACTGGGAACAATCGGAATCTTGAATCCAAAAAGATACAAGACATAGGATACCGCCGTAAACATGGCAGTTACAGTCAGTGCACGAACACTGAGAAAAGACTTCTTATTCATTATAATCCTCCTAAAGGCTCACGCCTTCTTCTTTCATCCGGACTGTACCGTTGGTATGGGAATCGCACCCACTCAGCCGCTGTACGCGGGTCGCAGACTATACTGCCAGTCGAGAATTGCAGACAAGTACGATATTCATGCCTGCTCACTCTGCCCTGAAGGTTGGAGATATTTCTCTAACTTCCAAATAGTATTGTTTATACATTACATTTGTCCATCCTCTATAAAATATCACTTTAAAGCATGTAAGTCAACAGCATACTCCATCCCACAATAAGTATTTGACGCGTTCCATGCAATGTATTATACTTGTCTTTATTAGTTATAAAAAGGAAGGCATACTATGAATACAGTAATCAAATTCACTTCAACACAGAAGCCTGACGGCAAAGAATACAAAAAGATAACATACTGGAACAGATTTATAAGGGAAAAGGTTGAGACATTAATTTTAATCGCACTTATTGTAACAAGCATATCCTGCGGCATATACAGACTTACCACGGGTACAATGGATACCTTCTGGGCGATACTCTGCATAGTGTTCCTGTTCTATCCGGTAATCGTGATAACACAGTTTAACTCAAGCATCCGATATCACCTCAAGCACCGCGACCCATCCGAATCGGCTCCATGTGAGTTCTGTCTGATGGAAAACGGTATTCTGATTGATGTCCCTGAATGTGATGTACATAAGTTCATAAAGTACGATGAATTCACCCATGTGTACACCAACGTGTTCGGCTACTACATGATGTTCCAGAAAAACACAGTTCTTGCCATGATACGCCACAGCGATATTCCTGAAGGACAGAAAGATGAATTTGAAGATACTATGGTGACAAGCCTTAATGATACTTGTAAGGTTAGTAGATTCTTCTAAGCTGTTGGCGCTGGGGCTGTGGCTGTAAGACAGGGGTCTGGTCCGTGTCCCATAACTGGGACAC
>JBNMLM010000110.1:0-6700 GCA_050874845.1 Eubacteriales bacterium | reverse complement strand
ATCCAAAGGTGCATGAATTTCTTGACGGTCTTGTAAGCAGTGCGAAGGAAAAGGGATATTCTGTCACGATGTTTAAGAGAAGGAGACCTATACCTGAGCTTTCAAGCAGTAATTTCATGCAGAGAAGCTTTGGAGAGAGAGTTGCCATGAATGCACCTATTCAGGGAACGGCTGCGGATATTATAAAGCTGGCTATGATAGGAGTGTACCATAAGCTTAAGGAACTTGGACTCAAGTCTAAGCTCATATTGCAGGTTCACGATGAGCTTCTGATTGAGACTGCTAAGGATGAGGTCGACATTGTGAAGAATATTCTTGATGAGCAGATGAAGAATGCTGCAAGACTTTCTGTTGCGCTTGTTGTGGATACGAATGAGGGAAGCAACTGGCTAGAAGCTCATTAATTGCGAAACGGAGAAAAGGTAATGAGAATTATCGGAGTTACAGGCGGAGTGGGTGCAGGTAAGTCAACTGTACTAAAAATGCTTGAAGAGATGGTAAGCTGTATTGTGATAAGAACGGATGAGGTTGCCAAGGAGACAATATTGCCGGGTGGTGATGCCTACAAGGATATTGTGAAGCTTTTGGGAACCGATGTTTTACAGGCGGATGGCTGCATAGACAGGAAGAAGATGGCGGCAAGGATTTTTTCGGATGACGTGCTGTGTGCCAAGGTAGATGAGATTATTCATCCGCTTACCAGAAAGGAAGTTATAAGAAGGCTGAAAGCAGCGTCCGCTGAAAAGAAATACGACTACGCATTTATTGAGGCGGCACTGCTTATAGAGGCAGGATATGACGATATATGCGAGGAATTCTGGTATATATATGTGCCGGATGAGACGAGGATAGGCAGACTTATGTCTGATAGAGGATATTCAAGAGAAAAATGTATTTCTATAATGAATAACCAGTTATCTGATGAAGAATTCAGGAGACATTGCAGGTATGTGATTGACAATTCGGAAGATGGCGACATGACTAGAAAACAGTTGAAAGAGATTCTTTTTGCAACTGAAAACAGGACAGGTGGGGAAAATAATGAGTGATACAATCTTTTGTCCGGATGATTTTGTGTTCGGACTGGATATCGGAACCAGAAATGTAGTTGGTACAGTCGGATATATGAAGAATGGACGTTTTCAAGCTGCGGCGATAGTTTCTAAGGAGCATGAAACAAGAGCGATGCTTGACGGACAGATTCATGATATCGGTAAGGTTGGAGATACTATAAGGACGGTAAAGCATGAGCTTGAGACAATGACAGGCAAAAAGCTAAAGGAAGTCTGCATTGCGGCTGCCGGACGAGTACTCAGGACAGTTATGGTTCATGAGGATGTGGAATTTGAGGGAGAGGTTCGCGTCAATGCCGAGAATATCTATTCCTTAGAGCTGATTTCTGTTGAGAAGGCGCATAAGGAATTAAAAATCAAAGATGACAAATATAAGTTCTATTGTGTAGGTTATACTCCTGTGAGATATTATCTCAATGACTATGCGATAAACAATCTTGAAGGACATAAGGCGGAGAAGATAGGAATTGATCTTCTTGCCACCTTCCTTCCTGAGGAGGTTGTGGACGGACTGTATGCTGCGGTAGATTATGCCGGGCTTACTGTTGCCAATCTCACACTTGAGCCTATTGCTGCGATGAATGTCGCGATACCGGAGCAGTACAGGCTGCTCAATATCGCACTTGTGGATGTCGGGGCAGGTACATCGGATATATGCCTTACAAAGGATGGAAGCATTGTGGCGTATGGCATGATTCCATCTGCCGGGGATGAGTTGACAGAGATAATCGCAAAGGAATATCTGGTCGATTTTGCGTCCGCTGAGAAGATTAAGCTGGCGGCAGGAAAGAAGAAGACAATTACATACAAGGATATCATGGGAATATCTCATAAGCTTGCACCTACAGATGTTCAGAAGCTTATAGATGAGCAGCTGACAAAGCTTGCCAATGATGTTGCTGACAAGATATGCGAACTCAATGGGGATAAAGCGGTAAGTGCAGTATTCGTAGTCGGCGGTGGAGGTAAGTTTCCGGGATTTACCGATAAGATTGCAGACAGACTGGAAATTGCAAGAGAACGAGTTGCGGTCCGCGGCGAGGAGGTTCTTACAAGTATTGATTTTGTTACTACTGAGGTCAAGAAGGATGCGCTTCTGGTTACACCTATAGGAATATGTATCAATTATTACAACCAGAAGAACAACTTTATTTTTGCGACAGTCAATGGAGAGAGAGTAAAGCTCTATGACAACAACCATCTTTCGATAGTGGATGCGGTTATGCAGTCGGGTATGCCTAACGAGAGTATCTTCCCGAAGAGGGGAAATGAGCTGGTGTTCAATGTGAACGGTAAATCAAGAATTGTGAGAGGCTCGACGGGTGAAGCGGCGGTTATTCTGCTGAACGGACGTGAGAGCAGCATGAATACCAGAATAGCACATAATGACCAGATAGAGATACGCGAATCTACAGCGGGAGAATCCGGACACATAACCGTGGGAGAACTTGACGAGTTTAAGAGTACAGTTAACTTTATTGTCAATGACAAGCTCATAGTATGCCCTAAATTTGCGTATGTGGACAATGAACTTAAGGGACCGGATTACAGCATCAATCAGGGTGACAATGTTGTTATGGAAAACTATTATACGGTCAGACAGCTGTTTGATTTTATGGATATAGTTACCGATGACAAGAAAATAATGGTCAACAATGAGCCGGCGACAGATGATACCATTGTCTATGAGAACTTTAATGTCAAATACACAGAAATTGGGGATGAACAGTACTTGCCGGATTCGGAGGATATAGACAATTCGCTTAAAATTTCGCAGGATAAGACCAAATTACCGGGGGAGAATGATACTTCCGGTGAAATAACGCAGGAGAAATTACAGGAGAAGGGTGAAGCTGTTATTTCTGACGAACCGAAAACGATAGTCGTGACGGTAAATGATTCTTCTGTGGAGATGACGGGAAAGAGCAGCTATACATTCGTTGATATTTTTGATTTTTATCCATTTGATCTTAAAACAGCCGGAGGTACGGAGCTTGTTACAAGGGTAAATGGTGAGAAGGTGGCATTTAATGCACCGTTAGCAGCAGGAGATAAAATAGAATTGTATTGGAGATAATGGACAAATGTACAAAAAGGAAGAATTGGTTGGACTCGAAAAGAATTTTGCAGCCAGACATTTTCCGGCTGTCGTACTTTTAATTATTTATCTTGTTGTGGAGACTTTTCAGAGCTTTTCCGTAGGTGCACCGGCATTTATGAGAGCGGCAATTGTATGTATGGTACTTGCATTGGAGCAGGCATTCAGACCTTCGGATTTTTTTAACAGTCCTAAGTTCATTTTTATCATGAAGTATATCCAGCTCATAATAATGGCTGCTTTTATAATGGATGACGGATACCGCAATTATGAATATGTCATATATTTTCTCATTTATATGTGCATAGCTTTGGAACAGGGTATATTTTTTGACTTATCGGATAAAGGTGTGGTACTGCTGCATTCCATGATTATGAACATACCTGTTCTGATATGGACAATCGTGTACATAATTATGAATCATTCGCTTACATACGCTATAACGTCGATTGTTGTGATTGCCGCGTTTATAATTGCCATGTATGCTGCACTTTCACATATCGGCGGTCAGTATGAGCACTTTGAAAATGCCGTCCTTGCCAAGGACAGAATGCTTGATAAAGCAATGGATACCAATAAGGAAATGTTGGAAAAACAAGAAAAACTGTACTATGTAAATGAACAGCTTGGACTTAAAAGAATTGAGCTTGAGAGTGCAAACAGTAAGATAAATGCCAACATACTTGAAATGCATTTTCAGAATGAGATGCTTCATTATTTTACGGAGGCATTTGATATTGTTAAGATCAATGACTATTTTGCAAATAAGCTTATAAGCGATATCGGGATAAGGGTTACAGGGGTGCTCAAGACCACGGTTAATGGTGAAAAGAGTATATATGAGGATTACAAGAAGAATAATCCGATGTATGATATAAGTGCCAGATATAAGCTGTTTGGCGATATAAATGAGGACGGAGCAGATGTGCTTTACGATATGCTTACCGGTGAAGAGTTTATGAAAAAACTTGAGGAGGGACATATCTTTATATGTGAAAATGTGAAGCACACAGAGTACGAAAGGTTAAAGAATTATCATATTTTTTCTTTTGTCGCCAAGCTTCTGCTTGTTGATGGAAGAAACGCCGGGGTGTATATAATATGTCACAATGAACCGGATTTCTTTATGCACAGGGAAACCTTCTTTGATAATATTTTAGCTGAGCTTCAGGTAGGACTTAACAATGCATTCCTTTATTCGCAGTTCGAGAATTTCGCAAAGAGGGATGGTCTGACAGGGTTATATAATAGACGAATATTGAACAAATTTATGGAAAAGTACAGACATCCTGATGCGGCACTTTTAAAACAGACGGTGTATGCTGCGATGTTTGATATAGATAATTTTAAATCAATTAACGATAAGTATGGACACCTTTTTGGCGATGCAGCGATTATCGCGGTTGCCCAGACAATTCAGAGAATTGCAGACGAACATGGTGGTTCAAGCTACAGATATGGCGGAGAGGAGTTCGTAGTTCTGTTTATTGACAAGACGCTTGACGAGGTTGTGAGCGTTGTTGAGAGTATACATAAAGCGATAAGGGAGAGCGAAATATCCTTTGGCGGGTATTCAATCTATATAAATACAAGTGCGGGTGTGAGCGCGTATCCTGAGCTTTGCCATGACCCTGCTTTGGTAATAGATAATGCAGATAAGGCAATGTATATTTCAAAAACAACGGGAAAGGGCAAAATAACCATTGACGGAACAGGCTCTAACATATAACATAAGAAACAAAAAATGATTATGGAAACGGAGACATAGATGAGAGTAATGAGTATTGCCAGTGGAAGCAGTGGCAATTGTATATATGTGGGAGATGACAATACACATATTCTTATAGATACAGGAATCAGCAAGAAGAGGGTTGAGGAGGGACTTAAGCTGCTTGACCTTTCAATAAAGGACATTGACGCCATTTTAGTGACACATGAACATTCGGATCATATATCCGGGCTGGGAGTGGTCGAGAGAGCGAGTGCGACACCGATATATGCGACGTGGGGCACTTTGCAGGGAATCAAGAACACGAATCTGGGAAAGCTGCCGGAGGGAATTTTTAATGTAGTCGAATGTGACAATGAATTCAGCGTAGGTACGCTTAAGGTCAAGCCGGTGGCTACGTCACATGACGCGCTGTGTCCATGTGCATTCCGCGTTGAGTCCGATGACAAGGTGTTCGGCCTTGTGACAGACCTTGGAGTGTATGATGATTACATAGTGGACAGCTTTTCAGGTGTCAACTGCATGCTTCTAGAAGCTAATCACGATATAAGAATGCTCGAAACAGGACCTTATCCGTATCCTCTAAAAAGAAGAATATTAGGGGAAAAAGGGCACCTGTCAAATGAGGCGGCAGGGCAGCTTGTCGACAGGCTGTTAGGAGACAATGTTCAGGAGATTTTATTAGGACACCTCAGCAAGGAGAACAATTATCCGGAGCTGGCTTATGAGACAGTCCGTACAGAGATTGATATGAGCCTTAGCGGGTACCATGCCTCAGACTTTAAGATAGAGGTTGCCGGACGTGACAAGCCGAGCCGTATCATTACACTGTAATTTATAAGAGAATATTTTCTCACGGATCAATTGCATCCGGAGAATGTTCATAAATTAAAACTTAAAACAGAAAGGGATAACACCATGAACAAGACAATTATTACTGTAGTAGGCAAGGACACTGTAGGAATCATCGCTAAGGTATGTACATACCTTGCAGATAATGGAGTAAATATTCTCGACATTTCCCAGACAATTGTTCAGGAATATTTTAACATGATGATGATTGTTGACATGCAGAAGGCAACAAAGCCATTTGCTGAGATTGCGGAGGACCTTGACAAGCTTGGAGAGGAAATTGGTGTTAAGATAAAGTGCCAGCACGAGGAGATATTTACAAAAATGCACAGAATCTAAGGATTCATAATATCAAACTACGAGGAGAAGTTCTATGATTAACATTTTTGAAGTAAACGAGACTAATAAGATGATTGAGCAGGAGAACCTTGATGTGCGTACCATCACACTTGGTATTAACCTGTTAGATTGTGCGGATGCAGACCTTTCTGTGACTAATGAGAAGATATATAATAAGATAACAACAGTCGCAAAAGACCTTGTAAAGGTTGGAAAAGAGATAGAGAGAGACTTCGGTATTCCTATTGTGAATAAGAGAATATCAATAACTCCTATCGCTCTGGTGGGAGCAGCATGCTGCAAGACACCGGAGGATTATGTGACTATAGCAAAGACACTTGATAAGGCTGCACATGAAGTCGGTGTTAATTTTATCGGTGGATATTCAGCTATTGTAAGTAAGGGTATGACAAAGAGCGATGAACTGCTTATACGTTCGATTCCACAGGCACTTGCGTCAACAGAGCTTATATGCAGCTCAGTGAATGTAGGTTCAACAAAGACAGGTATCAATATGGATGCTGTCCGCCTTATGGGTGAGATAGTAAGGGAGACAGCAGAAGCCACCAAGGAGAAGGATTCACTTGGCTGTGCCAAGCTTGTTGTGCT
>JBNMLM010000109.1:0-6882 GCA_050874845.1 Eubacteriales bacterium | reverse complement strand
CCGCCGCCTACCATTGCAGCACATGCCTTTATGATATTGCCTGCATGAACGCCCTTCTTTACAGCATCATCTGTAGCTGTGACAATGAGGTTAACCTTGTCTGCGCCCTGTGATGAAGCAAGGACAACAACACCTGTTCCAAGCTTCTCCTTGAGAGAATCGCCAAGGTTACGAAGCTCATTCATATCTACGTCTGCAACCTTAACACCGAGGAACTTCATTCCCTTAACATCGGCAACATTGTCCATTACATTTCCAAGTGCATCGTTGGCAGCCTTAGCCTTCAAAGACTCATTCTCAGAAGCAAGTGCCTTAACCTCTGCCTGAAGATGTGCAATCTTGTCATTGACAGCGGCAGGTGTACACTTAAGAAGCTTAGCTGCCTCCTCAAGCTGCTTCTCAATATCCTTATAGTATGCAAAGAGCCCATCGCCTGTGAGAGCCTCTATTCTTCTCACACCGGCAGCAATACCCGACTCAGATACAATCTTAAACGCTGTGATAACGCCTGTGTTGGCAACATGTGTACCACCGCAGAATTCCTTTGAGAAATCTCCCATGGAAACCACGCGGACTGTGTCACCGTACTTCTCACCGAAAAGAGCCTTAGCTCCTGTCTTCTTAGCATCCTCAATGTTCATAACCTGTGTCACAACATCGAGATTAGCTGCAATCTTCTCATTTACAATAGCTTCAACTCTGTCAAGCTCCTCCTGGGTCATTGCTGAGAAGTGTGTGAAGTCGAAACGAAGTCTGTCCGGAGTTACAAGGGAGCCTGCCTGCTCTACATGTGTTCCAAGAACAACGCGGAGTGCCTCCTGTAAAAGATGGGTTGCGCTGTGGTTCTTAGCTGTGGCTGCTCTCTTAGCCTCATCAACCTTGAGTGTAACCTTGCCGCCAACACGGAAAGAGCCTGATTCAACAACGCCCACATGGCCAATTCTTCCACCCTTTAACTTGATTGTGTCATTGACAGTGAACACTGCACCATCCTCTGTTGTGATGGTTCCTACATCCGCTGTCTGTCCACCCATTGTAGCGTAGAATGGAGTCTCATCTACGATGATTGTTCCCTCAGTGCCCTCAACAAGCTCATCAACAAGCATTGTATCCGTTGTAAGCACTGATATAACGGAATCATGCACAAGTCTGTCATAGCCTACGAACTTGGATGTGATTGCTGTATTTATAAGGTCATATACGGTAGCATCTGCTCCCATATAGTTAGTCTCTGTTCTAGCGTTTCTTGCTGTCTGCTTCTGAATCTCCATAGCCTTCTTGAAGCCATCCTCATCGACTGAGAAGCCCTTCTCCTCAAGGATCTCTGTGGTTAAATCTACAGGGAAACCATAGGTATCGTAAAGCTTGAATACGTTCTCACCGGATAAGGTCTTAGAACCGGACTTTACAAGCTCATCCTCCATATCGGAAAGAATTGCAAGTCCCTGGTCAATAGTCTTGTTGAACTTCTCCTCCTCAGTTGTGAGAACCTTGAGGATGTACTCCTCCTTCTCAGCAAGCTCAGGATAGCCGTCCTTGGACTCATCGATAACAGTCTTTGCAAGCTTCGCAAGGAAAAGTCCCTCTATTCCTAAAAGCCTGCCATGTCTTGCGGCTCTTCTTAAAAGTCTTCTGAGCACATAGCCTCTGCCCTCATTGGAAGGGATAATACCGTCGGAGGTCATGAATGTGACCGAACGGATATGGTCGGTGATAAGTCTGATGGACACATCCTTGTCGGCATCTGTCTCATACTCTACACCTGCTATCTCACAAATCTTGTCGCGGATAGCCTTCATTGTATCGATATCGAATACGGTATCAACGTCCTGAACAACAACTGCAAGTCTCTCAAGACCCATACCTGTATCGATGTTCTTCTGCTTAAGCTCTGTATAATTGTGATGTCCGTCGCTCTCGAACTGTGTGAATACGTTGTTCCATACCTCCATGAACCGGTCGCAGTCACAGCCTACCTTACAGTCCGGCTTGCCACAGCCATACTTAAGTCCTCTGTCATAGTAAATCTCTGAGCAAGGACCACAAGGACCTGCACCATGCTCCCAGAAGTTATCGCAGTCACCATTCTCATCGCGGTAGAAACGAGTAATCTTCTCAGCAGGTACGCCAACCTCCTTATTCCAGATGTTGAACGCCTCATCATCATCTGCATAGATTGATGGGTAAAGTCTATCCGGGTCAAGTCCTATAACCTGTGTAAGGAACTCCCATGACCAGTTGATAGCTTCTCTCTTAAAGTAATCTCCGAACGAGAAGTTACCAAGCATCTCGAAGAAAGTAAGATGTCTTGCTGTCTTACCTACGTTCTCGATATCACCTGTTCTGATACACTTCTGGCAGGTTGTAACTCTTCTTCTCGGTGGAATCTCCTGTCCTGTAAAATATGGTTTAAGTGGTGCCATACCCGCATTGATAAGGAGAAGACTCTTATCATTGTGTGGTACCAGTGAAAAACTGTTCATGCATAAATGTCCCTTGCTCTCAAAGAAGTTGAGGTACATTCTTCTTAATTCATTAACGCCATAAGGCTTCATGGCTACATCCTCCTAAAATAAGTAAAATAATATTATTGCAAACCAAAAAGGCCTGTTTCCAAGCCTTCCCGGAAAACATATCTTGTTATCATCCGCAACCGGAATAACCGTCACCAAAAATCTTCGTATTAACTTGATCACTCAGTCTTATTATCTGTTACGTCAGCGGACTCTGCCGCGACTGCAGCCTCCGATGCGACCTTGGCATCATGCTTAACACGAAGCTTACCGCCTAAAATAACGGCGCACACTATAACTGCCATCATAAAAAGAGCAGTAAGGATTTCTGTGAATACGTCATTTCCTAAGGTAAAAATATCTGCTGTCTCAGATGCAGCAACAACCATATTCCATGCCATAGCCAAATCCTCCTTGAACGTATTATTACCAGACAGCACTAAAAATTACTGCCTGCAATTAAATTTAGTGTAACACATTTCAAAATATCGGTCAAGCCGAAGTTCTTCTACAGCGTCCAGTTTCCTGTCTCCTCGAAATGCTTTGCCGATTCCGTCGCCTGACTGATTATGGACTTCTCATAGCCAAGCAGTCCAAGAAGCTTTATCGCATTCCTGCTCGTGGCGCGCCCTGTCATAAGCTTGTAGCTGAACACAACATCGTTGTCGGTGATTTCCTCGGTGAAATGATAGTTGGAATAATACCTCTCAAGTATACCTGTAAGCTCAATGTCATGCGTCGCCGCAAAGCATATCGTGTCGGCGCATGAAAGGCCTTTAAGTATCTGTGAGGAAGCGGCGATTCGCTCTACGGTGTTGGTTCCCCTTAACACCTCATCTATAAAACATAAGACAGGATAATCACTCTTGACTGCCGCCGCATCCATGATTCTCTTGAGCGACTTAATCTCAACCATATAGTAGCTCTCGCTTCCAAGAAGATTATCCTTGAGAGCCATCGATGAGTATATTCTGAATTTCCTTGCCCTGTATGATTTTGCCGTCGCATATCCAAGTGTCTGTGACAGCAGGGCGCATATTCCGACCGAACGCAGGAATGTTGATTTTCCCGAAGCGTTTGAACCCGTTATGAGCACACTCTTATCCGTTCTTATGGAGTTGGCAACCGGCTCATCAATTAGCGGATGATACAGCTCCTGCGCCTCAAGAACCCTTGCACTGCCGTCCGTGAACTCCGGCTCACAGGTATATTGAAGGCTCTTCTTATATGATGCCGCCGCAATAAGCGCATCAAAATATCCAAGTCTGTTATATAACGCCCACACAGCATCCTTCTTTCTGTTAAGCCCATTCACAACGAAACAGAACTTGATAATGTCAAGGTGTGTTATCATTCTGATATAGTCCAGAATAAATTCAAGCACGCCGCCCTTGCCTGTAGCCATAATCCATGAGAAGCGTCTTGCCCCGTCGAACTCATGCACAAGCCCTGAAAGCTCCTCTGCGTATTCCTTAATCCCGGCAATATCGCTTTTGAGTATGCTCTGTGCACAGGCACACATCGAGAACACCTGCTTGATACATACGAAATACACCTCAATCTCTGCCTTGAATCTGAAATAAGACACCACATTAATTACCATCATGCCTATGACCGCCCACATTCCGACGGCAATATTGACCGTAAGGCAGTATATAAGCGCCGCCACAAACAGAATAAGCATGACAAAATGCGGTACAGCCGATACTGTCTTACATTCCCCTATGCTTTCTATATAATCGGCAACGGACATCTTCCTGCTGTAGCCGAATCCGGAATATATCATCGAAAGCTTCGTGCGCTCGTTCTCATGCTCCGTAAAATAGTCGATGAGCTTCTTTCGCCTTCCAAGCTCCTCATCCTCCACAACAGGGGTTCTCAACATGCTGTACAGCGCCTCCTGTCCAAGCGAGGAAGCGGTGCAGTCCATCTGCTTATATACGGCATCCATGTTGAGGTCATTCCATGTTATATCGTCGATGACATTACCGTCATCGTCATTCTGTAAAAAGAACCCATGTGATATATTCTCAAATTCCTCATAAATATATTTTTTATCCGCCTTTTTTCCGAAAGCATCCCTCAGCTTCCTGAGATTATTCTGCTTATTCTTGTGCGCCTGATACAAAAAATATAAAATAAGCGCACACACAGGCACTCCGAAATATAAAACCCAGTCCATCGTCGTCATTATGTTTTCCTCGTTTCATGCAAAATTCCTATAAATTAAGATACCATAATAATAACATTTTTACCAGTTTTTTTCTCGGAAATACAATAAAAGCATGAGGATGCGGCGGACTGTAAAAAGCCTCCGTGTCATCCTCATGCTTTTATTGTCTATAATAATATACCGTCATTGCTATCCATGCACAGGCAATCTAAATAATAAGGCATATCAACCCGCCACTGTTATCATTTACAACCTTTTGCATGGTATCCATAAGCTTCGTCTGGCAGTCATCATTCATCATGGCAAGCTTCGTCCTTATGCCGTCATCCACAAGCTGTTCAATGGTCTTTCCGAAGATGTTAATGTCCCACGCGTCGCCGTTTTTCGTGTTCTCATCGATATACTTTTTCAGGTCGTTCGCCTGCTCCTCGCTTCCGACGATAGGTGCAATCTCCGTTCCGATATTGACCTTAATCATGTGGTAGGATGGGCTCTCTGCCTTGATTTTCACGCCATAGCGCCCACCATTTTTGATGACCTCCGGTTCCGAAATGCTTATCTCGTCCCTTGAAGGTGATACCACGCCATAGCCCTTCTGACGCACAGTTTCGATTGCCGAAGTATATCTTGAAAGAGCGCTCTTTTCCTTGGCATATTCCTTTATCAGATTGATAAGCTCATATTCATTGTCTATCTTCTCACCTGCAATGGAGCTTAGCATATCATAATACAGGTTCTCGTCAACCTTGAAGTTAAGGCGTATTATTCCGTCCGCCATGTCCACAGGCTCGCTCCTTACATCCTCTATGTATTTATTTTCAACCTTAATACTATCCTTATTGAAATCCTTGATATATGTAATCCTGTCAAGTATCTGTCCTGCACACTCAACCATAGCCTGCTTTATCTCATTGTCATCCGGAAGCATCTCTATCCATCTATCAAAGTAGAATTCTATCCCATTTATAGGAAAACTGTTAAGAAGCAACTCAAGTGTTCTATTCACATCATCGAGAGTAAGCTGCTCACAGTCAAGGCTTATTGCCTCCGCCCCATAGGCTTTCTTTATCTCATCCACACACTCTGCCGCGGATTTCGATGCCGGGTTCTTGGAATTGACAACCACCACAAAAGGTTTTCCTATTTTTTTCAATTCTTCTATAGTAGCAGCCTCAGCAGCCTTATAGCTGTCACGCGGCAGCTCACCGATACTTCCGTCCGTGGTCATCACTATCCCGACGGTTGAATGATCCTTGATAACCTTTCTTGTTCCGAACTCTGCCGCCTCCGAAAACGGAATCTCATAATCGTACCATGGTGTCTTTACAAGGCGCTCCTTCCCGTCCTCGACAACACCGGTCGCACCGTCAATCATAAAACCGACACAGTCAATCAGTCTTATCTTCATTGAGATATCCTGTGCCGGAGTTATCACACATGCCTCCCTTGGGATAAACTTAGGCTCAGTAGTCATGACAGTCCTCCCTGCCGCGGACTGTGGGAGTTCATCCTTGGTGCGTTCCTTCCCGGCGCCGTCATCCATGAACGGCAGTATAAGCTTCTCCGCAAAATGCTTTATAAATGTCGACTTTCCGCTTCTTACAGGTCCCACAACGCCTATGTATATCTCGCCCTGCGTTCTGGCGTTTATATCCTTGTAAATATTATATGTATCCAAAAACAAAGACCTCCCCCGAATATAATTTATGACTGATAAATTATATTCAGGGGAGGTTATGCTATAGAACTATTTTTTTGTATGTAAGTCTTATTCGTATTCAACCTTTCTGTCGCGGAGCATAAGCTCACTGACAGCGTCCTTCGCACTCTTGCCTTCGAACAGAATCTCATTGATTTTCTCGGTGATAGGCATGGATATATTATATTTCTTCGCAAGAATAAGTGCTGCTTTGGCGGAGTACACGCCCTCGACAACCATCTGTACCTCATCCATTGCCTCCTGCATGGACTTTCCCTGTCCCATGAGGATGCCTGCACGTCTGTTGCGGCTGTGCATGCTCGCGCAGGTCACGATAAGGTCTCCGATTCCGGTAAGCCCATAGAATGTCTGGAGCCTTCCTCCCATTGCAACGCCAAGTCGGGATATTTCATGAATACCTCTTGTGATGAGCGCGGCCTTCGTGTTATCACCATAGCCAAGTCCATCCGCGATACCTGCAGCAAGTGCTATTACAT
>JBNMLM010000108.1:0-7028 GCA_050874845.1 Eubacteriales bacterium | reverse complement strand
TGACGTGGCCCGCCAGTCTCAGGTAGGTCGCTTGAACCTGTTGGCAACAGCAGGTCTAGATAGATGATTATTCACGACATAACCCGGCTTACAGGCTGACTGGTATTTGTTTTGTTATTTAGCAATAGGAGATTCTCTTAATGTATAATCGTATTTGTGATACAAAAGACCCTGATTATAAGTTGAAATTTGCCAAGGCAGTTTTGCAGAAGGATTTTGTGATATTGAATGCGGAGGAACCCTTGTATGACTTTCTGGGGAAGAACTCCGCTTCTTTTTTCAATAAGCTCATCCGACCTGATTTTGAGGAGGAGTTCCTTTTTGCATGCCATAGTATGGAACCTGGGGATAAATACAGTATTATCACGTTCCTGCGCGATAAGAATGACAATTATCATCCGGTTGACATACATATCAGCATGTCCAAGCCATTTGAGGATGGGGACTGGTTTTATACTGCCGACATATATGGCATAGACAGGATTGAGGCATCTTTTCTGACCAACCAGCAGAAGATGGACAAGTACAGGATGTTCATGGAGATTAGCGGCGTTGTCTATATGGAATTCTGGCCTGATACGGGAAGAATTGTATTTTATGACTATGCACTTAGAAAATCACACATTCTTTATGAGAACCGTATTGAGAAATGGCACGAAGATGTAAAGACGTTTGCTGTTGATATTGATAATAATAATTTTGAAATAGAGCAGTGGTATCAGAAGCTTATCAATCTTGATAGTCAGTTTAGCTGTACTGTGAGGACTGGTTTTATGAATGTTAATCGCATTCCTGAGACACTGTCAATCGATGCGAGGTACATTTCGAGGCATAACGCTGATGTAATTGTTGGAATTGTAAGGAGAAGGGACATAACACAGGATGATATCCCTTACTATCTGACAGCAGCGGGCAAGGATGCCGCTACGGGACTGCTCAATAAGAGAGCGCTCATTGAATACACCAATGATACGTTAGGGACTGCTTCGACCAAGAAGTACTATATGATTCTGATAGATATTGATGATTTCAAGAGTATCAATGATACACATGGTCATCTTATGGGAGATAAGGCCATTATTGTGCTTGCAGAGTCGCTTGTCGAGACACTCGATGGGAGAGGAGTTGTGGGAAGATTCGGCGGCGATGAATTTTTCGTTCTGACTGAGGATATACCTGATGAACAGCAGCTTAGGCTGTTTTTGAAGGCAATGGTCTCAAAACTGCGATATAACCAGTCTATTAAGCTTGGCAATATGAAATTCTCCCTGTCTATGGGCATATCACAATATCCTGAAGCTGGAAGAAGATTTGATGATCTGTTTATGTTGGCTGACAAGGCGCTGTATATTGCAAAGGATAAGGGCAAGAACAGATATATCATATATAGACCGGAGCTTCACGATTCGGTGGACATTGTCGGAAGGCAGACGGAGACAGGCGTTTTTCCGTCATATATAAAGACACTTAAAAAAGTGATAAGAGACATTACCATCAAAAAATCGACAGACATCGAAGGAATCTTAGAGGAAATAAAGTCCACGTTTGGACTCGGAGCAGCGGCGGTGTACGGTACATCGGATTATAAAGCTGTTGCATATACTAAGGATTGTCCACAAGGATTGTTGTCCGTCGAGTTTATGGGAAATGATTCATACAAGGCGCTTATGGCGGTTGACAATGTTCTTGTGATAAACAATCTCGATAATATCGCGCGTGACGATGAAGAGGTTTACAGAAAATTGTCCGATGCGGACTGCCGTTCGTATGTGAGTGTTTTCCTTTCGGACAACACCGGGCAGGAGTATATTTTTGTATTTTATATGCTTGGAGCGAAGCATAAGTGGGGTAGTGCAGAGAAGGATTATCTTACAATGCTGTCGGAAGTGATATACAGTGCGCTTGAGAGGAAGTAGCTGCGCGTCAATCCGGAAAACCGGCTGTCTAAAGAATACATCTTTGGACAGCCGGTTTTCTATGTTGTATGAATACAGATGTTAAACGGTATTTGTGAATTACATATTATTAAAGCTTAGTATATTTCTCTTCACAGTATTTGCAGCGATATACCTGCTTTTCCTCATCGGTGAGGTAAAATACCTGATCAAGCTCCTGCTCAATGGAAGTTATACATCTTGGATTCTTGCATTTTATGATGTTGGTTACGGTCTTAGGGAGCGTGAGCTCTTTCTTTTCTACAATTTCTCCGTTCTTTATTATATTGACAGTTATATTGTGGTCGATAAAGCCAAGGATATCGAGGTCTACGAGATCCAAGCCGCCATCAATTTTTATAATGTCTTTTTTGCCCATCTTTTTGCTCTTGGCATTTTTGATAATGGCTACGCAGCAGTCAAGCTTGTCAAGCCCGAGTGACTGGTAGATATCCATACAGCGTCCTGCCTGAATGTGGTCGAGGACAAAACCTTCTGTGAGTTTTCCTACATTTAACATGATTATTCTCCATTCCGCCGCATGGTAGCGGCAAAGATATTGATGTTAGTTTTCTGATTCCGGAATCATATCCAGAAGGTACATGATGAGAGCCATCCTCACATATACGCCGTATTGAGCCTGCTTAAAGTAGGCTGCCCTTGGATCGTCGTCAACTTCAACGGATATCTCATTAACTCTTGGAAGCGGATGAAGTACAATCATATCATCCTTGGCAAGAGCCATCTTGTCGCGGGTGAGTATGTAGTAATCCTTCATTCTGAGGTATTCCTCCTCATTGAAGAAACGCTCCTTCTGAACTCTGGTCATGTAGAGGATGTCAAGCTTAGGCATAACCTCGTCAAGACTTGTAACCTCCTCAAATTCCACTCCGTTGGCGGTAAGAACGTCCTCACGGATATAGTCAGGCACACGAAGCTCCTTAGGGGAGATGAGAATGAAGTGAATGTTGTTGTACCTTACAAGGGAATTTATAAGAGAATGAACTGTACGTCCGAATTTTAAATCACCGCAAAGACCAATTGTAAGACCATCAAAATGACCCTTTAGAGCTCTGATTGTCATGAGGTCTGTGAGGGTCTGTGTAGGATGCTGATGACCACCGTCACCCGCATTGATGACAGGAATCCTTGAATGCATGGAAGCAACTAACGGAGCACCTTCCTTAGGATGTCTCATGGCACATATATCTGCGTAGCAAGAGATAACACGTATTGTATCTGCAACACTTTCACCCTTTGCTGCGGAGCTTGAATCAGCAGATGAGAATCCGAGTACGGAGCCACCGAGATTAAGCATTGCAGCCTCAAAGCTGAGACGTGTGCGGGTGCTTGGTTCGTAGAAGAGAGTGGCTAACTTCTTTCCTGTCATAACATGAGCATATTTTGACGGGTCAGCTGCTATGTCACCGGCTACATCAAGAAGCTTGTCTAATTCTTCAACGGATAAGTCAAGCGGACTTAACAGATGTTTCATAACATTTTCCTCCTGAAATAAAAGATGGTTTGTCTAATATTAACGTCACAAGACGCTTTTCAAGTCATTATACATTTTTTCATGGTATACTACAATATATTTTTTTGTATTTTTGAAAATAATTAGGAGCATTCAGATGTATAAAAGGTTATTTATTAGTACTAATAGCTCTTTGACATAATTGTAAAAGATGGTAATATGTTTCAAAGGGTGGGTATAAACATTGTCGCTATGGCTGAGATTATACCTATAACCTTGAATTTATCACAAATAAGGAGAGGACTTATGAAAAGAATTAAAAAGGTTTTAGCGGTTATGCTTGTTCTCGTTATGAGTATGGCACTCGTAGCAGGCTGCAGCAAGAGCAAGCAGACTATGTTCGGCATTATGAAGGATGCCGGCACAATGACAAAGTATTCGTATGACATCAATGCGAAGCTTACTTCAAGTATCATTGGACTTGAGAATCTTTCACTTACGTTTAAGGGTGAGACAGATGGCGAAGCAATGGCTATGGGAGTCAAGGTGAGCTATTCATTTATCACTGTCGATGTTGACAATTTCCTTACTGTCACAAAGGATGCAGTTTATGTAAA
Source organism: Eubacteriales bacterium (assembly GCA_050874845.1). Classification (GTDB taxonomy): domain Bacteria; phylum Bacillota; class Clostridia; order Lachnospirales; family Lachnospiraceae; genus CAG-882. The sequence continues at coordinate 3,003 of JBNMLM010000108.1, read as the reverse complement.
TGTACAGACATTATTCGATAAGCTTGCACCGATTTTACTTGGAGCATCATACAGCCTTGAGGATTTTGAAAATGAATTCGGAACAGAGCTTAAGTGCATTAAGCTTCCGTTAGTAGATGGAATGGTTAACCTTAACGGTGGCAGCAATGAGCTCATGGACACTTATATTTCAATTCTTGAGAGCGCCTTCAAGGATGTAAAGATTGAGGAGAATAAGGGTGAGTTTACAGCTAAGGTTGAGGGAGCTGAGGAGTTCTCGAAGCTTGCCGATGCCCTTATAACAGCACTTCTTGACAATGAGGACACTATCATCTCAGAGCTTGAGAAGAGCAATGTTGATGATGAGATGGTAAAGAAGCTTGTAGATACTTACATGGATGAGGCTGTAGCGGCTCTTGATAGGTTTAACAAGGAGTACGAATTAGGTCTTACAGATGAGGATATAGCTTCCCTTAAGGAAGAAGTATTAAATGCTTTTGAGGAAGCAACAGGCGATGCACAGCTTGATGACGTGAGCGCTTCATATAAGGAAATGTTCGACGAGCTCAGAACTAATAAGGATGATTTTGTGAATGAGATAGCCGGTCTTGATGGCACAGCAGACCTTACAATCACCAACAGCCTTACAGGCAAGGAGGGCAGCAGGGTATATAGCTGCACAGGTGTTGTAAATGCTGAGAGCGCAGATACGGACGAGGACATTTCACTCAACATCGATTCAGTTATGACTGAGAGCAATGATATATCTGTAAAGGCACCGGAGAGCTATACTGAGCTTTCGGATATTATCTATGCGGCACTTGCATACGCTTATGATAATGGTTTGCTTGATGATATGTTAGATGCTGCATACTAAGTCAAAATAGAAGATATAAGGATTTTATGATGAAAAGCCTCTGTCGGTGAGACAGGGGCTTTTTGTGTTATCTTATTATGGTTCCTGCGTCTTTTTTATGAATTGTTCAACTGCGGTGTCCCATGCGTTTTCCACACTCTTATCCAATGTGAATGAGCTTAGGGAGGTGCCGGTGATTACACAGAGCTGCTTGTTTTCATAGCGGATATTCAGATACAGGCCATTCACTGTGTCCGGGTTGATGCTAAGACCGTTTTTGGTTATAAATGATGATATGGAGTGCGGCGGCATTGAAAAGACAAGCTTCATGGCAAGAGGGGTGCGCTTCCCTTTTATCATGTTGAAGCAGTATGGCTTAAGCATTGACCACGGTGCATAGGGTGCCTCTGCCAATTCTTCTCTTTCAATATCATTGAGAAAGTCCTTCAACATCTTTCCGTCTACCTTAAATGAGACAAATGTATCTATCTGCAGTTCGCGGCACAGGAAATGGTCAAAGGTATCTTTTATAAAGAGATGGGACATGAAAGCTTTTATGTTATCTAATTCTATATTGGTCATAGTTGTTTTCTCCAATCATTTTATTTGAATAATTATGTGAATTAAAGATTGTATATACATACAGGAATTTTGCCACTTGCAACCTCAGATGTAAATAAGTATAATGTGAATAAAATTTGTTGTAAATAGTCCAAAGGGAATAATGTTGACAATTATTGTTAAATAAAGTTTTACAAAAGATTTACCAAAGGACGTGGAGGGAAAAATGAAATTTAGAGAATCATCGGACAGACTTATAAAATTTATCGGGAATGCAACCTGCTCATTCACAACAGTGCAGGCTTCAATAGAGATGTTAAAGGATGCGGGCTTCGAAGCGCTGGAGCTTGGCGCGGACTGGGAGCTTGAGCGTGGAAAGTCTTATTATGTGAATGTATATGACAGCTCACTTATGGCATTTTCGGTTGGAAGAAATTATGACGGAGGAATGATAAGAATTGCCACAGCACATACGGACAGTCCTTCGTTCTGTGTTAAACCTAATCCTGAGGTAAAGACAGGTATGGGAAATATAGGCAAGCTTAATGTGGAAGGATATGGCGGTGCCATTCTTAACACATGGCTTGACAGACCGCTGTCGATTGCCATGCGTGTATCGGTAAAGTCCGCAAATGTGTTTGAGCCGGATGTAAAGATTATAGATTTCAGACGTCCTGTTGTGACAATCCCTAATCTTGCAATACACATGAACAGGGAAGTCAACAAGGGCGTGGAGCTTAACAAGCAGGTCGATATGCTTCCGATATGCTGCCAGCCGGGCACGGATGCGAATGATTTCTTTATCTCTTATCTTGCTGATGAGCTCAAGGTCAATAAAGATGATATACTTGACTACGAGGGTTATGTCTACAATACGGAGAGAGGACAGTATGTCGGAATTAACGATGAATTTATACTCTGTCCAAGGCTTGACAATGCCACTTCGGTTGTGGCATGTCTCAGCGGAATAATAGACAGCAGCAGGGCAGACAGCGATGAGGCTGCCAATGCCGGTACACTAGGTGGGAATGATGACGGTGTCAATGTCATAATGGTATTTGACAATGAGGAAATCGGAAGCATGACCAAGCAGGGTGCTAATTCCTCTGTACTCACTTTTATGCTTGAGAAGCTGTACAGAAGCCTTGAGCATGACAATGAGACTACTGAGGACGCAAGGGCAGGTTACATAAACAGGATTTTAAACGGAATGATGGTTTCGCTTGATGTTGCCCATGCCACACATCCGAACCATCCTGAGAAGAATGACCCTACCAGCCCTATCGTTATGAATGCGGGACCTGTCATTAAGCGTTCGGCGGCGCAGCGCTATGCCACAGACGCCAAGGCTGTCGGAATAGTCGAGCAGATATGTAAAAAGGCAGACATTCCGTACCAGAAGTTTTCAATACGTTCCGATATGGTGGGCGGAAGTACACTCGGACCTATATCGGACATTCAGCTTCCGATGTTGACAGTTGATATAGGAGTACCTATCCTTGCAATGCATTCAGCTATGGAGACTATGGGAGCTAAGGATCAGGCTTATATGGAGGAGCTTGTGAGAGGATTTTTCTGTTATTAAGTAATTGACGGCTATGCCGGAC
>JBNMLM010000107.1:0-7371 GCA_050874845.1 Eubacteriales bacterium | reverse complement strand
TATTATATCCGCCATTCCTACCATTCCTACTTTTCATACCGGCATTTTCCCTCCTTTTCTTAGCATTATCATTATTAAGAGCATTATTCCGTCTCTGTCTCAATCTGTGTTGCTGCACTTCTTCTGTAATTTGCGATATTTATGCAATCCGATGCTGCATAGCTGTTAAGATTGCCCTTTTCCTTCTCATCAGGCTGCTTTGCATGTGCCCCATCATTGTATCCAATATGCTTTCCAAACTCAATGACATTTGTTCCGTCGAAGTATCCTCTCACACCCGGAAGTGTCTTAAGAATAGTATCAATGAGCTCCGGCGCTGCACTATATGTACCACCTTCAAGCTTGATATCTCCCGTCGCAATAATACATCCCTCGAAATTTCGGTCTACAACCACGTTGCCATCTACAATTATAATTCCTCTTTCAGGTGCACGACTGTCGAAATCATTGCTGAGCTTCACATCCCCATTATGCACGAAAACAACATAGTTTTCCGCATTGTTGCCATCCTCATTCTCAACATAGTAATAGGCGTTTCCAACCTCGGCTATCTTTGACCTGCCTTGCAGAATATTGTCTACAGCACCATGATTTAACTCAGCCTCCGACTTAATCTTATGTGAAAAACGCATTGAACCGTAATTGAGAGTAGGATAGGGCTTGCTTCCATCCCAGTCAGAGGAATTGTACATCCAATCATCCTCAAGTTCTATCAGAAGGCTTCCTATTATCTTCTGTCTCTGAGTTGAATTATCATAGAGAACCCTAACAAGTTCATCACCTACACTGTTATATTCGTTCACACCCGAAGCATTGTCCCTCACGATACCTTTTTCATATACGCGGGCATTAGGGTTAATCGTGATAGCCTTAGTTCCTGTACCATCATAGTCAAGGAAATCATCATAAGCTTCATCGATCACACTTCTTATTCTCGCTCTTATCTCCTGAGCCTCGGCAAGATTCTCGGCTCCGGTTATCCCGGCATCAGAACAAAGTTCATTGAATGTATCATCATTGTAAAGTCCACGATAGAAGCTCGCAGCCGCATCACCACTCGAGAAATTGTAATAATATTCAATCTCCCCGCCATCAACCGGATTGGCAATCACACGCCGGGCTGGGTTAAGCAGATTCTTTGCAAAGAAATTATCGTTGATATTCCCGTTCCATGACGCCGGAAGAACATACGCAGTCTGTGTGTAGCGTACTGCTATCGACTCACCTGTTCTATAATAGCTCTCATCGCCCGGGTCTGATGAGCCTTCATTATATACAACCCATCCATAACCTCCCAATATAAGTGTTCTGATATTAGAAAAATCCAGCTTTGACTTCTTACTGTTTATGATAATGGCGCTGCTCTTAGCCGGAGTAGCATCCGCGCTGCTTATTCCATGTCCCTCAATACTGTAGCCATAATAATCACCGCTTATTGTCACCGAATTGCTCTTAGAACCCTGTGTAAGCGTCAAATCATCCGCAACATACGCAGAAGCATCCGAATTGATTACAAGGTCTGAGTCGATAAGCTCGATATTGTCCGCCCAGATTCTTCCGTTTCCAAGTGTAATAGCCGCATTCTGTGAAAGCTGTATCAGACCGTTGGTGACAATATTGCCCCCATTCACGGTAAGTCTTAAAAGACTTGGTGATTCCGAAGCACCCAGATGGTTTATTCCAAGATTTGCGTATATCCCACCATTTACATTTATAGAACCCATCGAGTTGATATACTTATTTGATACAATCGCATAGTCGCGGAATGACTGAAGAATATCACTGTCATCATCCACGATATTGATATCAGCCTTCTCAGGGAACACAATCTCGTAATCCGTTGTGAGCTGTGAAAAATAGTCCGTCTTGAGATTCTGGTATGTTATCGTGACATTCTTTATAATCACAGAATTTATCGCACCGTCAACCATAAGAATCTGCGGAAGCTGTCCGACATTTATATCAATCTCACTTCCACTTGAGGCATCCTTATAGACATCGGAGATATAGCTTCTAAGTTTATCAGACAATTCCGTGAGATTCACAGATGAAAGTGTGCTTCCGGCTGTGAGCTCATCCTCTATCTTTTTCTTAATGTCCTTCTCATCACTCATTCCATAGCTCTCGCCAAATATTGCGAAGCAGGCATTACGAAAATATGTATTTCGAAGAAGCTTATTGGCTGCGGTATTGTCAATCATTGTTACCGAATCGCCATCAACCTCAAGAAGATTTCCAATAACATAGTCATAGGACTCAGCAAGCTCACTATAAGCATCTGCGGCAAGACCCGCATATATCTCATCCACCGCCATATCAGCATTATAGAAAGCATTCTTGGTTCGTGCCTCCATCGCCTTGACCTTGTATGAGGACAGGGCTAATGTCATGACAGTCATCGCTATAACCGCTATGAAGGATACCACAACCAATGTCATTATAAGTGATGAACCCTTATTTTCCTTAAGATTGCTTGTGCTTCTTCTGCCCATACATTTCTCCATTTCACCGTGCCTTAGCACGTATATTATTTTTCTTAATCATCGGTAGATACCGAATACACCTGTTCCGAATAACTTCCGTCACGGTCTGCATCATAATCCACGCTCACTATGATCTTATATAATGAAGTAATCTCTTCGCCTTTTTCATACGCAATATGGTTATCTGTATTTGCCGTATCTCTGGTAGAATAAACATTAACTACACCTTTTACAGCATTATTGACATTTACAGAAAGCGCTGCACCCAAGGTGTTGTAGAGCTCTGTTGTATATAGGTCAAGTGCTGTTGTGAGGCTACTGTTATCGACGTTGATTTTAAAGCTCTCTTCCTGTCTTTCGCCTGCCTCCTCAACAAAATAAAGCTTCATGTTCCTTGAGGTTCCATCTTCATTGGTAAGATGTACACCGGAAGCTACATCGACATCGTAGGTTACGCTCTTAAAATGTCTTACGTCCGCATCTTTTTCCAACGTAGTTCCATCACTTGAAATTCTGCCACCCTCTGCCTTTGCATACAGAAAATATAATGGCTTTTCATTATCTAAGGTAAGTTTAATCTCATCAGCCTTATACACTAGCTTTCCCGAACATCTGTAGAATGTCATGGGAGTCTTGACGCCCGGTGTGATGACCACACCCGGATCCGCATCCTCAGCCCTGTACACTACCTTATAATCAGTGAAATCGAATGTATATATCGTATTGATAGTTACCTCATAATTATTGCCGACCTGCTCTATATTAATATCGACTGTTTTATCTATATTTTCCTTTTTAAATTCGGAGTTGACATCCGTAAGATATGATTCGCTGATACCGTCCAATGGACCGTTGCTTTTTAAATATTCGTCTGCAAAAAGATTACCATAGGTATCGCGAATCGCCTTGTCCTCATCTGACGGACTGTAGCTGTCCCATCTGCCTTCTGTGACATTCCACTTTTCCATGACCGGTGCACCTGCGCTGTCATAAGGTATCTTCTGTGACCTCATAAGCGACAGCACCTTGTTGTCATTGAGAATAAGTTCACTATATATGACGCTCGCCTCATTGTATAAGTCGGCAAAGTCCGTGGACTTATAATCGTAATCCGTCTTAGGCATCAGGCTTACGTTAACCCTGAACTTCTCTCCATCTGCGCCATCAAGCTTGAAGGTATACACCGGGCTGTCCTCGCCTACCTTAGAATCAACCGGGAAATCATACACACCCGGAAGTGATTTAAGCGCCGCCTCAAGTGCCGCCTTATCCGTTGTATGCTTCGCAGTCTCCGCAACGCTCTGCGCAACTGCGGTAGCATTCTGAAGCCTTCTGCTGTTGCGGTTAATCTTTCCCGACATGATAAAGGAATTCATAAGAGGAACTGTGAGCATGGCTAGAATAGCTATTGCAATCAACAGCTCTATGAGAGAGAAACCACTATTCTGTTCATGCTTCACATTGTGGGACATATCACAACAATCTCCTTTTCATGTATATCTACCTATAATATCTCACCGCTCCGTTTACGCTCTCAACATTGAACCTTGGGTTGGAGCTGTCATCATTTACCACCTTGATGTTAAGTGTCATATCAGACTCATTGTTGATGGTCACGCTTGCTCCGGACTTGTCATTATCCGATTCACGCTCACTGCTGAATACCATGAGGTCAAGGCTTCTGCCCGGATTGAAGGACAAATCAACCAGGGTCTTGTCTGCGGCAGGATACTGCTTATCGCCTACAGAATAGCTTATCGTGTACTCGCCGTTCTCTCCTGCAAGGTTAATCACAACGGGAACATTGTCATTCGTGTTGGCGGAAACCTGTGAGGATGAGTAGCCTCTTCTTCCAAGAACCACCGAGCTTAAATCGGAGCTTTCCGAGCTGAGGGAAAGCGCTATATCATAATTGGTCATAAGGCCGAACTCATCCGCTGCCTCTATCACATGGCCAGGATTGCTCTCTGATACAAAAAGATTCTCCGTGCCAAGGTCAATCGAATCTATATCCGACTCATAGTAGTCTCTGTCCGAACCGGTGATGGCATACTGTGAAATCGTGATATTACCACTCATAAGTTCATCGTCCTCATTGTAGGAACAGCTTACCGTATCAATCGTATATACCGTATCATAGTCAAGTATGTATGCCAGCAGCTCCTTGAAGGTATCGTAATCACATTCATAAGAATATGTGACCGTCTTCTTATATCCCTTCATATCGGTGGAATATACCTTCGCACCATTAGCTGAAGGGTTGGATGAAGCAACATTTCCGAAGGTGTACACAAGTGCCGCATCCGGCATGCTCACCGTGCGGACCCACACACCAAGCTCTGCTTCAAGCTCTGTTGTGAACATAAGCGTTGCCTTCTGTGAAAAGCCTGAATCGTATCCGGCAAGGCCACCCTCAAAAATACGATTATAGTTTTCCGTATCCTGCTTATACTTCGGTATATTGTCCGACTTATCCTTCAAGTCATTGTACTTAACCTGAAGTGTGGAAATCTCGCTCTCAAGCGCACTCGTCTTATCGCTGAAATTGCGGAATCCGAAATAGTATGCTAAAAATACCAGCAAAAGACTGCCAACCAGACATAATAGGAATTTGTCACGTTCTGAAATTGCAAGCTTCATAATTACTGTGCCTCCTTCTCATTATTTACTGTACTGCTGTCCGTACCGGCTTCTTCCTGTGTGCTCTCCTCTTCGTCAAGCTTGAGGAACTTGAACGTAAGCGAAAAGCTCTCTGTAATATTGCTCTCCTCGTCCTTCGATTCGCTGACACCCGAAATCTGTATATCATATACATTATCAAGCTTCTCAAGCTCCTCTAAGAACTTCGCAACGCACAGCTTGGATGAGCCTGTTCCCGAAAGGGATACCTGACCATTATTAAATGACAAGCTTGACAGCGAAATATCCGAAGGCATAACCTCCTCAAGCTTATTGTACATATATAATACGGAATCATTGTCACTGTAGGAGCTGCTCACAAAGCCAAGCAGATCCGTCACCTTGTCCTTCGCATTGTAATAATCGTTTACAATCTGCTCAACACTGCTGATTCTGTCTATATCCGCCGCAAGCTTATCACGCTGCTCCTTCACCTGCATGTAATTATATAACGGATAACCGACCAGCACGGCTGATATAATCAAGGAGCCTGCTATAAGCGCTGTATTGTTATGCTTAACCTCCTTCTTCTGTGCCGTTGCTATATGCTTTCTGGACACGAAGTTAATCGGCTCAATGACCGTTCCAAGGTTCTCAAGATAATTCATAAGGTGGTTCTCAGGCATCTCATAGTACTTGCTGCCTGTGACATTCTTAAGCTCATCCATCATGACTATAGGAATATTAAGCTCATTGCTCAGCAAATCGAGCAATCCAAGAATCTGCACACCATCCGTTATAAGATATGCCTTGTCAAGAGGGCTGTCCTGATTTCTTGTCGTGTAATAATCGACTACACGGCTCAGGTTGGCTACCATGTATCTGAGAGAATCAGTAACCTGGTCTCCGTCAAACGAGGAGTGGATAAGCTTCTCATGCTTTACAAGCTCCTCCGCTCCCGCCTCCGGTATCTGCTTCTCATCCATGACCGCATTAATAAGTACATTCTTTCCCTACGGAATGGTTCTCTGCATCTGCAGGATACCCTTCTTCATAATGTTGACAACAGTTGTCGCCTGGTTGACCTGAATAACTATGTTCGGCGCTTCCTCAACCTGCTGCTTGATAATCTGAAGGGTTGAGTTACCTGCATAGTCAATGCACTCAAGCTTCATCTCAAGCCGCTCTGCAAGGGTATAATAGCTCTCAATAATCTCCTCCGGTGCGGCTACCACCATGAGACGCATCTGCTTTCTTCCCTCCTGGACGAAATGCTCAAGTATGGAATATGAAAATACATACTCCTCCGTGTTAATAGGAAAATACTCTGAGCAGTTCGCATCCACGACCGACTTAATCTTATCCGTTTTAACATTCGGAATAATAATCTCCTTGTTGGCAAACTTAGGACCATGCACCGTGAATATAACGTGCTTTGCATTGATGCGGTTCTTAAAAATCGTCTGCTTGAGAGTCTTTGAAATCTTCTCAATATCTATGATTTCTCCCTCATCATAAGAATTAGCCGGGGTAGGAACCGTCTCTGCCCACAGAACAGAAATATTCTTCTTGCTGCTGTCAAGCTCGGAGAGCTTGATTTCAGAGCTGCCTATTGAAATGGTGATGAATTTGGTGACCTTAGAAGCCATGAGTGTTCTCCTTTTACTTTTTATACCGGATTAGGCGTTTGCAAAACTTAGTATATTACAGCCGGACGTTGTGCAATTTTACTAGTACCCTTCCAGACACATTAGTTCGACATAGTCGAACTATTACACTCATTGAAAGCCGTAGCGGTGCATAAGCGGCTAAAATACAGCCGCTAAACACCGACGGCGTTCAAAAGGTCCGGCAGTGTACTAGTAAAATTGCACAACTGTTTACAGTAAAATTTGAGTTTCGCAATTGTCTATTTATACTGGAACAGCATATATGATTATGTGCATCCGTTATGAGGTTATATTAGTATAGTTCTCTTACATATCGCTGCTTACCTGCGTTGTTTGGTTATTATCCTATGTAAGCAGGGATATGTAAGAGAACTATTAATCATACGATTTTAGTTCTCTTAAATTAAAACAGTCCGAGATACCATTTTATAAGGTTATCTCCGAACAGCATTGCTATGACCATCCCTGCTGAGAGGTATGGTCCGAATGCGAGTTGTCTGCCCTTGTGGGCAAACTTCATAAGTAACAGGTGAATTACTGAGCCTATTATGCAGCCTAGGAAAAAGCCCAGCGTGACATTTCTCCATCCAAGGAAAAGT
>JBNMLM010000106.1:0-7534 GCA_050874845.1 Eubacteriales bacterium | reverse complement strand
GTAGATAGGTTGGAGGTGGAAGAGCGGCAACGCTTGCAGCTGACCAATACTAATAGGTCGAGGGCTTGACCAGAAATGGTTCAGGTTAATATCTGATGATTTAATGTGTGGTTTTGAAGGAACAGCAATAGTTTCTTCTTATTATTCCTCGATAGCTCAATGGTAGAGCACACGGCTGTTAACCGTGGGGTTGTAGGTTCGAGCCCTACTCGGGGAGCTTTTTGGCTCCATGGTCAAGTGGTTAAGACATCGCCCTTTCACGGCGGTAACACGGGTTCGAGTCCCGTTGGAGTCATTTTGTGCAATAGAATATTTGCCGACATGGCTCAATTGGCAGAGCAGCTGATTTGTAATCAGCAGGTTATCGGTTCGATTCCGATTGTCGGCTCTTTGGACCTTTAGCTCAGTTGGTTAGAGCAACCGGCTCATAACCGGTCGGTCCTGGGTTCGAGTCCCCGAAGGTCCATTATTTATTGCATATATAACTCAGATTTAATTTAATATGGCCCGGTGGCTCAGTTGGTTAGAGCGCCGCCCTGTCACGGCGGAGGTCATGGGTTCGAACCCCATTCGGGTCGTTAGAAGCGAGTAGTCGCTCTAATTTTATTATGGGGTCTTAGCTCAGCTGGGAGAGCATCTGCCTTACAAGCAGAGGGTCATAGGTTCGAGCCCTATAGGCCCCATCAATTTAATAGATATGCTGGTGTGGTGGAATAGGCAGACGCAAAGGACTTAAAATCCTTCGGGAGCGATCCCGTGCCGGTTCAAGTCCGGCCACCAGCATTTTTTTTATGGAAATATGACTTATGTCATATTTCTTTTTTTTTCATAATATAGGATAATGGTATTCATATATTAGATTTGAAAATTACATATATTCACAGCCGGTAAGGAGGATAAAGTAAAGCATGCTTTTGATAAAGAACGGACTTATTCATGACGCGGTGAACAAAGAACCATATATGGCAGATATTGTGGTTGAGAATGGAAAGATAACAGCGATAAATACTGAAACTATGGTATCAGGTGCCTTACCTGATAGTATAGACAACAATGAGGTTGAAGTGTTAGATGCCAAAGGGCTTAATGTATACCCGGGACTGGTTGATGCGCATAGCCACTTAGGATTGGATGGATACGCGATAGGCTTTGAGAGTCAGGACTATAACGAGATGAATGACATAGTGACGCCACAGCTTCGTGCAATAGATGGATTTTATCCACAGGATGAGACGGTGAAGCTTGCAAGGGAGGGCGGTGTTACATGTGTCGGCACAGGTCCGGGAAGTTCAAATGTTCTAGGCGGTATGTTTATGGCGGTTAAGACATACGGACACAGGGTTGACGATATGGTTGTCAAATTTCCTGTTGCGATGAAGTGTGCATTTGGAGAGAATCCTAAACGCTGCTATAAGGACAAGGGAAACTATTCAAGGATGACAACAGCATTCAGGCTCAGGGACATGTTAAGAAAGGCCGTAGAATATGATATAAGACTTCAGGGAGCTACAGAAGATGATAGCAAGCTTCCACAGTATGATGCCAAGCTTGAGGCAATGCTTCCGGTCATAAGAGGAGAACTTCCTCTTAAGGCACATGCACATAGAGCAGATGATATCTTTACAGCCATAAGGATTGCTAAGGAGTTCGGTGTTAAGCTAACTATTGAACACTGTACGGATGGAGCGTTGATTGCGGACGATTTAGCTAAGGAGGGATTTCCGGTTGCGGTAGGACCTTCATTTGGACATGCAACGAAGTATGAGCTGAGGAACAAGTCATTTACAACTCCGGGCATACTTGCCAAAGCAGGATGTCAGGTTTCGATTATTACAGATGCACCTGTTATACCACAGCAGTATCTGGCGCTTTGTGCAGGACTGGCAGTTAAGTCCGGAATGGATGAGTTTGACGCGTTAAAGGCAATTACAATCAATCCTGCGAAGCACCTTATGATAGAGAAGCGTGTAGGAAGTATAGAGGTAGGCAAGGACGCTGATTTTGCTATATGTGATGGCAATATAATGAAGTCGGACAGTGTTCTTAAATACACGATAATAGATGGCAGGATCGTTTTTAAACAGGAGGATATGCAATAAGATAATTGCATAAAGCATACATAGCATTAAAAATAATCTTGGGTAAAAGAGACAAAGATATTAAACATAATTTGTGAAAAGGTGAGTAAGCCTGTTTCAATGAATGGAGGATATATGAAGGTCACATGTATAAGCTGTCATAAGAAATTCGATAATGATAAATATTATGGAATATGTCCGAAATGTGGCGCATTTAATAAGCTGCACTTGGGGGTTGATGAACATGAGCGTTATCATCAGATGTATGATGATGACAAAAATGCACATTCAGAGCAGGCTGTCCATGAGCAGTACCATGAAAAGTATGATGATACAACAAGTCATGCTAAGGTATCAACTGCCGGGATGGATGGAAGCTCACTCTATGCCGAGGAGCTTAACAAAAAGCGTGGTGCGCGTGTTACTGTTAAGGAAGATTCTGTACAGCGGGAAAAAAGAAAATCTAATGTAACACTTGCCAAGTGGATTGCATTGTTTATCGTCCTTGCAAACCTATTGCCATATTTTCTGAATTTGTTTAAGCATTTATTTGAGTAATATAAGTCGTTTTTAATGGTAAATACTATGTTAAAAATTGAGGGATTACAAGTTTGGATAAGAAAAAATAAAATAAAAGAAAAAAACTATTGACATTGTAAGAGTAGTGATATATAATATCAATGTTGCTGATGAAGAGAATAATCATTGGTTATTCAATTTAATATGCATGTGTGCGTGTAGCTCAGCTGGATAGAGCGACTGGCTACGGACCAGTAGGTCGTGGGTTCGAATCCTGTCACGCACATCTTAAGACAATCCTTAGGGGTTGTCTTTTTTTGCGTTATTGATAATTTCAGTGTGAGCATCTCTGGATAAAGTGAAATATATTTCAAGGTCGGAGAGTCTCTTACTTTTTGTCTTTGGTGTTATTGAATGGGAATAAGTGATAATCGTCTATAGAAAGTGAAAAAGAAGTGGGGGAGCCACTTCTTTTTCGATGAGGGGAGTATAAATAATTAATAAGGGGTTATACATAAGATACTTACGTACCTTACATGGAATATTATACATTATGATATTCTAAATTGCAAGAGGTTTTTAAAAAAAATGTCGAAATGTGGTAGTGAGAATCAGCTTGTATTTCAGTTTGACAAGGGGGATATCAAGGGCTACAATCATTATATAAATATTATAGAATTGGAGATATGAATGAAGACTTTTCCTATTGTTGTGCCTTGTCATTTTGGACTTGAGGCGGTATTAAAGAGAGAAATTATTGATTTAGGGTATGATATTGAGCGTGTTGAGGATGGACGAATCACATTTCTCGGTGATGCGGAAGCGCTTTGCAGAGCCAATGTTTTTCTTAGAACGGCTGAGCGCGTAATGATATGTGCAGGAAGATTTAAGGCATACACATTTGATGAGCTTTTTGAAGGAATTAAGGCTATAGAGTGGGAGCAGTGGATTCCTAAGGACGGTAAGTTCTGGGTAACAAAGGCGACAACGGTCAACAGTAAGCTTTTCAGTTCATCGGATATACAGTCGATTGTAAAGAAAGCCATGGTTGAGAGGCTTAAGACTTATTACAAGGTGAATTGGTTTGAGGAATCGGGAAGTGAGTATCCTATAAGGATTTTTAACTATAAGGATGAGGTAACTGTATGCATAGACAGCTCAGGAGATTCACTTCATAAGAGAGGCTACAGACCGGTAGCCGGAAAAGCGCCTATTTCGGAGACTTTGGCGGCTGCACTTATAATGCTGTCACCTTGGAGAAAGGACAGGATTCTTGTCGATCCTTTCTGCGGTAGTGGAACTATCCCGATAGAAGCGGCAATGATGGCGGCAAATATAGCGCCGGGAATGAACAGAAGCTTTACCGGGGAGAAATGGGATAATATAATCGGACGTTCAATGTGGTATGATTGTATAGATGAGGCAAATGATCTGGTCGATACATCCATAGAGACGGATATTCAGGGATATGATATTGATAAGGATGTTTTAAAGACGGCAAGGCGCAATGCGGAGAACGCGGGCGTGTCGGGACTTATACATTTTCAGGAGAGACCGGTCAAGGAGCTGAGCCATCCGAAAAAATATGGATTTATCATAACCAACCCACCTTATGGAGAGAGACTTGAGGATAAGGAGACTCTTCCGGCTATCTATAGTGAATTCGGAAGACAGTTTGCGGCGCTTGATTCATGGTCGGCGTTTATGATTACCTCATATACAGAGGCCGAGCGCTATTTTGGACGCAAGGCTGATGCCAACAGAAAAATATACAATGGTATGCTTAAGACATATTATTATCAGTTTTTAGGGTCTAAGCCGCCTAGACAGGGAAAGCAGGAGAAAAATTGAGAAAATCAGTAAGATGGTATTTATCTGTGATGCTTGTGGTTATAGCCTGCAGTATATGGGTTTTCATGGATGACTATAATCCGCAGGCAGTAAAACAGGGAGCCTCAGGAATTACAAGAGATAGCAGATGGAGCGGAATAATTGCAGGAAACATAAATTCCAGAGGAATAAAACTGCAGATAGACGGCAAGTCTGTAGCTGCAACGGCTGAACAGATTTTTTTTGATGATGAGTTACAATTGTATATCTCATCGGATGTTTTGTCGGAGTGGTTTTCATGTGCTGCTAATTTTTATAGTTCCAATCACCTTATTCTTGAAAAGTTTAATTCGAGGATAGTGTTGTCGGCAGGACAGAAGACAATGATGTGCGATGATCTAAGCAGGGAGCTTTCAGCCAAGGTGTTAAGTAAGGACAATCACATATATGTGCCTTCACAGGTTATTGAGGAGGGATTGTCATACACTTATACATGGGATGTGAACACCAATACGGTCGCATTTGCCAATATGAAGCCGGATGAGAAGGTGTTTCCGTACACCTACGATTACCGCGCAGAGGGGAGAATGCCCGAGATAAAGAACCAGAGCACATTCGGAACCTGTTGGGCATTTGCATCTCTTATGGCGTTAGAGACAACCCTCAAGCCGGAGGTCAATATAGATTTCTCTGAGGATCACATGTCCATCAACAATAATTTCAGCATGACGCAGAACGATGGCGGGGAATACACGATGGCTATAGCGTACCTTGCGTCATGGACAGGACCTGTTCTTGAGGAGGATGACCCATACGGTGATGGGTATTCGCCGGAGGGACTTGAGGCTGTCGTGCACCTTCAGGAAGCACAGGTGCTTGAGAGCAAGAACTATGACAACATAAAAAAATCCGTGTTTTTGTATGGAGGAGTGCAGAGTTCACTCTACATGGAAATGCCCGACAGCAGGAGTACCTCCATATATTATGATGAAAATAAGTATTCCTACTGCTATATCGGACCGGAAAAGCCTAACCACGATATAGTTATTATAGGATGGGATGATACATATCCTGCCTCCAATTTTACATTTGAACCGGAGGGTGATGGCGCATTTATATGTGCTAACAGCTGGGGAGAGGAGTTTGGCGATAGGGGGGTATTCTATGTCTCCTATTATGACAGTAATATAGGTGTCCACAATGTCATTTATACAGGAATAGAGGGTACGGACAATTATGACAATATATACCAGACGGATTTGTGCGGCTGGGTAGGCCAGATTGGCTATGACAGGGATTACGCTTATTTTGCAAATGTATATACCGCCAATGATGATGAGAGTCTTGAGGCGGTAGCATTTTACAGTGTGGCACCTGATTCCTCCTATGAAGTATATATTGTTGAGGACTTCAAGGATGAGGCTTCATTCGCCACGAGAAGGCTCCTGACAAAGGGGACGTTCAGCAATGCCGGATATTATACGGTCACAATACCTGAGAAGGTGAACCTTGAGCAGGGGGGACGTTATGCGATTGTTGTGTATATCCAGACACCTAATTCAAAGCGCCCTGTTGCCGTAGAATATCGCGGCGATGCCGCAACGGCTTCGGTCGTGATTGATGACGGAGAGGGATATATAAGCCCACATGGTGATATCTGGATAAGGACTGAGGAGACTAAACAGTGCAATGTGTGTCTTAAGATGTTTACAAATAAAAGATAGAGGAGAAAAAAATGAGAATAGTTTTTGCAACCACGAATGAAGGAAAAATGAAAGAAATCAGAATGATTATGGCGGATCTGGGTGTTGAGATTCTGTCAATGAAGGAGGCAGGCTGCAGTCTTGACATCGTGGAGGATGGAAATTCATTCGAGGAGAATGCAATAATAAAGGCTAGAGCGGTGGCAGCACTAAGCAGTGATATAGTGTTGGCGGATGATTCCGGGCTTGAGGTTGATTACCTTAACAAAGAGCCGGGAATTTATTCTGCGCGATATATGGGTGAGGATACACCTTACAGCGTGAAGAATAAGAG
The DNA here is from genome assembly GCA_050874845.1 of Eubacteriales bacterium. GTDB lineage: Bacteria > Bacillota > Clostridia > Lachnospirales > Lachnospiraceae > CAG-882. Next base: position 1,070 of record JBNMLM010000106.1, on the reverse strand, counting down.
CATAATAGACAGACTTGACGGTGTGGAGGATGACAAGCGCACAGCGCGCTTTGTGTGCGCCATAGCGGCTGTTTTTCCGGATGGTACGGTCAGAACTACAAGGGGAACGATTGAGGGCATTATAGCACATGAGCCGATGGGAGAGAACGGCTTCGGGTATGACCCTATTGTGTTTGTGCCTGAGTTCGGGCGCACCACAGCGCAGCTTACGGCAGATGAGAAGAACAAGGTGAGCCACAGAGGTAAGGCGCTTGCTGAGATGAAGAAATATATTAAGGAGTGGCTGTAGGAGATACTGTATGGATAGTATTGAGCAGGTGGGAAATTTATGAAGATACTTGTTGTAAGCGACACACATGGTTATAATACCAATTTATTTAAGCTCTTAGAACAGATTAAGCCGATAGACATGCTGATACACTGTGGGGATTCGGGTGACCTTGCAGATTATATTGAGGAGTTCGTAGACTGCCCGGTTGTGATGGTGCGTGGAAATTGTGATATGTGCAGCCCTCTGAAGGGGGAGGAAGTGGTCGATGTGTGCGGTCACCGCATATTCGTAACCCATGGTCACGCGTATGGGGTCAAATCAGGGCTTGGAAGGCTTATAGACAAGGCGGAGTCCGTCGGGGCAGATATTGCCCTCTATGGGCACAGCCATATTCCCGACCTCACATATATGAGGGGAATCAGTGCATTTAATCCGGGAAGCATTTCTCTGCCAAGGCAGGAGGGAAGAAAATGCACCTACGGGACAATAGAAATCTCCGAAGATGGCAAAAAAGCGTACTGTTCTTTACACACCATATAGCCAGCAAAGCCCCTGTTTATGGGGCTTAAATAGTTGCAATTATTTGATTTTCAAAAAAATTAAAAAAATTTAAAAAAAGGTGTTGACTTTTTGGTGGTGTTATAATATAATCATTCTTGCGTCAAGGAAATAACGCAAAACAAAATAACAAGTACACCGGGGTGTGGCTCAGCTTGGCTAGAGCGCCTGATTTGGGATCAGGAGGTCGCAGGTTCGAATCCTGTCACCCCGACTGTATGCGGGTGTAGTTCAATGGTAG
>JBNMLM010000105.1:0-7674 GCA_050874845.1 Eubacteriales bacterium | reverse complement strand
GTACCGTATCTGCCGATTGATCCGGCTGATATCGGAAGACATTACGAAGCAGATGTCATCCGTATCAACAGCCAGTCGGGTAAGGGAGGAGTATCATACATTCTCAAGCAGAATTTCGGTATTTCCATTCCGGACAAGATGAAGGAGGAGGTAGGCTATCTTGTGAAGGGTGTTTCAGACCGCAAGCACAAGGAGCTTACACCTTCGGTTGTATATCAGATATTTGAAGATAATTACATAGGACAGACGGATGTATTCTCGGTACCTGAGTGTCACTTCAAGCAGGAGGACGGAATCTGGGCTACTGTCACAATACAGCAGGGCAAGGAGAAGCGCATTGTTGAGACAGGAGGAAACGGACGCCTTGACGCTGTAAGCAATGCACTCAAGATGTATTTTGGCATAAGCTATGAGCTTGCAGTATACGAGGAGCACGCTATTTCCAAGGGCTCATCCTCAAAGGCTGCTTCCTATGTGGGAGTGCTCTGCAAGGATAAGATGTACTGGGGCGTAGGTCTTGATGAGGATATTATCAAGGCATCAATATCGGCACTTGTGGCAGCAGTCAACAAGCTTGCCAAGGATACTAATGTGAAAGAGGGCAGGGAGGAGCGCATTGTCGATATCCTCAACTTCATCCAGAACCATTATACGGATGTCTCACTTGATGAACTTGCTGAGAACTTCAATCTTTCAAAGCCATACCTTTCCAAGTACATCAAGGAGAAGTCGGGAATGACATTTCAGGATGCTGTCAAGAAGGCACGTATGAAGAAGGCGAAGGTTCTTCTTCGTGAGTCCAACCAGAATGTTGAGACCATCGCAGCCAGCGTGGGCTATGAGAACGTGGAGCATTTCAACAGACTTTTCAAGAAGGAATATGCCATGACTCCGCTTCAGTACCGCAATTCCAAGAATCAGGAAGAGTAAGTGATATAAAGTATTTATATCTGCGAGGTATTTTACGTTAATAAAGATAATTTTTTCAATCGCTGCCATGCACGCAGGTTATGTGTGTATGGCAGCGATTTATTTGCAAGGGGGATTAAGGGAGAATGCTTAAATGACATAAATATTAAGAAACTATAAAATGTAACATCTGTTACTGGATAAAAAACATATATCCTGTTACAATATATACGAAATAAAAATAGGAAAATCCTTCACTTATTATATGAATTATGTGATTTATATTGAGATACGTGCAGATAATATATCCGTATCGACCATGAATTGTGGGATTTCCATTTGCAGACATAAGGAGGATTAAAATATGGCAGCATTACACATTACAAGTGACAATTATGAGAGCGAAGTGCTCAACTCTGATAAGCCGGTGCTTCTCGATTTCTGGGCTTCATGGTGTGGACCATGCCAGATGCTCCTGCCGGTTATAGAAGAACTCTCAAATGAGGTTACGGATGCTAAGATATGCAAGATTAACGTGGATGAGGAGTCTTCACTGGCTGAGAAGTATGGCGTTATGTCAATCCCTACTTTGGTAGTGGTTAAGGATGGCAAGACAGTTAGCACAAGCGTTGGAGTACAGCCTAAGGACAAGATTCTTGATATGCTTAAATAGTTAGCGAGCTGTCATCCACAGCTGGTAATGTAAAAATTAAAAGATGTTCGTAAGAGAAAAGGCGTAAATTCGAAATTCGGATTTACGCCTTTCCTTGTCTGGTAGCAGGTTTTATAGTATATGAAAATTCAAAAAGCTAAGTAAAATATTTTTTATGCCATCTTCGTTTTATACCTCAAAGAGAAGATCGCCATAAGTAGGTATTGGCCAGAAGTCCTTGTCAACAAGCATTTCAAGCTTATCGGCAGGAGCACGAAGAGCAGCCATATCGGACATGATTGTGTCATGATAGTAAATGGCTGTGCACTTAGCACATTCCTTCTCACCGTTAGCCTGATCAGCCTTGAGCTTCTCAAGAGCGGCATTCATAGCCTTGAGCTCAACTGTAACCTTCTCAAGTCTTTCCTTCTGAACACTTGCGTCACAGCCTACGGCTTCTACGGAAGCAATAGAGTTGGCAAGCTCAGTTGTGTAGCTGATGACAGCAGGAAGAATCTGCTTTGATGCCATGCTTATCATTGTGAGAGCCTCAATGTTGATGTACTTGGTGTATGTCTCGTATGTAATCTCCTCGCGGGATTCAAGCTCAGCCTTTGTGAAGATACCGAACTTCTCAAATAAAGCTACAGCCTTGTCTGTTGTGAGAGCACTTGCAGCGTCTACCATGGACCTGATATTAGGAAGTCCTCTTCTCTCAGCCTCTGCAACCCACTCATCGGAGTAGCCGTTGCCGTTGAAGACAATTCTCTTATGCTCAGTCATGTACTTCTTGATTAACTCATGAACATCCTTGTCGAAATCGTCGGATTTCTCAAGAATATCTGCAGCCTCACAGAATGCCTCTGCAACAATTGCGTTGAGAACTGTGTTAGGGCTTGCGATTGAATCAGCGGAACCAACCATACGGAACTCGAACTTGTTGCCTGTGAAAGCAAAAGGTGAAGTTCTGTTTCTGTCGGTAGCATCCTTTGCAAAATCAGGAAGTGTGGAAACACCTGTAAGAAGCTTGCCGCCCCCAATACTGTGTGTAGCTGTACCTGTCTCTATAATCTGGTTGACAACATCCTCGAGCTGGTCGCCAAGGAACATGGAAATGATTGCCGGAGGTGCCTCGTTAGCTCCAAGTCTGTGATCATTTCCTACATCGGAAGCGGACTGACGGAGGAGATCAGCGTGTATATCAACAGCCTTCATTATGCAGGCAAGTACAAGTAAGAACTGAAGGTTCTCGTTAGGTGTATCGCCCGGATCGATGAGGTTGACACCGTTATCCGTAACGATGGACCAGTTGTCATGCTTACCTGAACCGTTGACACCTGCGAATGGCTTCTCATGGAGAAGACATGCAAGACCATGACGTGTGGCAACCTTCTTCATAACATCCATAACAAGCTGGTTATGGTCAACTGCAACATTGGCTGTCTCATAGATAGGAGCAAGCTCATGCTGTGCAGGAGCAACCTCATTGTGCTGTGTCTTAGCTGTTACGCCAAGCTTCCAGAGCTCAATGTTGATGTCCTTCATATAAGCGCCGATTCTTTCCTTGATAGAACCGAAGTAGTGGTCTTCGAGCTCCTGACCCTTAGGAGCAGGTGCGCCGAAAAGAGTACGTCCGGTATAGATTAAATCCTTTCTCTCAAGGTACTTTTCTCTGTCAACGATAAAGTACTCCTGCTCAGGACCAACAGATGCTGTAACTTTGGTAGCTTCTGTGTTACCGAAAAGTCTTACAATACGGAGAGCCTGCTGGCTTACTGCTTCCATGGAACGAAGGAGAGGAGTCTTCTTATCAAGAGCCTCACCCTTGTAGGAACAGAAAGCTGTAGGGATACAGAGGATGGCACCTGTTGCATCCTCCTTGACGAATGCAGGTGATGTGCAGTCCCAAGCCGTATAGCCTCTGGCCTCAAATGTAGCTCTTAAGCCGCCGGATGGAAAAGAAGAAGCATCAGGCTCACCCTTTATAAGCTCCTTACCGGAGAACTCCATAATCATCTTGCCGTCTGCATCAGGATGTGTAACGAAGGCATCATGCTTCTCAGCTGTGATACCTGTGAGTGGCTGGAACCAGTGGGTATAGTGTGTTGCACCCTTTTCGACTGCCCAGTCCTTCATAGCCTTTGCGATAACATCGGCATCGGAAATTGACAACTCGCCACCCTTGTTCATAACATTCATGAGATTTGCAAATACCTTCTTAGGAAGGCGCTCTCTCATCTTACCAACTGTGAATACATTTTCGCCAAAAATTTCTTCTACATTGATATTGCTCATTCTTTTCCATTCCTTTCATGCTATAGATTTTTCGTGGTGATTATGTATCGGGATGTACAGTGGATTGTATTTCATCCGAACTATATGTCTATTATTTATTTCTAAAATTAGACATATATGCATAAAAAAAGGGCATTCCAACTAAACGGAACGCCCTTGTTCACTCACACGAAATATATGACCTTGTTCCCTAAATATTGGCTTTAGTATTACAAGACATCATTTATGTTAATAAAATAAACTATAACTCACAAAATTGCAAGCCCTTTTTTGAAAAAAACTTATTTTTTTTATTCAGCCTTGCCAACTGAGCCGAATAACTCCATCTTCTCTTTTACAGTTTCCTTGATTGCTGCTGTACCAGGAGCTAAAAGCTTACGAGGGTCGAAGCCCTTGCCCTCTAAGTCCTTGCCTGCCTCAATATACTTACGTGTAGCATCTGCGAAGGATAACTGGCACTCTGTATTTACGTTAATCTTGGCAACACCAAGAGAGATAGCCTTCTTAATCATATCAGCAGGGATGCCTGTACCACCGTGAAGAACAAGTGGCATATCACCTGTAAGCTCCTTAACGGCTGCAAGTGTCTCGAAGCTGAGTCCCTTCCAGTTAGCAGGGTACTTACCGTGAATGTTACCGATACCTGCTGCAAGCATTGTTACGCCAAGGTCTGCGATAGCCTTACACTCGTTAGGGTCTGCACACTCACCCATACCGATTACGCCATCTTCCTCACCGCCGATAGAACCAACCTCAGCCTCAAGGGACATATTGTGCTCAGCACAAATCTTAACTAATTCCTTAGTCTTTGCAATGTTCTCCTCAATAGGGTAGTGGGAACCGTCGAACATGATTGATGAGAAACCTGCCTCTACACACTTAAGGCATCCTTCGTATGAGCCGTGGTCTAAGTGAAGAGCAACAGGAACAGTGATGTTGAGCTCTTCCATCATTCCCTTAACCATGCCAACTACGGTCTTATAGCCTGTCATATATTTGCCGGCACCTTCGGAAACACCGAGGATAACAGGGGAATTAAGTTCCTGAGCTGTTGTAAGGATAGCCTTAGTCCACTCAAGGTTGTTAATATTAAACTGGCCAACTGCATAATGACCGGCAACTGCCTTTTCAAGCATTTCTTTAGCTGTAACTAACATAAGAATACCTCCGATATTGTTATTATTTTGACAATATTATAACACATAAAGTAAAAAAGGGAATAGGAAAATTTATAAAAACTGTGTGAATTTGAATTTTATCTTGCGTTATATTTTAGTATGGTTTTGATTTTATATGCCAAAGTATCACTTACATCGTAAATAACACTGCGCTTTTGAACGGAATTTCCCTTGTAGCCGAAGGCTGTTGTGTCGGTGTAGGTTGAGCTTGCACAGTAGAGTGGAACAAAAAATCTGTGCAGATATAGTTTCTCTCTTTCCGGTGGGACTATTCCGGTTTTGCTTAAATCCGGGTTGGTGTCGTATTCGGGAATTATGAATTTTTTTACGGAGCCGAAATCCGCGGACACATTGTCCACATAGCCGAAAACATATATTCTAAGCTGCCCCTTGTGACCACCCATGAATGTTGTACCGGAAGCCTTGTAGGAAATGTTTTCAATATATGCCTCAACGCGGAAATAGTCACGGATATATTTATACGATGTGAGAAGTGGAGAGGATGAAGCATCGGGGATGTCGGGAAGTTCCCTGTATCCTATGTCCTCCGCACGTATGGCAGCTCCAGTCTGCAAGGTTCCGAAATCATACCTCGTTATCGGAATAGTGGCTTCATTGCCAAGCTTGTCGGTGGCTATTATCTGAAGGTGTACCTTTTCGACGTCCTCTGTACCGGAAAGGCTGTCATAGAGGTTGAAGCTGCATGTATAGGTTCCGGTTCCGGCATCGGGTGTGAAAGAGTAGTCAACACTGTTTGACATGTCGGCTGCATCACTTATCCTGAGAACATATCCCGCTATGCCGGCTATGTCATCGTGCGGATCATGTATGGTCATCACGGCATAAGGTGAGTCAGTGACAGTGTCATTGTAAAGACCGAGAGTAAGGTTATTCTCTATGTATTCTGTCTTTCCATCCGGGGCGGTGTTGTCAAAAACATATATACCGAATACATGGCAGCCGTTTAATGTATTTAATGCCGACGGGCTTTCCGAACTGTTCCCGCTGTTATCCATCACGCGGCGCACCCACAGGTAATAGTATCCGTCCATTCCGGTTCCGGTATCAGGCAGAGTGACGGTAAAACCTGAAGGCGCAGCATTATCGCAGTAGCTTTCCCACGCGGACGGAAGACTGCCGGAAGATTCGGAGAAACCATATTCATACAGGTTATCTGCGCGGAGTCCTGAGCCGTGCTCCGTGACTGTTATGGTGACGGCAAGGCTCTTTACGGCGTCATTGTCCACATCAGGATTCACGGTTCTGGTCGGTGTGACGTTTATCTCAGGTGCTGATGTATCGCGCCATGCGGGATAGAGGTCAACAACGGTTCCTTCCAGCGCAGAAAGGTTCCACTTTTTAAACTCCCCGCCGCCTATGTAATCGGAAAGGAGCGTGTTTGCATACCAGCCGCTTATGCTGTACCCTGTGAGTGAGTAGGTATCCTGTGGCAGTGGAAGGCTGTTTTCGGAATCGTATGTAAATATGGCGCTGTAGTACTCAGCTTCACGCCATGTCCAGTTCTCAGCGCCCGCAGCAGTGCTTACATCGAGCTCTTGTTTAAGCTGTCCCAGTGCATCTTCCGGCACGCTGCTGTGTAGCCTTACCTCATATTTTACAGGAGTCCATTTTGCAACAGCGGTCTTATCTGCTGTGTAATGCCATATATCACTGTCATCAAGTCTTACTGAGGTGCCGTCCTCGTCCACATACCAGCCTTCGAACACCCAGCCTGTAGGCTTCGGTTCCGGAAGCCTGCCTATGGCGCTGTCAAATGTTACCATTCGTGAGGTCTCAACAGCTCCGCGGATGATTCCCGTGGCATTTTCCGGGCTGCTGTAATCAAACTTGAGTGCGTACCGGCATGGTTTCCACTGTGCAAGGAGCGTCACCGTCCCGCCCGGTATGAGGGTAAGGTTTTTTACAGCGGCGCGGTCCGGGTAGTTTATTCCGTTATTCGCCGTGCCGTCCGCGCTCTCGTTCCATCCGTCAAAATAATATCCTGTCCTTGAAAAGCCGTTTGCCGGGAGGGTTTCGTCCTTATCGTATGTAAATGTGGCGTCGGACATGCTTCCTGTTGCCTTTGTGCTGCCGCTGTCATCGTCATTCTTTTCAAAATGCACCTTATAGGTGTTGGCGCTCCAGTGTGCAAACAGTGCAAGGTCTCCAAGCTCTTTCCATACCGCATTGTCCGGAATGACCTCGCTTTTTGAGTCTATCTTCACGATGAAGAGCTTCTTTGCAGTGTTTCCCATGTTGTCGGTCACGGTTAGGCAGTAGAAGGCAGGACCTTCGGAGCCGAAATAGTACTGCCTGCCCGATGTTATGTCACCGTTATCAAGCAGGATGCCGTTAAAGTCCGTAAGCACAGCACTTTTTATGCCTGAGTGCGCATCGGATATATCAAAAGTGACTGTTGTTCCTTCAGGATACCAGCCATAAGGATACTGGTTTAAGTCCGGATAGGAACTCAGCACTCCGCTCAAATCCGGTACAGTGTTGTCAAAATAGTATGGTCCGAACCGGTGATACCCGGCATTAGGTGATGACACGGACGTGTTGCCGGCTGCGTCCTTCACATGCTTCACCCACATATAATAGGTCCCTGAAAGAGTGCTTCCTATGGTGAATGAAACTCCG
>JBNMLM010000104.1:0-7777 GCA_050874845.1 Eubacteriales bacterium | reverse complement strand
GCTCCTATACATGCTAATGCTGCAATTCCTGCTCCTAATGCAATTCCCATATTTTCCTCCGTTCTGCCGTCTGGCGGCATGTTAATGAATTTAGTGTCCGGCAGTCCTACTCTTCGACTGCTTCCTTAATATAAAGTGATGTTAAAAATACAAATACGTATGCCTGAATTAAACCGTCAAAAATATCAAAGTAAAAACTGAATGGTACCGGCAAAACAACCGGAATTAATGACTTAAGTAACTCCATAATAACAAACGCACCTAATACGTTACCAAAAAGTCGCATACAAAGTGACAACGGCTTGATGAATAACTCAAGAATGTTGATAGGCGTTACAATCGCCATAGGCTGTGTAAAGCTCTTAAGCCAGCCCTTAAAGCCCTTCTTGTGTATTCCTGCGTACTGGACAAGTACAATACTCATCACAGCAAGTGCTGCTGTTACATTGAGATCCTTCGTCGGCGGCTTAACTCCGCACAGACCAATCAGGTTGGCAAAGCCTATGTACAGAAGTACTGAACACAGATATGGCACGAAGGCTTTTCCTTCTTCCCCGGTCATTCCGATGACAAACTTCTCAAGCCAGCCTACAATGGATTCGGCAACAAGCTGTCTCTTGCTTACATTCTTAACCTTAAGTCCTCTTGTCAGGAATATGCACAGTGCAAGTAATATCACCATGATAACCCATGTTATAACAGTGGACTCGGCAACCGGAATATCAAAGCTTCCGATATGGATGGTAAAGACAGTCTCACAGTTGAGCTCTTCCATTATCTTTTCCTTCAAATCTCCCATGAACTCACTCCTTTCTCTCTATTTAGTTTTTAATGTAATACGTGGGTGCCTTCTGCGCTCACTGATACATTCACATATTTTACTCACAAAATTAAAAAAAGCAAGCATTAATTTTTTTATCAATAGTACTTTAAGACTATTTACATAGGGCATATCACTGAATAAAAATGGTATTATATATAAAGTTTATAAAAAATTTAGAAAGTGACTACTGGTCATTTATCCAATATGTGCTATTATAAAGTTCGTTGACACAAAAAGTCATTGCTCAAACACTCCTTTGAAAATGCTTAGTATTTCGTCGGTGTGCACATTGACTGTGTACATATAAACTATATAATACTATATATAAGGAAGTCATAAAAAAGAAAGGGAATTAACTATGAAAAACACATTGACCATCTTCGTGCGGGACTTAAAAAGACTTATAAGAAGTCCGTTCGCTCTGGCTATTGCACTTGGTCTGTGCATTCTGCCATCGCTGTATGCCTGGTTTAACATCTATTCTAACCATGACCCATACGGCAACACCTCCAACATTAAAATTGCCATAGCCTCCGAAGATGCGGGCTATACTCTTGAGGACGGCACCTACAAGAACATGGGTGCCGATGTCTTAGAAGAACTCAAGACCAATGACAGCATAGACTGGGTTGCGTGTGATACCGCAGACGATGTAATTGCCGGAGTTGAAGCCGGAGATTACTATGCAGGAGTCACAATCGGTTCCGACTTTACGGAGAGCATGTACACCGTATTTGACACCAACTTTAAGAATCCTGTCATTACATATTATGATAATGAAAAGAAGAACGCCATAGCTACCAAGATAACCGACACTGCTGTAGGTTCTCTCCAACAGACTATAAACACTAAGTTCATTGAAGTTGTTGTGAGCACCATATTCACAGAGACAAACACAATCTCCTCAGATATTGAGGAAGAAGATCGTGCCACCACTCTGAATGATAAGCTTGTCCGTCTCCGCGACAATCTTACTTCCTATAATAAGACACTCGACATGCTGATAAACGGCAATAGCAATCTTAACAGCACACTCAGTGACACCAGTTCCCAGATAAGCACACTTGCCTCCGGTATAAGCAGTGCAACCACAAGCCTTAAGAACGCACAGGCTTCATTTTCCAACAGCCGCAGCGCGCTTGGCACTTTCAGCACGCAGCTTAAGAACACAATCACGGATATGTCGACAGCCCTCGATAACATTGCCACATTGCTTGACGATGCCACTCTTGCGCAGGACTCACAGGCAGTTGCCAACAGCATTTCCAAGCTCAACGCAGATGCCACCCAGCTCAGCACACAGATGAAGAGCCTTAAGCTCCTTATTGCGGAATATTATGTTACCAATGCTGATATATCAACCACCCCTGAACTCGGTGTATTAGATACAATTGTAAACCAGATAATAAATACAATCGGTTCCCTTGCCTCACAGGCAGGCGGCAACGGAGTGCTCACACAGGCAGCGTTGGACAGCATGGTATCCGGAATAAAATCATCCCTTACATCCTGCAAAAAACAGCTTGATGACCTGTATTCGAACTATGTAAACAGTGTTGAACCACAGCTTAACAGCCTTAACGACTCAATATCACAGACCTTGTCAAGTGTCAACTCCATCATGACAAGCCTTACAAGCGCTCTTAATGATGCAAACGAAATCCTTGACGGCGTTAACACTACTGTTGATAAATCAAATGAGAGCCTCTCTCAGATTAAGGAGGTTATAGAAGGCGTCATTGAAGAGCTTGACAGTGTTATCGACTGGATAGAAAACACATCTGAGAGCGACAAGATTGATATGGTTACACAGTTCCTCGGCGGTGACTCGGAGCTGTACGGTGAATTTTTTGCCGAGCCTGTAAATATGGTTACCGAGGAAATCTACCCTGTTGAGAATTATGGTTCCGGAATGACACCTTTCTACACAATCCTGGCACTCTGGGTAGGCGGAACACTCCTCGTATCACTTGTCAAGGTTCACGCAGACCCTACAGGACTTGAGAATGTGAAGCCACGCCACCTGTTCTTCGGAAGATACCTTACCTTCTTCCTGTTGGGACAGATTCAGGCAGCGATAGTAGTAATCGGTGACATCCATCTGCTTCACAGCCAGGTACTAGAACCCGGATTATTCTATCTGGTAGCTGTGCTTGCAAGCTTTACATTCACGCTGCTGATATATTCACTTGCCATCTCATTCGGTGACCTCGGCAAGGCTCTCGCAGTCGTAGTCATGGTACTTCAGATTGCAGGTTCAAGCGGAACCTTCCCTATTGAGATGCTTCCGCAGGTATACCAGAACATATACATTTTCTTCCCATTCCCTTACGCAATCAACGCAATGCGTGAGACCGTTGCGGGAATGTATGGTTCAGCTTATATCACCAACCTTGCACAGCTTATGATATTCGTTGTGGCAGCACTTGTAATCGGACTTGTAATACGAATACCGTTTATGAAGATTAACCACTTCGTTGAGGAGCGTATGGAAGATACGGGAATGATGTGACAATAACAATTGCAAAACTCTGTGTGCGACACCCATACGTTGTGTAATTTTACTAGTACCCTTCCGGACACGTTCGCACTCCTTGAAAGCCGTAGCGGTACATAAGCGGCTAAAATACAGCCGCTAAGGACATTAGTTCGCGTAGCGAACTATTATGGCGTTCAAAAGGTCCGGCAGTGTACTAGTAAAATTACACAACTGTTTACTGGCAGGTTAGAGTTTCGCAATTACTTATAAAACAAATAAAAGGAGATTGTATATGTCTAGGAAAAAGATAAATCAGAACAATTCAGATATATATGGTGAGCTTGTCGATTTTCAGGATAGGCTTCATGCTCAGAATCTGAAGCGTATTCATATAGGTCTGTTGTGTGTGCTCATCATCCCGATGATATTCCTTGCACTCATGTTCATAACGGACAGCAACAAGGTTATATGGCTTATTCTGTGGATTGTATCGCTTTTTGCAATATCTTCATATTTGATAGTTGTCGAATACGGAGATTATAATCTGCAGCACCGCATTAACTCAATCACAGGCAATGATGCCGAACCTGTGCCTCTTCTTGAATCCGGAATGAATGATATGAGCGGAAAGATTGCCTCCGTCAAAGCTGAGGCGCGTGATATTATAGCTTCCGCAAAGGCGTCGATGAATATTGATGAGGCTTCCGCCAATTCAGATGACAGCATGGATGAATATACCTACGATATCGACACGGACATGATAAAAGAAAGTCTAAATGAGCCGCAGGATGATATTGGAGATGAATTATCCGAAAAAGTAAAAAATAAGGATAAGAAAAAGAAAGACAAATCCAAAAAGGACGATAAAAAGAAAGACAAGAACAAAAAGAAAAAAGATAAGAAATCTGATAAAAAAGATAGTTCAAAAAAGAAAAAGAAGAAAAAAGAAAAAGCCAAAAAAGATAAAAATGCCGGTTCAAAAAATATAGCAAAGGAGGAAGCATTCGATGAATAAAATACTCAAGGTATTCACCAACGATATGAAAAAGATATCCACCAACGTAATTGCTGTTGTGATTATTCTTGGTCTTTCAATTCTTCCTTCGCTGTACGCATGGTTTAACATTTTTTCCAACTGGGATCCTTACGGTCCAAGCTCAACCGGAAATATTAAGGTAGCCGTCATTTCCAACGATGAGGGCGCCGAAATCTCAGGACTTGAAATCAACATAGGAACCACCGTTGTCGATGCCCTTAAGTCCAACAACACTATCGGATGGGTATTTACCGATAACACCGAAGATACTATTGAAGGCGTCAAGGCAGGAGATTACTACGCTGCGCTTGTTATCCCATCAACATTTTCCGAGGATATGGTGAGCTTTCTTGGCGGTGACCTTGAACATCCGCAGATTATATACTATGAGAACGGAAAGAAGAACGCAATCGCGCCTAAGATTACCCAGAAGGCACAGAAGTCCGTCCGCCAGCAGGTCAATGCCACATTCATAAGCACACTTGCAGAATCGGCAATGAAGGCAGGCAATGTCATATCCTCAACAGACAGCGACGGTGTAAGCATAGCCGATACCATGACAGAGAAGCTCACCGCTCTCTCCGATGACATGGACACATATATAAGCATACTCTCATCCTTCAAAGGGATTATGGATTCCGCACAGAGCATAATCACAACAACCAAGATTATGCTTCCAAGCCTCGATACCGTACTTACAAGCAGCAAGACATCCCTTTCAAGCATGCAGACAATGGTCAACAACTCCGCAAGCACTGTAAACACCGTATCCGATATGATGCTTACAAGTCTCGACATGATTGACAATACCCTGACCATGATATCCAATGTGGTAAACAGCGACCTTTCATCTGCTCAGGCAATATCGAAGGTAGTATTAAACGGAATAGGTGCTGTAAATAATATGATTCCTTACGCAAAGGATATATTCAACAGCTCCGTATCCGGAATAGAGTCCAAGGGCGATGAAAAAATAAATGCGCAGATAAACGTCATTCGCGCACAGTTCGACACAATCAAATCCGATGCAGACCATGTAGGTTCATCGGCAGCCGTTGCTGTCGCCAACTCCAATGACCTAATTGATAAGGTTCAGGCAGAGATTAAAGTCTGCTCCGATGACATAGCAACATTGAAGAGTACATACAGCAATTCAGTTAAGCCTCAGCTCAGCTCCACAATAACAAATGCGCAGGCTGCGCTTAACACTACCGTAAATGCACTTTCCGGCTTCAACTTAAATCTTAACAGCACAGACAATGTACTCACCAATTATTCGGACACACTTGCGGACGGCAATACCAACCTTGACACAACACTTGAACTTGCACAGGAGCTGTCAGATTATATCAGGACACTCACTGACAATATGAATGAGCTGTCAAGCAACGAGAACTATAACAAGCTTGTGGATATCATTGATACCAACCCTGAGCTTCTCGGAGAATTTGCTGCCTCCCCTGTCGCACTCGATACAGTGCATGTCTATCCTATTGAAAATTACGGTTCGGCAATGGCTCCATTCTATACCGTGCTTGCCCTGTGGGTAGGAGCACTCATACTTGTTGCCATCGTGCATGTAAATGTTCATCCGATACCGGGTGTAACAGGAATAGCTCCTCGTCACGCATATTTTGGAAGATATATTCTCTTCTTCCTCGTAGGACAGCTTCAGACACTCATAACAATACTTGGCGACCTTCATTTCATAGGAATACAGTGTGAACACCCTGTGATGTTCTGGTTCGCGGGTGCAATGTGCAGCTTCGTATTCACACTGTTCATATACTCGCTGACAGTTGCCCTCGGCAACATAGGAGAAGCTCTCGCGGTAGTTGTAATGGTTGTTCAGGTTGCAGGTGCCGGATGTACCTTCCCTATAGAGACGCTCCCTAAGGTCTTTCATTCGCTGTACAACTACCTTCCTTTCCAGTTCGGCATGAACGCCATGAAGGAAGCAATCGCCGGACTGTATGAGGATGACTACTGGACATATATCGCGAAGCTTTCGGTATATATTCTTGTCTCACTCTTCATAGGACTTGTCGGTGCAATACCATTCCGCAAGCTCAATAAGATTATCGACAAGAATAAGGAAAAATCGGGGATTATGATATAACCGAAAAAATACACAAGAAATGCGTATATTACCCAAAACAATGAGTACAATTGCTTATTGTTTTGGGTAATAATTTGTTCTATAATAATTACAAATCAGGATTGAACATGGAGGAAATATATGGATTACAAGGTAATAGACAGGTACATTGATGAGCTTCTCACAAAGAGCACACCGGACAGACCTATCTGGAATATAGAAAAGATATTGCAGGGACTTAAGTCCACATGGAATTACATAGACGGATGTATGATTAAGGCGCTTCTCGAAATGTACTCCATCACCAAGAAACAGGAATATTTCGATTTTGCGGATGCGTTTATCGACTACCGCGTTCACGATGACGGAACAATCGACGGCTATGACGTATCAGAACTCAATATCGACAATGTAAATGCCGGAAAGACTCTTTTTGAGCTCTATGACCTCACAGGCAAGGAGAAATACCGCAAGGCTATCGACCTCATCTACAGCCAGATTAAGCTCATGCCGCGTACTGCGGAGGGAAGCTTCTGGCACAAGAACATCTACCCTAATCAGGTATGGCTTGACGGTCTTTATATGTGCCAGCCATTCTATATGGAATATGAGACACGTTTTAACGATAAGAAGAACTATGATGATATATTCCTTCAGTTCAAGAACGTCATAAAGAATATGAAAGACCCTGTTACAGGTCTTTACAAGCATGCCTATGACCACTCACGCGAAATGTTCTGGTGCGACCCTGTCACCGGTCTTTCACAGAACTTCTGGCTTCGTGCCCTCGGCTGGTACTCTATGGCACTTCTCGACACCATAGATAAGGCAGACCCTGAGTGCAAGGATACCGAGCTGTTAAAAAATACCTTCACAGACCTCATGGAAGCAATGCTCAAGTATCAGGATGAGAGCGGCATGTGGTATCAGGTTGTCAACTATGGCAAGCTTGAGCCTAACTATCTTGAGACAAGCGGAAGCTCCATCATGGCATATGCTCTTTTAAAGGGTGTACGTCTTGGCTATCTTCCTGAGAGCTACCGTGAATATGGTGTCAAGGCATTCAACGGCGTATGTGATAAGTATCTTTCTGAGGATGAGAACGGAGAAATGCACCTTGACGGTATCTGCCTCGTGGCAGGTCTTGGCGGCAAGCAGATGCGTTCAGGAACCTTCGACTACTATATGTCGGAGCCTGTTGTAAAGGATGACGCTAAGGGCGTCGGACCGTTCCTTCTCGCTTATACTGAAATGTTGAGATTGAACAGATAATCAAAAAAGGAGCCTTGAGGCTCCTTTTTTAATGGGCTGGGACAGGGGTCTGACACCGGTGTCCCAATG
>JBNMLM010000103.1:0-7836 GCA_050874845.1 Eubacteriales bacterium | reverse complement strand
GTCAGACCCCTGTCCCAGTCTTTACACCGGTACCTGCAATAGCAGAATTGTCTCATCGTAGTTGGCTGTTAGTGTGATATCAAGCTCATAATTGGTGTAAAAAGCTCCGTTTTGTCTGAGCTTGTTCTCGGACATATACTCAGTTACGGATTTGAATATATCGGAGTATCTGCCGAAGCGTCCATGGTATCTGGCGCAGACAAAATCGCCTTCGGGAATTGTTATAAATAGAGGATTTTTGTTGTATTTTTTATTACATTCAAGAAAAGGTGCATATTCAAAGGTCATATCATCGGGTTTTAAGGAGTCTATTGCTTCTAAACAGAAGGCACCGACCCTGTTAGACGCAAAGACAGGTGCAACCTCATCAAGCATACCCTCAAGTCTGGTGATCTCAAGGCACATCTGCTTTACCGTCATGCCGGGTTTCGCTTCGGATATGATGTATCTCTCAGGGAAATGCCGCATGAAAATATTTCCCGGCTGTGAATTATCCTTAATGTTATGCAAAAAATCTATCTTTTCGCTTATTATTTTTTCAAGTGCCTGTTTTTCCTGAATTTCTTTGAGCAGCAATTCATGCTGCTTTTCAAGCACAGTTATAGACTCGTTAAAATTTCTGTGGTTCAAGAAAGATTTTATATCTTCAAGCTTCATTCCCATCTGCGTGAGCTCTTTGATGGTGCCAAGAGTTTCGAATTGAGTGAAGGAGTAGAATCTATAGCCTGTATCGGGATTTATGTAAATCGGTTTAAATAATCCTATTCTGTCGTAGTGACGCAAGGTTTCGGTTGTGACATGCCGTAGCTTTGCCATTTCGGAGATTGAAAGTAAATCTGAGCTGTCCATAGCTGTTCCTCCTTAAGTAATTTTGAATAATAAAATCATACCTTATTGTAACACAAAAGTAAACAAAATAACTATACGAAATAAAAATGCATAAAAAATATACAAAAGCATAATGCCATTTTTAATAAATATGTTAATTGACGGTGGAGGGGAATATGCATAAAATCATTAACAAATAAAGCAAAAGTTTAACGCATCCAATGGAGGAAATCGTAATGATTTCCTCCATTTTGCATTTAAAGCTTTATGATAAGCAGCATGGATTGTCTACCGGAAAAGGAGGGAAAATATGAACTATTTCAGAAAATACATAAAGCCTAATGGTCTATATTTTATATTGGGACCAATAGGGCTTTTGATGGAAGTCGGAGGGGATATTGCCCTGCCTCTGCTGATAGCGGACGTCATCAATAAGGGGGTAATGAGCGGAGATATACATCATATTTTAATGGATATGCTGTATATGGCGATAGTGATTATTCTTGGCGGGGTTGGCGGTACGGCGGGCTCGTACTGGTCATCTAAGGCCTCGATGACAGCAGGTTCGGGGATAAGACAGGATTTATTTGAAAAAATACAGACTCTTTCATTTCAGAATCTTGATGAGTTTACAACGGGTTCACTTATCACCAGATTGACCAACGATATAACTCAGATACAGAACACGATAATGATGATAATGAGAATGGTTTTAAGATGTCCGATTATGATTGTATCGGCAGTAATAATTTCATTCATATTGAACGCAAGGCTTGCCCTTATAATTCTTATCGTTGTCCCGGTTCTTGTGGCGGTTATCTATGTAATATTAAAAATGTCCTACCCAAGATTCGATGAAATGCAGAAAAAGCTTGATAAGATTAACTCCATAATTCAGGAAAGTCTTGTAAATATAAGAGTTGTGAAGTCCTTTGTGAGGGAGGATTTTGAAAAAGAGAAGTTTGATAAAGCTAATGAGACCTTGAAGGATAAAACAATCTCGGCAATGGGTATCAACCTTATGCTTCAGCCATATATGACTCTGGTTATGTACATTGCAACGGTGGCGGTGGTATGGTTTGGGGCGCGGTTTATCATGAAGGGGGAAATGTCGGTGGGTGATTTGACCGCCTTTATAACCTATGTTTCCCAGATACAGATGAACCTTACAATGCTGTCCAGAGCATTTTTGACAGGAACACGCGCATTGACATCATTTAAGAGAATCGATCAGGTATTGAGATGTGAGGTGGATTTGAATGATGATAAGGCACATGCACTTGATAAAGTGGTGAGTGAGGGAAATGTAGAATTTAAGAATGTAAAATATAAGTATTACAAGAAGAGAAAGCAGTGGGTTCTCGATGATATAAGCTTTAGGATTGAAGGAGGACAGACCCTTGGCATTATCGGACCTACCGGTTCCGGAAAATCAACCTTGGTTGCCCTTATTCCGAGGTTGTACGATGTTGATGAGGGAGAGATTCTGGTGGACGGTGTGAATGTGAAGGATTATTCGCTGTATAACTTAAGAGAAGGTGTCGGAGTTGTTCTTCAGAAAAACTTACTTTTTTCCGGTTCGATAATGGAAAATATACGTTGGGGTAATCAGCAGGCGTCTGACAAGCAGGTTTACGATGTATGCGAGGAGGCGCAGGCACACACGTTTGTCAAACAGTTTTCGCAGGGATATGACACGCAGCTAGGACAGGGCGGCGTCAACGTATCAGGAGGTCAGAAGCAGAGACTCTGCATTGCAAGGGCGCTGCTTAAAAAGCCGAAGATATTGATTCTCGATGACAGTACATCTGCCGTGGACACTGCGACAGAGGCAAAAATCAGGGAGACATTCGATACAACGCTGAAGGACGCAACGAAAATTATCATTGCACAGAGAATTTCATCGGTAATCAATGCTGATAAAATTATCGTAATAGATGAAGGAAAGATTGTCGGAAGTGGAACTCATACAGAGCTTATGAACAGCTGCATGACTTATATAGATATATTTGCTTCACAGATGTCCTTGGAAGACGCTGAGAGAACAATGAAGAGGACAATGAAGAAAACGATGGAGGAGGTGCTTGACTGATGCCGGCTAATATACAGATTACAGGGCGTGGCGGTGGTACCGAAGGTGCCGGTAAGTACGCGGAGGTGGCAAAGCCACAGAATACGAAGGAGACAATTTACAGACTTGTAAAATATTTAGGCAATGAGAAAGCGCGGCTTATAATAGCGGGCATTGCCGTCATAGTATCGACTGCTTCAACGCTCACAAGCTCATATCTTTTGAGACCGATTATAAACGGTATTGTCTATGGAAGTGAAAGCGGCGCTGAAAAGCTGTTGTTGAATATTCTGCTTATGCTCACAGTCTATATTGTCGGTGTGATTGCAATGGCGGCACAGCTTGAGATAATGCTGCGCGTATCACAGAATGTGCTTACCAAAATTCGTGAAGATTTGTTTAATCACATGCAGAAGCTTCCGCTCAGCTTTTTTGATACCAATTCGAACGGAGACCTTATGAGCCGCTACACGAATGACGTGGACATGATCGGTGAGATGATGAATACAACGGTTGTACAGATTGTTGCAAGTGCAATCAATCTTATAGGTTCGCTTGCGCTTATGCTGTACACGAATGTATGGCTTACGATAATAACTATTGTAATGACACCTCTTATTGTGTATGGCGGAAGATTTTTGGCAAAGCATGGAAGAAAATATTATAAGGCACAGCAGGAGGCGCTAGGAGAGATGAATGGCTTTGTGGAGGAGACTGTTGCTGGACAGAAGGTTGTGAAGGTATTCAACCATGAGAATACCGCCGTTTCACAGTTTGGAAAAATGAACAGAAAGCTCCTTGGAAAGCAGATTATGGCACAGTTTTACGGTAATACCATGGGACCTGTTGTCGGAAATCTCAACATGCTCTCATACGGTGGAACGGCTGCGGTTGCAGGTCTGCTGTGTGTTCTACGAGGATTCGATGTGGGTGGGCTTGCAATTTTTGTAAACTATTCAAAACAGTTCGCGTGGCCTATAAACCAGCTCAGCCAGCAGATGAACATGGTGTTTGCGGCAATCGCGGGTGCAGAGAGAGTTTTTAAGATAATGGATATGGAACCGGAACAGACCTATGCGCAGATTCCGGGACAGAATGTAGAGCATTGTGACGATATGGGAAAGGTCGAAGGAAGAGTAGATTTAGATAATGTCACATTCGGCTACACGAAGGACAGAGTTATCTTAAAGGACATAACAATACATGCCAACAAGGGTGATAAAATTGCTTTGGTCGGAACAACAGGTGCCGGTAAGACAACTATCACCAATCTCATCAATAGATTTTATGAAATTCAGGGCGGTTCAATCAAAATTGACGGAAGGGACATCAGGGCGATTAACAAGGCTGAACTCAGAAAGAACGTCGCACTGGTGCTTCAGGACACACATCTTTTTACAGGCACTGTGATGGAGAATATCAGATACGGACGGCTTGAGGCAACGGACGAGGAAGTTATAGAGGCGGCGAAAACAGCCAATGCACACTATTTTATCGAAAGACTTTCAGAAGGGTATGACACACTTCTTGAAGGGGACGGTTCTAATCTGTCCCAAGGTCAGAGACAGTTAATAAATATTGCGCGCGCAGCACTTTCGAAGGCACCTATACTTATTTTGGACGAGGCGACCAGTTCGGTTGATACAATGACCGAGATGAATATACAGAAGGGCATGGATGCACTGATGGCGGACAGAACCACCTTTGTAATCGCGCACAGATTGTCGACAATAAGAAATTCCAAAGCCATTATGGTTCTTGAGCAGGGAGAGATTATTGAACAGGGAAACCATGAAGAGCTTATGGCAAAGGAAGGGAAGTATTACCAGCTTTATACAGGCACGGCTGTCATGGCTTAGCCTGATAAAAATCTATAGAGAGCTGAAAGGAGAAAAATTATGGGAAATGAAACAGAAGTAAGGAAGCCGAAGTACAGACCTCCGATTTGGTTTATGAGGGATGAAGAGCGTCCTGAGGTTATGCCGACACCGGGGACATTTTCGAGATTACCTTATATTAAGACTCTTGAGGATGTGGATGTCGTTGTTGCCGGAATCCCTTATGATACAGGAACAACCGGAAGACCCGGAACAAGACTTGGTCCTAAGGCGATTCGTGAAGCGTACGGAATGGTACCATATATGCAGGGATTTGGGATAGAGGATGCCTTTGACTATGTTTCCGCCGTGGATTATGGCGATTTTAAGCTTATAAACGGAGATACGAAGCGCAGCTTCGCGACCATCACAGAGGAGATGACCAAGATACTTAAGGCAGGTGTCATTCCCGTGATTTTGGGCGGGGATCATTCTATTACATACCCGGAGCTGTTAGCCTACAGGGATGTGTATGGACCTGTATCGCTGGTTCATTTTGATTCGCACACGGACACATGGGGAGGTTCTGAGTCATTGGAATTTCCGGATCATGCCAATCCCTTCAGAAATGCCATTTTAACAGGCTGTCTTGACACAGAACATTCCATTCAGGTGGGAATGAGGGGACTGCTAAGAGATGAGCATACCTATGATTTTGCGAAGGAGCATAATTTTGAACATATTTACGCTGCGGATATTCACAGAATGGGTATCTATGAGTGTGCAAAGAGAATAAGACAGAAGGTTGGAGACAATAAGGTGATGGTCACATTTGACATTGATTTTGTCGACCCATCAGTATGTCCGGGAACGGGAACTCCGGTTCCGGGAGGCTTTACATCATGGGAGACACTTGAGCTTGTAAGAAGTGCCCTTACCGGACTTAATATTGTCGGCTTTGATATGGTTGAGGTCGCACCTAACTATGACCCTATGGAGAACACCCAGCTTGTAGCCAACAGAATATGCTGTGATTTCATCAACATTGTGGCGGCAAACAAAGCGGGAATCAAGGAATATGAACATTTTTAAAGGAGGTAAGCAATATGTGGAATGAAGTGATACCTGAAGACCTCAGAAAAATAATAGATGAAGATAAGAGAGGCTTGTGCACCAGACCATTCGGAACACTTCCGCTTAAGCGGGAGTTTGAAGGAGAGGACTTCTGTATAGTCGGTATTCCGTATGATACAAGCACTACGCGCCGCGCCGGGGCAAGATTCGGCCCAAAGGCTATAAGGAACAAATCCTTTGGCGGAGCACATTTCTTTTCACAGGATGCAGATTATCTTTGTGACAATCTCACAGGAATGGATTATGGTGATCTGCCGGTAAAGAAGGGATACACAGAGGTTACCTTTCAGGTAATCTATGAGCACATGAAGAAGGTGCTTGACGGTGGGTGCACGCCGATTGTCTTAGGAGGTGACCATATAATCACATATCCTGAGCTGAGGGCGTATTCAGAGAAGTTCGGAAAGCCTGTCGCAATAATTCATTTTGATTCCCACAACGATACCACGGACGCGCCGCCGGAGAGATTCTATCACCACGGAACTCCGTTCAGGCGTGCATGGGAGGATGGATTTTTGGATACGGAACACTCAATACAGATTGGCATAAGGGGCTATGTGGATTCCCACAGACTGACATTTGCAAGAGAACATGGCATGGAGGTAATCACAGCGCGCGAGCTGCATAAAATCGGCATTGAGGAATGTGTGAAGAGAATCAGAAAGCAGGTAGGGGCTGCACCGTGTATCGTCACCTTTGATGTGGATTTTCTTGACCCTACCTATGCACCGGGAACCGGAACACCTGTCACAGGCGGGTTCACCTCCTTTGAGGCTTATGAGATTGTTAGAAATGCGCTTCCGGGACTTGATGTGAAGGGCTTTGACATTGTAGAGGTGACGGAGGACTATGATCCGGGTGAAATCACTGCACTCTTTGCCGGACATCTGGTGCTGCAGTTCTTAGTTGCACTTTCTAAAAACAAGAGGGCAAAGGAGGAAAGATAATATGGGAAAATATATTGAACCGATTCCGGAAAAAATGGATATGAGTGCTTTTAACCAGAGCAACTCATTGATTAGTTTTCTTCGTCTTCCGTATCAGGAGGAGCTTGATGGCGTGGATATCGCACTTGCGGGAGTTCCGTTCGATTTAGCTACCAGCAACCGTCCGGGAACGAAGCTTGGTCCTAAGTATTTGAGAAGCTGTGTGTTCAAGGGAATAAAGTCCGATTCAGAGATAGACCTGTACATCGGAGATAAGCTTAAGATTGTCGATACAGGTGATTTCAAGCTTATGGGAGGGTATCTCCTTGACGGATTTGCAAAGATAACCGAGCAGACCAAGAGAATATTGGATGCTGGCGCAACCCCTGTGATAGTCGGCGGTGACCATTCAATCACATTTCCTGAGCTTGCGGCATACTATCAGGCCTTCGGACCTATGGCGATGATTCATTTTGACTCACATCTTGACACAGGAATGTACCAGATGTGTGAGACGAAGGAGATATATACCCACGGCAATCCGTTCTCAAACGCAATGAGAAAGGGCTATCTTGACGGAAACCACACAATTCAGGTAGGTATCCGTACCGGTTCGCCTAAGCGCGATGATGAGTATACCAAGAACTATGGAAGAGAGATTCTCTCCGCTAAGAAGCTGCATTCGATAAGCCATGAGGAGGCAGGACGTATCATCCGTGAAAAGGTTGGCGATTATCCATGTATCGTGACATTTGACATAGATTTCCTTGATCCGGCTTATGCACCGGGAACCGGAACACCTGTCACAGGAGGCTTCACAGTGTACGATGCAGTGAGAATCCTTGAGGAGGCAATGCCGGGACTTAACATAGTGGGTGCAGACCTTGTGGAGGTGGAGCCGTACTATGATCCATCCAATATCACCGCAATGTCCGCCAACAGCATTCTTGCAAAGATTGTGACACTCATAGCATATAACAAGCTCAAGAAAATGGAGGAGGCTGCTGGGACAGGGGTCTGACACCCTGTCCCAACAACATGTGGGACAGGGTGTCAGACC
>JBNMLM010000102.1:0-8022 GCA_050874845.1 Eubacteriales bacterium | reverse complement strand
TTCTTATAAAACATCATATTTTTTCATAGCAATAACTGCTATCATTATACAGTCAATCAGATATACTAAAAGGAGGATATTTTAATGAACAAAAAACACAAATGGTTAATGATTTTTGTATTAATATTTTTATTATTGCAGCTATGCAACAGCTCATACATAAATACCTTTTCCGATGAATCTGAAACAGGAAACGACATTTTTAATTATGTGTCTTCCGATTCAATTTTATTTTTTAACCGCGTATAGTTTCTCACTGCCTTATCACGGTTACTGTTTCCAAATATCTCACAAGCATTTATTACTATCTGATAAGCATTAAGGGCTTCCAGATTATTGTTAAGCTTTGCCTGTGAGTATGCATAGCAAAATATAAATGTTGCTACCAGTTTGCCCTTGCCGGAACTAATATCAAGGAACATTCCTTTTTTAATATACTCCAGCACCTCATCATGTTTATTCAAAGAACTGTAAACCGAAGCCAGACTATGATATGCTATAAGCATTTTATTGATGTATGCCTGACTTTTAATATTTCTTGCCTCACAATAGTCAATTACAATTTTTGAGTACTGCACAGCTTTCTCTGTATTGCCAAGATTACTGTAAACTTGTGCGATATGAAGAATAATCAGCAGCTCTTCGACCCTTAAAAACACCTTATCAATTTTCTTGTTCTCAATATCCACCGTAAGTGCAAGGCATTTTTTACATTTATCCAGATATTCCTTGGCAGTAATTTTCTTTGCCATGTACGCGATTACATTTCGGCTGTCCATAATAAATTGCTTGTTTATAAGGTTTTTAACCTCGTCCCCGCTTCCTGCCCGAATTAGTTCTTTTTCAAGCTTATCAATCAAGCCGTCCGCCTTTTCAAGCTCCCAGTTCATCATTGCTCTTTCAATCTGATATTTCAGCATATACGCTTTATAACTGGTGCAATATATATCACTGTGTATATGACCTGACGGAATGCCAAGTCTTTTTCTTATCTTTTCATACCCATTCTTCTGCGGCTTAGCTTTGGAATTTTCTATCAGCCACATGCTCCGCATACTATAATCAGCATCTATGCTCAATCTTTTCTGGGTAATGCCCTCCCTGGCTCTGTACAGCTTTATGATATCGCCCTCCGTCACGAAGGCTCCGCCGTTCCACACACCACATCTTAAAAACCTCTCTGCAAAACCACAACCTTCATCCGGCACATTTCCCGATAGTCTTTTCAAGAATCCAAGAACCTCCTGCCAGCTTTTGAGCAGTCTTTCCTCATCCTGTGCCCTGTTGCTGATTCCCAGATTTTCCATAAGTTGTATATACTGCCGTAAAGTCATTTCCAGCATCCGGCACTGATTATGCGTTCTCATCAATTCTATTGACCTTTTGCATGGTGCAATTCCCTGTTCCGCTCTCCCCAGCATTATCCGGATTCTGACGTACAGGTATGATATATATGGAAACAGAAGCGCTACACTTCTTATATCCCTTCCGTTGCCATCAATATATCTTAACATCTGCCCTAAATGTCTGCCGGTTCGTTCAAGAGCCGCATTATTTTCAAGATTATTCTCCACCTCAAAATAATCACTTAGAACAGTCATTGCAATTTCTTTATCTGACAGCATTTTCATGCCTATATCTTCATCATCAAATTCCTTGTTGTTTCCCAACCCTGTATATCCAACAGCTTGCTTAGCGTATCTCTCCGCATTGGCTTTCCTTCCCTCAAACCACTCCAGCACGCTTACCGCCATGACGCCAAACTGCATAATAAGCTTTGAATTCATGCTCCATCTATTTTCCTCTTTATCGAATATCTCACCGTCACTATCCACTATTCCGTACATGTCATCAGAATATAATAATTGTCTCAATGTCACAGTATCCTTATTGTGTATGGCTTCCAGTGTCCTGTCCCTCCACTCCAGATACTCATACACTTCATAATCCACCCATGAAATGAAATCCATGCTGTTCATCCCAAGTCTCTCTAACATCATTTCAAGTGTAAGATAATCTATATCCATTTCCCCGGTGCAGTACTCATCATATTCCGACCTTGTACATATTCCATCGCAAAGCCACTCAGGGGCTATATGTTCATATTCCAGCTTTTCGTTTATTATCCTTAATACAAGTTCCTCTTCCATATTTCCTCCCGCTGTGTTATAGGACGTCAAAAATTGCCTATGAATATGCAAAATAAGCGTCCACGGACTGTATTTATTCTAACACATCCGCAGACGCCTATCAAAGTATATCCTTGCAATTTTCCCACTATTAGATAAAAATTTTACGCCGGCTCACCCGACCATATCCGATTATATTTTCACTAGGAACCTGTAGGTGCTGTCGGCTCCCAAGGCTTCATATACCACATATCCGCCATCATACACCTTCAAGGTATTCGGTATGCCTGCCCTGTCATAAAATATAACCTCATACAGACATTCCTTTCCCTCCTGTACGCTCTCATTTTCACTGAGCGGAAGCATATCTGCCTCAAAAATCTGCGTTAAAAAGTTATCAACATCAAGCTTTTCATCAGCAGGTCTGCCATTCTTTACCACTTCAACCGTCTCATACTCATTGAGCCTGAGCTTTTTTTCAAAGACATCACTGCCCTTGCTGACCGTCACACCGTTCAGGTTCTCAAACAGAAACAGTGTGTCGCTCTCCTCCCTGTAAATACACAGCCTGAAATCCGAATCATACCCCTTAACAGAATATACCTGCGCCTGCGCTTCCACCGCTGTGATTTTCTCCTCGCTGTCCGCCCAGAACACAGCGCCATAGCCATACACAACGCCAAGCTCTTTGTCGCACACCGTGTCAAAACTCGCGCCATCGCTCTGTAAAATAGTTCCTGTGTATATTCTTCCGTCATAATTGAGCAGAAGCGTCGACCAGCTTACCTGCGTCATATCATTCCTTACATAGTTAAATCTGTTCTCCGAAATCCTCGGATATGTGACGCCTGTGGAAGAGTGGGTGCATGAGGTTAGAAGGAACATTGTTAAGATAATGCTGCATACAATACGATTTTTCATTTGCACACCCTCCTACAAACCATAGAAATCCTTGTAATCCATATTATAATACATCACATATATGAACAATCCCACAGCCGCAACTATAATCGCACCAATATTGAGTGAAACAACCGACAGCACTATATGTACGATTGAGAGCACCAGCACTGGCTTCCACACCTTATCAAGTGAGGCGAACTTAAGCCCCATAACACCCAGCGCTATTCTCACAGCCGCAAGTGCAACAACAATCAGCAGATATACAACCGTCCCGAAATCACCGCCCGACCTTATCCAGGTCTCTCCAAACTGGTTCATCACAACCGCTCCACCGGTCTCATCTACAAGCTGCACCAAACCCATAATGGCACCTGCTACGCCAAACACCATATACAGAATCGACCAGCCTCTTACCGTTCTCTCCATGGCTTTACCCCCTTAGATATTTAGATATGTCTATTTTACATATGCTTTTTAGATTTTACCATGACATTTGAAGAAACCCTGTAATTTATTTTTTCACCCTCTTAACCATCCCTCTGAACAGCCACATCTGAAGCCCTAAATACGTTGCAAAACTTGTACCCTTATGTTTTTTTCCGCCCGCATTTTGGGAAGTATCCTGAAGCTTACCTGACAGTCCCTTTGAGATACCCTTTAAGTACGCCTTCACAAGCCCCTTCCTTGCAAAATACATCGTCTTTATAATAATTCCTGCCGCAATGAATGGCACGTTAAGCACCATCTGCCATGCAGGCATATTTTTTCTGAGCATATACATGCTGTTTCGCGCCGACAGCTCCACCTTGAAGGCATTGTGTCTTGAGCCGCTTGAGGCGCTTCCAAGGTGATACACCTTCGCGTATGGATTATAGAGATTTCTATAGCCCGCCAGCCTTGCCCTGTAGCCGATATCCATGTCCTCAAGGTAAGCAAAAAAACTCTCG
Organism: Eubacteriales bacterium; assembly: GCA_050874845.1. Classification (GTDB taxonomy): domain Bacteria; phylum Bacillota; class Clostridia; order Lachnospirales; family Lachnospiraceae; genus CAG-882. Next base: position 4,043 of record JBNMLM010000102.1, on the reverse strand, counting down.
TCGAACAAGCCAATCTCATCAAAAACGGATTTTCTGTATATGGCGGCGCCGGCACAGGAGGAGAACACCTCATGCGGCACCATGCAATTTGACACAGGCTTGTCCCTGTCCGGCGCAAAACCCCAGCCAAGGGCTGCAAGCTCATCCCCGGCATCGTCCACAAGCTCATGGTCTGCGTTCTGAATCATAAGCGCAGAGCATGAGAACACATCCGGCTTTCCCTTAATCATCTTGTACTGGTTTTTGACAAAATTAGGAAACACTATGGTGTCATTGTTAAGCAACAGCACATATTCACCCTCTGCCGCCTCTATGCCGCGGTTTACGGCGTATGCAAAGCCTGTGTTGTCATCAAGCTTAACAAGCTTTATCCCCGGATACAGCCTTTGCGCCAGCTCCACACTATCGTCTGTTGAGGCATTGTCGACCAGAATAACCTCCATATCCTCGTATGTCTGTCTCTTTAATGCTTCCAGACAATCCTTCAAAAAACGCTCTCCATTATAATTCGGAATAACTACACTGACCATAATATTCTCCATTCCATATTAAAAAACTAGGCAATTGCGAAACTCAAATTTTACAATAAACAGCTGCGCAATTATCTATTTAAAAACACCGATAATGTTCTAAAAACAATAAAGCTATCTCTTTATCTTAATTCCGGCATACATTCAAAATACCGTAATTGTCAAAATTCAGACATAATGCTGAACAATTACGGAATATCACTTATAAAGCTCAACTCCCGGCTCATACAGGTACATTTTTCCCTCTTCCGCCTTCCAGCCGTCGGCAAGAAGTCTCATAAGCTCACTGCGCCGCACAAGTATCGCCGTCTTTGGCAGAGTCTTTATATTCTGCTGTAATATATTTCTGTTAAAATTTCCTTTATACCATCCCGGTTTTCCGGCGTTTACGTGAACCCTTCCAAAGCTGTCCTTATAGTCATCGCCGGAATACACTATGAAGCTTCTGTTTATCTTAGTATACAGAGGAAATGCCTGCTTTACAAGAAGCTTGGCGGCGATTGCGTCCGCGCCCAGTACATCCGCTTCCTCCACAAGTCTTTTAAGCCAGTCACGTTTTTCAGGCTTTATGCCGCACATGAGAATACAAAAATAATCGCTCGTGTACTGCTCAAGTCTTGCCGCGTCAAGCTCACCCATCGCGCACATCTGCATATTTTCATAATCGGTATTTTTTCTTAAATACTTGAAATACTTCTGCGCGGTGTCATTGTCCTTAATTCCTGTGGCAATAACCAGTACTTTGGAAGCTTTACTACTGCCACCTTCACTGTAATTCCCGGCATTGTTATCCCCATACTCAACCCGGTAAAAGCCCATGTCATCAAGCATTCTTACCCTGCCCGCTATTCCCATCCTCTCAAGATGAGCCTCTATTGCCTTTTTGCCCGCCTCGTATGCGTACAGCTTAGACAGCGGATTGGCGGAAGTCGAACTCTCATGAGTGCGCCAATGGTAGAGCACACGGCTTACGTGAGAAATCTTTTCCGCCTTTTCGGTGCATTTTAAAATAAAGTCATAGTCCTGTGCGCCGTCATAATCCTTGGAAAATCCTCCAACCTCCCTCGCAAGCTCTGTCCTTACTACAAAAAGATGACAGATATAATTGTTGCTCCTTAAAAGCTGTGGGTTAAAATCAGGCTTGACATGTGGACAGAAATGCTTCTTTCCTTCGCCGTCCATCTTGTCCTCGTCGGAGTAAAGGCAGTCTGCATTTTCGCGGTTTATCGTCTCGACCATGCGGTACAGCGCATCTGTTGACAAAGTATCGTCATTGTCAAGAAGAGCTATATACTCACCCTTCGCCATCGCAAGTGCCGCGTTCGTATTCTCCGCTATTCCGGCATTATCTATCTCCATATAGCACACACGCTCATCGCCGTCCGCTATCTCATCGACAACGGCGCGCAGCTTATCCGTTCCCGCATCCACAAGGCAGAGCTGCCAGTTAAAATACGTCTGGTTTATCACCGAAAGGAGCATCTCCTTAAAATATGCGACTGGCGGATTGTACACCGGAACAAGGACACTGATTAACGGCTTTCTCTTAAAATTGCGTCCTCTCTCAAAGAACAGCTCCTCATCATCGGACACAAGCTCCGAAAAATGTTCACTGTAGCCGTCCTTGTCGATAAGCTTTCCTATCGCCTTCTTGGCAAGCTTATCCGGTCCATAATGCTTGATATACGCCGCCGCCTTTTTTATTTTATATATATTAGAAGCCATTGCATAACCGCCTTTCTTTTCCTAAGCTTTATCAATTGCCTTTTATAATCAGCTCTGTCTTTTTCAGAATATTATCGTCATAATTTTCATTATCATTGCGTTTCACAATTTTATTTCCAGCTTCCAAGGTACTTCCTTAGAAAGATTTACATTATAATACGGGTCCCCATCATCTACAATATTCTGCCATCTGTCGCGGAACAACTGTGATTCGCGAAGGAACCTCTCATGTCTCTCGCCCTTGTCATCGTAGCCTCTGGACTTCGACTCATAGTGAAAAAGAAGTGCCTGCGGAACGTACACATTCAGCAGTCCCCTTCTCCTCAGTCTCAGGCAGAAATCAACGTCATTATATGCGACCGCAAGCTCCTCATCAAGCCCGCCCAGCTTATCAAAAAGCTCTTTTTTTATCATAAGACACGCACCTGTCACGGCAGAATAGTTCTGCACATGATGAATACTGTCACGGTATCCGTTTTCAATAAAACATACTCCCGAATTAGGATGAACCGCCGTCCTGTCGGGGCCTATCCCAACTATGACACCCGCATGCTGCACGGTCTTATCCGCGTAGAGCAGACACGCACCAACCGCTCCTGTGTTATCTCTCACAGCGTATTCTGCCATAGCCCACAGCGAATCCGGCTCAATAATCTTGGTGTCATTGTTCAGTAACAGCAAAAGCTCACCATTAGCGCGCGAAGCCCCGTAATTGTTTATAGCGGAATAGTTGAAGCTTCCCTCCCATTTTTCAAGCCTTATCACATCGGGATGTTCCCTTAGAAGTTCATCATAGTAGGAAAATATTTCTTCCGATGTGCTGTTATTCTCGACAATTATTATCTCAATATTTTTATAGGTATTTATATAGAGAAGCGACTCAACGCATCTTCGCAGGTCATCCGCATGCTCATAATTTGGAATAATCACCGAAATCATCGGGCAATATTTTCTATTCGATATATTATTAAAAATATTGTCTCTACTATCAATAATACAATCCTTCATGTTATCCGGAGATGTATCTTTTATGTCATCTCCATCTTCCCTTATATGACCATTATCCTCAAAAAGCGCACGGCTTACGTGCGCTATCTCTTCCTCACGGCACCTGCCGCATATATATTTATTAAAGCTCCAGAGTGAGGCTTCGCCGGACAGCTTCACAGCGCAGTCATCCATCAGGTCGCGTCTCACCACCACGCAGTTTCCGATATAATTGTGCGCCTTAAGATTGTCCGGAGCATAGTCCGGCTTATACAAGAGCTCACCGTCACGCAGCTCATCCATGTAGATAACTGCCGGCTGCCTCTCCTCTATAACCCTGTGAAGCTCACACACCATATCCCTGTGAAGCTTCACATCCCCGGTCTTAACTATGCAATATCCCGAAAGCTCTGTACCTTCCCTCTGCTCCTCAGAAAATAAGCTGCGCGCATAAAAAAGTGCCTGCCTGCGCCTTGACGCACCTGCACCAAGGTCATGCAGTGCTGCCTTGAGCGCCGGCTTCAGACCGCTGTTCTTATATATTTTCATCACATGACCTATCATACCGCAGGCTCCCTTCTTCATACATAATGTTACAGGATTCCGGTGTCAAAACATGCCTATTTAATCTATGAGTGTATAACGTATTATGTTTATGCATATCAGCTCCATTGTCCGAAGCAAGATGTTCTAAGAACTCTGATAAAGGTACTATATACGTTCGCCACCGAAGCAAAGCATACATCCGTGTATGCATTGCTTCTAAAGCAGCATCCGTGCTGCTTTTGGCTAGGTTGCTTA
>JBNMLM010000101.1:0-8040 GCA_050874845.1 Eubacteriales bacterium | reverse complement strand
GGCAAGCATAGATTATATAATCAGAAGCGGCAGGTGTATATGCGGAACTCCTGTAACTAAGGATTCCTATGCCCTTGAATGTCTGATTGAACAGAGAAATTACCTACCGCCTGCTGATATCGGTTCGCTGCTTGGCGAATTTGAAAAGACAGCCAACCGCTGGAACAGGGTCGAGGATGAGCTTTCTTCGGACGCTGCGCGGGTGGATGACAGTGCCAGAGATTACGATGAGACCTGTATCCAGCTTCAGAAGATGGAGAATAGGATGAATGATAACATAGATTTCGCAGAGAAGAGGGCACAGCTTAAACGATATAAGGATGAAGCTGCCAAAGCTGCCGAAAAGAAGGGCGAGATAAAAGGGCTTATAGCCGCATACCGCAGCCGAATCCAGAGCATTGAAGTGCAGATGAAAAATCAGGAAGTAAAAAATGCGGAAAATGAAAAGTGGAGAAAGCGTTTAGGGCTTGCCGAGGCGGTATATGAGAAGTTGTTTGCGGATTTTTCCGAGAGGGAGAAGAAGATTTTTAGCGAATTAAACGATGAAATACAGGTCAATTTTTATCACATGTTCAATGCAAAGGATAAAAAAATACGTTTATCGGAAAATTATGAGATACAGATGTGCTATAAGACGGATTTTGGTTATCAGGAGGAAAAGAATCTGTCCGAGGGTGAAAAGGTTGCCAGAAATTTTGCGTTTATCGTGACAATAATGGATTACAGCAGGCGGAAGAAGCTGGAATATAACAGAGCTGACGGCAACAGCGAAGCCATGGGTATTGAGGAGAGCAACGACACTCTGCCAATCGTCCTTGATGGACCGTTTTCCAAGCTGGGCGCGGAGAATATATCACTGGTGGCAGGCGTTCTTCCACAGGTATCTGAGCAGGTAATTGTGTTCATGCTCAGAAAGGACTGGGCGTACACAGGACTTGACAAATATGTAGGCGCAGAGTACTCAATCGACAAAAATCCTGATGAGAGCTTTGCTTCAATAAGAAAGGTGGACAGAGGATAAATGGCTGATTTTGAATTTTTTAAAAAGCAGTTTGAATTCAAGGGCAAACACTCGCGGATGGTGACGGAATTGTGCGTTGCCAATGATTTTGAGCATACATTTTTTAAAAGAGTTATTGATGTGTACATATTTGCGGCGATAATAGGCATACGCCTTGACAGGAAGGCGAGAGAGGACTATTCGCCTGTCGAGACTAAAAGCATTTTCCCTGAGCAGATGATCAATGCGAAGGAGGATTTGGATTTTATAATGCAGATGATGATAATGCTTGATTCTGATTCCGGTGCAACTGATGAGGACAGGGTGCGCGAGGCGTTCAGGGGAGCGCAGACCAAGGAAGAGTATGACAGGCTTCTTGGAACCTTCAACGATTATGTGAGAGGCGGTGTGGAGGAGCTGTATGAAAGGCTGGTTATCAGAAAGCGCGACTCCGAGGACAGATTCTATGATGACAGAACAGCGAACCTCATGGCGCTGTATGACAGATTAATGCCGAAGGAAGAATAGAATATGACTTTGGTTATCATTAGTATTATTGGCATTGTTAGTGTTTTAACAAAATTGCTTAGATTGTGATTGTTACTTAAAATGTTGTTGGATACTTAAACTGTTGTTGAATATTCATAAAAAAGAAACTTGAAACTGAAAAAAAATAATAAAAATCACAAAATTTTTCTTTACTTTTTTAGATATGTGGGGTATAATAAACTTACGTTATATCGTACCAAGCGGTAAACGGTTACAACAATAAGGTCCCGCCGCTGGCGGTGTACCTCAAAGCTCTAATCCCACTTAAAGTGAATACTTTAGGTGGGATTATCTATTTTAAACAGAATTTATTATTAAAGCGAACAGAATAATAAAGTCCAATCCCCTCTGTGATTAAATCAGATATTGCAAGACGGAAAGTTACAGCTATTCCGTTAAATAGTAAAATTAAATATCGCTTGGTGTTATATGATGTGCTGATTTGGTCTATTGATAAGGTTTTGGAGGAAAGGAATATATTATGGAGGAAATAAAGCAGTTAAACAAGAAAACGGAAGTGCAGAAGCCGATTGATTTGAACTACAGAATCGGGCTTGATATCGGTATTGCTTCTGTAGGCTGGGCGGTACTTGAGAATAATACCCATGATGAGCCGTTCAGAATTATTGATTTGGGTGTAAGGATATTCGACACAGCGGAGCAGCCTAAGACCGGAGCATCGCTTGCACTGCCAAGGAGAGAGGCGCGCTCAGCACGGAGAAGGTTAAGAAGGCGAAGAGACAGGATAGAGCGCATCAAGAAATTATTTCAGTCGGAAGGTCTTATAGATATTGAGGAGTTTGAGGCGCGCTATAAAAAGGCGGGGCTTCCGGATGTATATAAGCTCAGATATGAAGGGCTTGACAGGGTGCTTACCGATGATGAGCTGGCTCAGGTTCTGTTACATATAGCAAAACATAGAGGTTTTAAGTCGACCAGCAAGGCAGCGGATGGAGCTGATTCCGAGGCTGGTGAGGTCAAGAAGAGCATAAGTGCGAATAAGGCGCTTATGCAGGAGAAGGGCTATCGCACGGTAGGAGAGATGATTTATCTGGATGAGAATTTCCGTACAGATTGTCCTTGGAATGAGGATGGTTATATACTCACACCGCGCAATAAAGCAGGTGATTATAAGCATACGGTTTTAAGGGATATGCTTGCCGATGAAGTGAGGGAGATATTTAACTCCCAGAGAAAATTAGGGAATAATCGAGCTTCGGAGAAGCTGGAGAAGGCTTATCTTGACATAATGCTCAGTCAGCGTTCGTTTGACATGGGTCCCGGTGCGCCAAGCCGGTATTCTATGGATGGATTTGAGGACAGAGTAGGGCTATGCACCTTTGAGGGAAAGAACGGAGAGAAACGCGCGGCAAAGGCGGCATACACTTCAGAACTTTTTGTGGCGTTGGAGAAGATAAATCATACTAAGATTGTATGTGATGACGGAACAACAAGATTTTTGACGCCGGATGAGCGCAATATAATTATTTCGCTTATGCACAAGCAGCAGACTGTAAAGTATACCGCAGTGCGTAAGTCTATAGGCTTATCTGAAGATGAGAGCTTCTATAACCTGAACTACACCACTAAAAAAGCTGAGAATAAAAAAGATGTTGATAATAAAAAGAGCACCGAAAATACAGATTTTGTAAAGCTGGAGAATTATCACAAGATACGAAAAGCGCTCAATGATGATGTGGTATCGGAGCATTTGCAGCCGGACAAGATAAAGCTGTATGACAGTATAGCAACAATACTTACATTGTACAAAAATGATGATAGCAGGGTTAAGAGATTCATTGAGCTGGGAATTGACAATGATTGCTTTGATGAGCTCCTCTCATTGTCGCCGAGCAAATTTCATAATCTTTCTTTGAAGGCTATGGCAAAAATAATTCCATTTTTGCTTGAAGGGAATACTTATGACAAGGCGTGTGAGCTTGCGGGATATGATTTTAGGGCGAATGACAAGGGCGAAAAGTCGCTTTTGTTAAAAGGCAAGAATATCACGGATATCGTAAATGACATTACCAATCCGGTTGTAAGGCGTTCCGTATCACAGACGATAAAGGTTATAAATGCCATTATACTTGAGTACGGAAGTCCACAGGCTGTCAACATTGAGCTTGCAAGAGAGATGTCCAAGAACTTTGATGAAAGGCGTAAGCTCAAGTCCGACATGGATTCAAGGGAGAAGGAGAATGACCGATTCCTAAAGCGCGTCAGAGAGTACAAGCAGAATCCGACAGGGCAGGATATAGTGAAATTCCGTCTCTGGGAGGAGCAGGGAGGAAGATGTCTGTATTCTGGTGAAATGATTGATATAAATGACCTTTTTTCTAACGGCGGAGGATATGATGTCGACCATATACTTCCGTACAGTATCACATTCGATGATACATACCGCAACAAAGTGCTTGTAAAGGCGTCCGAGAACAGACAGAAGGGAAACAGAACGCCGTATGAGTATTTTATGGCTGAAAAAGGTGAGAATGCATGGAACAAATATGAGATTCTGGTCAGAGATACCGTTAAGGATTACAAGAAACAGCTTAAGCTGCTTAAGAAACACATAACAGAGGACGAAAAGAGCGAGTTTAAGGAGCGCAATCTTACAGACACGAAGTATATAACCAGAATTATCTATAACATGATACGTCAGAATCTTGTGCTAAAACCGTATCTCAACCTTGAAAGAGAGCGCAAAAAACAGGTTGTAGCGGTGAATGGCTCAATAACCCATTATCTCAGTAAAAGATGGGGGCTTGAGAGCAAGGACAGACGCACTGATACGCACCACGCCCAGGATGCGGTAGTTATAGCCTGCACAACTGACGGAATGATAAATAAAATATCGCGGTATTCTAAGGGAAGGGAACTCTTTCGTTCAAGGGGAATTCAATTTGACGATGAGGAAACGGGAGAAATTCTTAATCGGGATAGTATTTCGAGGGAAGAATGGGATGAAAGGTATGGTGTGAGAGTGCCTATGCCTTGGGAACATTTCAGGGATGAACTGGATATCAGAATGTCGCGGTATAATGAGGCAGGTGGCAGCTCAATGTCGGGGACATCACCAAGGGATTTTATTTTGTCGCATAGGGATGTTTTTAACTGGCTTAATTATCCGGAGTGGATGCTTGTCAAAGGCAGACCGGGACGCAGAGGAGTGCTTGACGGAATATTTGTTTCAAGAATGCCGAACCATAAGGTTAGCGGACAGGCGCATGAGGAGACAGTGCGTTCAGCGAAATATTATTGTGATGGTGGAAGCGTATTTGAGACCGGCGGATATGTTGTCACCAAGAAGCCAATTCAGGATATCAAGCTAAAGGACGGTGAGATAAAGGAGTTTTTCAATCCTGATAGTGACAGGCTGCTTTATAATGCGCTGGTGGAAAGACTTAATAAGTTTGAAAATGACCCTAAAAAAGCTTTTGCAGAGCCGTTTTATAAGCCGAAAGCGGATGGAATACCGGGACCTGTAGTCAAGAAAATCAAAGTATTTGAAAAGCAGACCTCAGGAGTAATTGTCAGGAATGGAAATGGTATTGCCGCAAATGGGGCTATGGTACGAATTGACGTGTTCTGTGAGGAAGATAAGGGGAAGAAGAAATACTATTTTGTCCCGATTTATACGGCGGATGTGGTGAAAAAGAAATTGCCGAATAAGGCCGCAACAGCAAACAAGATGTTATCAGAGTGGCGCGAAATGAAGGAGGAAAACTTTATTTTTAGCTTGTATTCAAGAGACTTGATTTATATTGAGAGTGATAAGGGAGTGCAAGTTAAAAAAATGGATGGAAGTACTTCAAGAATAGAAAAATTATATGCATATTTTCTGGGAGCCAATACGCACACAGCTAGTATTTCCGGAAAGTTACATGACAGTAGTTCTTCATTTGAAGGTCTTGGAATACAAAGTATGAGAGAAATATGTAAATGTCAAGTTGATGTATTGGGCAATATTTCATTTGTACACAAAGAAAAGCGTATGCTATTTAATTAATCCAAGGGGGGTATGTATGGGATATCGCAACATAAAGATTGATAGTTCTGTAGGATTACATATTAAAAATGACCAGTTAGTTATAGGTGATAAAGGAATCAGTTTCCCACTTGAGGATATCAATTGCGTTTTGATAGAAAATCAATCTGTCACGGTATCCGCATATATGCTTCAAAATTTCGCAAGTCAAGGGATTGCCCTGTATGTGTGCGATGAAAGACATTTACCTAATGCTGTGCTTTTGCCTATGGTTAAGCACAGCAGACATTTCAAAATGCTCGCAAAACAGATGGAAGCCGGAAAGCCGCTGATTAAGAGGCTTTGGCAGCAAATTATTATATTCAAGATAAAAAATCAGGCGCTATGTCTTAAAAACATGGGCTTTTCCTCTGAATATGAAAAATTACTTTCCATGACAAAAGAGGTGCAATCTGGAGATAAGACACATGTTGAGGCAAAGGCGGCGGCATATTATTTCCGTATTTTGTACGGCGAAAGCTTTACAAGAGCAGATGAATGTATTGTTAACTCAGCAATGAATTATTCTTATGCCATAATAAGAGGTCTGATTGCAAGGTCGATTGTGTGCTATGGTTTAGAACCGTCGATAGGAATGTTTCATCATAGCGAGCTGAATAGCTTTAATCTGGCGGATGACCTTATTGAAGTGTTTAGACCATTGGTTGATTTATATGTTGCAAGTCATTTTGATATGTCTGAGGTGGATACAGATTTAACACCGCAGATAAAAAGAGATTTGTTCAATATAATTAACTATGATATGTCACTGAAAGGAGAGAAGCGCATCATAAGCAATTGTATTGATATCCTTGTTTATAGTTACAGTGGAGCGATTCAAGGCAACAGAACGGACTTAGAACTTCCTGAATTAATACCTTTGCAGGTGCATAGCTATGAATAAATTTATGAGACTTATGGTATTTTTTGACTTGCCGGTTGTGAAGGATAGAGATAGAAAAGCAGCAGCAAAATTTCGCAGATTCCTATTAAAAGATGGCTATGTAATGGTGCAATGGTCGGTGTATTCAAGACTTTGCAACGGTTCGGATTCAATAGAGACACATAAGCAACGTCTTAAACAAAATCTTCCTCAAAAAGGTTCGGTTCGTTGCCTTATATTGTCTGAAAAACAATATTCATCTATAGATATTCTATTAGGGACATCAACATTTCATGATTTGGATGAATCGACGGACTTGATAAATATTTTTTGAAAAAAGAGTATTATAAGAGAGAAAGAGTGCAATTTTCTAAGATTTTTTTAGATGAAAAATCCCCGTGAACATATATAAACACGGGGATTTTTCGTTCCCTATTATATCATACCAAGCGATAACTGGGAACAACAACTTGCGTAGAATATCTTACTCACGAAAGCGATTATATCATACCAAGCGATAACTGGGAACAACAACCATTTCATAACCTCCAGATTTATGATGTTCATTATATCATACCAAGCGATAACTGGGAACAACAACAACCGTTAATTACAGCTTTGTGGCACAAAGATTATATCATACCAAGCGATAACTGGGAACAACAACTTACATACCTTGCTGAAATCATCAGCCTGAATTATATCATACCAAGCGATAACTGGGAACAACAACCAGACCATGGCGACTTGACAATCTAACAACATTATATCATACCAAGCGATAACTGGGAACAACAACTCATCCTGTGAGAACTGATAAGAGCCTTTTATTATATCATACCAAGCGATAACTGGGAACAACAACCGGTACTGCAGCAATACATTCAATCTGTCAATTATATCATACCAAGCGATAACTGGGAACAACAACGCTCCGAGTTGGCTTTGTCCAGCTGATTCAATTATATCATACCAAGCGATAACTGGGAACAACAACCAAGAGAATACAGCATAAACAAGCGTAACGATTATATCATACCAAGCGATAACTGGGAACAACAACGTAACAGTCTGTGGTGCAAAGTTCTCTGTAATTATATCATACCAAGCGATAACTGGGAACAACAACTTCATCATAAGAATATCAGGCTTCTCAGCAATTATATCATACCAAGCGATAACTGGGAACAACAACACCGCGCTGTCGAACATAAACACAGGTATGATTATATCATACCAAGCGATAACCATGAACGACATAAGAAAATTTCCAGTTGCCATTATATCATACCAAACGCCAACTATGAACAACAACCTTATCCACAAAAGATAAACCTTCTAAAAAATGAATACTACCATACATGCCATCTGATATAATACTTATAAAACTGTTAAATTATTGACTTGAATTTCACAATTACCTCCTCCCATGCTTCGGCGGACTCAAAATAAGCAATATACCGCAGATTGAGAAGAATACTACCAGGATTGGAACAATGTGAAGCGCCAGGAATATTGCGGCGGCAATCAAAGCAATAAGAACTAAAACAATAATAAAGATAATCATTTGTCCGGTCTCCT
>JBNMLM010000100.1:0-8074 GCA_050874845.1 Eubacteriales bacterium | reverse complement strand
GTCTGAGACTGTTATGAGTCTTGAAGAGGAGATAGGCGTTGAGTTGTTCATCCGAACCAACAGAGGTATCCGGACAACGATGGAGGGCGAGGAATTTCTTTCCTATGCCAGACAGGTTGTGGAGCAGTATCAGTTGCTTGATGACAAATATATAAGCCATACCAACAGCAGAAAGAAGTTCTGCGTCTCAATGCAGCACTATACATTTGCGGTCAAGGCATTTGTGGTTGTAGCCAAGGAGTTCGGCTTTGATGAATATGAATTTGCCGTCCGGGAGACTAAGACGGCTGCTGTCATAGAGGATGTCAAGAACTTTAAGAGCGAAATCGGTATATTATATCGCAATGATTTTAATGCAAAGGTTCTTGACAAGCTTCTTGATAAAAATGAGCTGGATTTTCACGAACTCTTTACCTGTAACACCTGTGTATATCTCTGGAATGGTCATCCGTTGGCAAAAAACAAAAAGATAACGATGAAGGAGTTGGAGGAGTACCCATGCCTTTCCTTTGAGCAGGGACTTAACAATTCATTTTACCTTTCAGAGGAAGTGCTGAGTACCTACAACTATAAGAAGATTATCAAGGTAAATGACAGGGCAACCGCCCTCAATCTTATGGTTGGCATGAATGCGTATACGCTCTGCTCGGGAATTATCTGTGAGGAGCTCAACGGCAGTGATTACAGTGCGGTTCCGCTTGACAGCGATGAGAAGATGACCATAGGGTATGTGACAAGAAAGGGAATCAATCTGTCTAAGCTTGGTCAAAGGTATATTGAGGAACTGAAAAAATACAGGGACAATGTTATGTGAAATCAGGAATAACTTATAATATGGAGGATGATATTATGTGGTGTCCAAAATGTAAATATGAATACCGTGAAGGTATAAAGGTATGTGCAGACTGCGGCTGTGAGCTTGTTGAGAAGCTTGACGATGCCAAGTTGGAAAACGATGTGGAAGATTTTTTTGACAGCGCGCAGTCCGAAATTTCTGAGGCAGATAAGGAAGTGTTAAGTGACGATGAGAACGGCGGCATGGAGCTGTCCGGGGAGGATGATACGGACGCTGTTGCCGGAGAAGCTTCCGATGATGATTTTGCAGAGGGGACACAGGAAGCGCCGAAGAAAGACGCGGCGCCGGCGTATGTTCCTAAGCGCACGCGCTATGAAGATAATAAATCAAGCGCATATACATTTTTCCTTGTAGGCGGCGTGGGTGCGGTACTGGTTCTGCTTCACATATTGGGAGTTTTTGACTTTAACCTTTCCGCAACTTCTAAGATATTGACCAATACCGTGATGGGTGCGCTTTTTGTTGGTTTTCTCATAGTCGGCGTAATTTCTTCAAGAAATAGTGCCAGATACAAGAGAGAGGCACTCGCTGAAGAGGCATTGACGGAGCAGATTAAGACTTTTATACACGATTTGTATACCACCGAAGGAATTGATAATGCCTGTGGAGTGACAGATGAGATAGATACATACGAAAAATGGAATCTCAGATATCATTTTATTGAGAAGCAGATAACAGGTGAATATCCGGAACTTGCTGCGGACTATCTTGAGTATGTGACAGATATGGTTTACAACGAGTTATATGCAGAATAAAAATGTATATGAGAATAATAAGAACTTATTTTTGCAAAAAACGATAAAAGATTAAGCGAATGTATCCGATGCGTGGTGCGGAGGATACATTTCTTTTATTCTTTGTGAGTTTGTAAATAGTGATAGAAAAAATGGTGAATGAAAAGGAGCGTGTGCATGAGAATAACGATAATAGCAGTTGGAAAGGTAAAGGAGAAATTTTATAGAGACGCGATAGCGGAATTTGAAAAACGTCTTTCAAAGTACTGCAAGCTTGACATTATCGAGGTGGCGGACGAGAAGACCCCGGACAATGCCTCCGAAGCGCAGGAGCTCATAATAAAGTCCAAGGAAGGGGACAGGATTCTCTCAGCAGTCAAGGATGATATGTACGTCATTGCACTTGCAATAGAAGGAAAACAGCTATCCTCCACGGAATTAGCCGACAAAATCAATAAGCTTGGAATATCCGGAAAGAGCTCAATTGCCTTCGTCATCGGCGGCTCATTAGGGCTTGACGAGAGGGTGCTAAGGAGAGCCGACTATAAGCTTAGCTTCTCACCGATGACATTCCCGCACCAGCTTATGAGGGTAATATTGCTTGAGCAGGTATACCGGTCATACCGTATTATTGCCGGGGAACCGTACCACAAATAGTCTGGGACAGGGGTCTGGTCCCCTGTCCCATGTCCACCTGGCAATAACCAATGAACTAGCGCGGCAATATGAATTCGGCAATATAGACAGACTATAGATTGAATATAAAGAACGCTTTTTCTTTACAGACAGTATGGTTGATGAGTATGAATGGTCATGGGGATAAATAGCCGGAATATCACCCCGTGATTTATGATTTGCAATGTTCCGGAAGCAAATAATTAATTAGATTATTACATAAATATTATGAAACAATTGGAGACAATTATGAGACCTATATCAATGGAAAGAGTTGAAAAGACAAGAGAAAATATTCTTGGTATTATTACCAATAAGGCGCTTACACATGAGCAGAAGCTCACCAATCTTGCAAATGCTGCGGATGGCATGCTTGAGGTGCTTGACGTTCCGGAGGGACTGGACGATTTGCTTAACTGCGATGATGAGCACCGCTGTATTTGCGACCTTTTTGAAGGTCACGCGCCGATGCGACCTAGATATATCATCCCGGACTATGAGAAGTTTTTTAAGAATGGCTCTGAGTTTTTGCAGCTTGACCCTCCGACAGATTTTTTTGAGGCACTTAATGACCTGTTGATTATATATAAGCATGTGCCTAGTATTACAAATTATCCGGTTTATTTAGGACAGCTTGACTATCTTTTAGAGCCGTTTATCACGGATATGGATGATGCGACGGTTAAGAAGCACCTTAAGCTTTTCTTTACAAATATTGACCGCACGGTGCTTGATTCATTTTCACATGCGGATATTGGGCCGAAGGCTACAAGAGCCGGCTACCTGATTTTGGAGGTTCAGGCTCAACTTGAAAATGCAATTCCAAACATTTCGATGAAGTATGACCCGGAGATTACGGATGATGAATTTGCACTTGCATGTGTTAAGTGTGCACTTAAAACAGCCAAGCCTAGCTTTGCAAATCATCGGATGTTTAAAAATGAGCTTGGTGAGAATTATGTCATTGCGAGCTGTTATAATGGATTGCTGCTTGGAGGCGGCGCTTATACACTCTGCCGTCTGATTCTTGGACATATTGCGGAGCGTTCTACAGGAATTGATGATTTTAAAAATAATCAGCTTCCTTATGTTATGGATGTCATGGCAAAATATATGGATGCGCGTATTGCGTTTGAGGTAGAGCAGTCCGGATTTTTTGAATCGAATTTTCTTGCGAAGGAGGGGCTCATCCATAGAGACAGATTCACCGGAATGTTTGGACTTGTCGGTCTTGCGGATGCGGTAAATGTCCTTATGACTAAAGAGGGTAAGGATGACAGATTTGGTCATTCAGATGCCGCTACGCAGCTTGGCGTTGAGATTATGAATATCATAAATGACTTTAATAATAATCATTTCAACAAATATTGTGAGGGAACAGGTAACCACTTCCTGCTTCATGCACAGGTAGGAATTGCGGAGGACAAGGGGATTGCACCGGGTACACGTATTCCGATTGGTGAGGAGCCGGAGGAGCTTGTAGACCATCTCAATGTAATCAGCAACTTCCACAAGTATTTTGTCTCGGGTACAGGAGATATCTTCCCTGTGGATTTGACAGTACATAAGAATCCGGAGTATGTGCTTGATATTATTAAGGGTTCATGGCAAAAGGATATCAGATACCTTTCATTTTACTCATCAGACAGCGATGTAATCAGAATCACGGGATATCTGGTAAAGAGGTCTGAGATTGAGAAGTATGAGCAGGGTAATGCCGTACTGCAGAATACCACCCAGCTTGGTACGGGTGCAAAGCATAATGGAAAAATATTGGAGCGCAAGGTTAGATAAAATTTGAAAGTGAAACTTTCAAACTACTTATTATTGGCAATACAGCAAGCATTGCTTGCTGTATGCAGGGGTATAAAATGAAAGCACGAGTTAATAAAATTATTCCTTTTTCATCGGTCGACGGTCCCGGAAACAGAACGGCAATCTTTTTGCAGGGGTGCAATATCAATTGTCAGTATTGTCACAATCCTGAGACAAGAGATAAGTACGGCGATAAAAATATTACAACTGTGACAGAGATGTCCGCCGACGAGGTGCTGGAACAGGTGGAAAAGCAGATTCCTTTTGTGAGAGGGATAACTGTTTCCGGAGGGGAATGTATGCTCCAGCCGGATTTCTTGACAGAGCTGTTCACAAAGACAAAAAAGCTTGGACTGAGCACCATGATAGATACCAACGGTACCATTGATTTCGCCGACAAGCAGGATTTGCTTACCGTGACGGATGGCGTCCTTCTGGACATAAAGGCTTATGACAGCGACATCCACAGGAAAATTACCGGAGCAGGCAACGAAACCGTGATTGCCAATGCCAGACTGTTAGCCACAATCGGCAAGCTTGAGGAGATAAGATGCGTAATCTGTCCTTCGCTTTATGACGGAAAGCAGTCTGTGAGGGCTATTGGCGAGATGATGCGCGACCTGTACAAGCCGGATTCTTTTCATTTCAAGTTGATTTCATATAGACCGATGGGAGTCCGGGCGGAGTATGCTCACATGCTCACACCCGGCACGGACTACATGAACGAGCTTGCCAATATTTTGAGTGAGCTGGGGTATGAGAAAACTATAGTTGTATAACATCTGGGACAGGGGTCAGACCCCATGTCCCAATTCTGTGGGACACGGGGTCTGACCCCTGTCCCAGGGAGGAGCTATAATGAATGATTATATCGAATTACCGGTAAAAAATATATTAAAGGAGAGCCGGACAACTAAGCCGGGTTTATGCAATATCAGGTATGTTGTATATTTCGACCCGTCAAGAGCCGGTAAAGCGGTTCATGTCAATACTGATTATAAAATTCAAGGTAATATAATTAAAATGAACAAGTATTACGACAGAAGCCTGTGTGAAACGCCGGAACAGTTTAAATTGCTTGAAAAAACAAGAGGCGATTATATTGAAGGACAGGCATATAATTCGTACATGGATGGAGCAAGATAGGTCAACATTGCAGCGTAAATGATTCTTTCGCGGAAAATATATCACAATTTCAGCAATTCTTAATACTATATTTTAAACGAAATTATAGCAGGTAAAGTATGTATAGAAGAAATTGTTGTGGGTTCAGAGGCTTAGATAGTATTCTGATGAGAAGACCTGATGCTGTGGCGGACATTATGGGCAGTGAAGAATATCCTGAAATTTGGGGTACGGTGCAATTCTATCAGACAGAAGCAGGCATCTTGGTTGTGACGGAGGTTAGAGGGCTGCCGGAAGCAGATGACCAATGTATGAGCCCTGTGTTCGGGTATCACATCCACAGCGGACAGTTCTGTTCGGGAAACAGACAGGATGCATTTGCTGATTCAATGGCGCATTACAATCCGGATAACTGCGAGCACCCGTACCATGCCGGAGATATGCCGCCGCTTTTTGGTAATAACGGATATGCTTTTTCGATTTTTTTGACAGGTCGTTTTAGAATATGTGAGATAATTGGAAGAACCGTAATCATACATCTGCACCCCGATGATTTTCACACACAGCCATCCGGAGATTCAGGGATGAAAATTGCGTGCGGGGAGATAAGGCAGTTATGCTAGCCTGGGACAGGGGTCTGACCCCATGTCCCACGGAGTTGGGACACGGGGTCAGACCCCTGTCCCAGCTCAAAAATATGCTTGACCTAAAGTAAGCTTTAGGTAGTATAATATGCAATATCAGTTAAATATAATGAAAAACATTTTGAAGTAAATCCATTTGACAAGAACGAATGACATCTTCAAAAAATGTAATTTGGGAGGAAAGAAATGAAGAATAAAAAATTTCAGGATATAGAATTATCCAGATTGGGCATGGGTAACATGCGATTGCCGTCTAAGGATCCGAAGAATCCGAACGCACCGATTGATTATCCTGAGGCGATTAAGATTATACGTCATGCCTATGAGGAGGGTATCAACTATTTTGATACTGCTTACGTCTATAACAATGGCGAATCAGAAAAATGTCTTGGTGAGGCGATGAAGGTATTCCCGCGTGACAGCTATTATATCGCAACAAAGTTTTACATAGATGCCACTACGGATTATGAGGCGGTTTTTGAGGAGCAGCTTAAGAGACTTCAGACAGATAGAATTGATTTCTACCTTCTGCACTGTATCGTGGACGGAAATGCTGATAAGTACCTGAACAGCGGTGCGATAGAGTATTTCCTTGAGCAGAAAAGGAAAGGACGTATCAGCTATCTTGGATTTTCAAGCCATGCAGGTGTGGACACGCTCAGACGTTTTGCGTCACATCACCAGTGGGATTTTGCACAGATTCAGTTGAACTATTATGACTGGAACTACGCTTCCACAGAAGAGGAATACAAGATTCTGGAGGAAAGAAATATTCCAATCATGGTTATGGAGCCTGTAAGAGGCGGAAGACTTGCAGAACTGACACCGGAGGCGGAAAAAGTGCTTAAGACAGCCCATCCGGACTGGAGCATTGCGTCATGGGCGCTCAGATTTGTTAAGAGCCTCCCACAGGTACAGGTTATACTTTCCGGAATGAGTACAATGGGACAGCTTGATGATAACCTTGCTACCTTCGCCGATGATGAGGGCTTGAATGAAAAGGATATGGAGCTTCTCAAGAAGGCCTGTGACATGTTTAAAAATCAGATACAGGTGCCTTGTACTGCGTGCCGCTACTGCTGCAGTGGATGTCCGAAGGAAATCAATATTCCTGATTATCTCAAGCTCTACAACAGCTATAAGGTTGACGGAAAATGGGCACTTTCAGGGGCTTCCCAAATCCAGTCAAAAGGAAAGCCGTCGGACTGCATAGGCTGTGGAGCATGCACAAGACATTGTCCGCAGAACATCGATACACCGAAGATTATGACGGAGCTTGCGGCTGTAATCTAAATAACAATTGAACAACGCTTTATCCTGTGCCTGAAACAAGGAGCAGGGGAAGTTTTGCAATAACAGTAAAAAATAAGCGGAGAATGTATCATGCGTTCTCCGCTTATTTTGACATCCGACTGTACTATGGAGACTGTGCCGGATGTCAAATTCGAAATCAATTTAATATGGGACAGGGGTCAGACCCCTGTCCCATATCAAAGTGAAGGCTGGATGATTATGAAAATATTTCGGGAACCATCTTATGACAGGTTTAATCTGTTCGATACGGAAAGAAAGACTTCCGGTTTTAAAGGCATGGGAGAGGCGGTCAATGCAAGAGCTGGGCAGGCGGTCGATGTCACAATTTCGGATGAAGGAATGAAGGCGTATCGCGATAATTTGAAGGAGATAAAGCCGGAGTCGGAGGAGCCGGTAGGCTATGAGCTGACATTGGAGGACACTAATGAGTTAGAATGGGAACATTATACCTCAATGATGGAATATAGCTGCAACGATTTGAAGGATGGAAATTATAATCTTGAAGATGTGATGAAATCAATGATGGACGCCTACGAGGCGCGCTACAATGAGATTGTCAAGGAACATGAAAACGGAGACCGCCATGTTTCCTATGAACTTACAGGAGAAAGCACAGTGACGCTGGAGGAAGATTTAGCCGGTCTTGATAGAGCCTACAACAGGCGGTTGGCAAATTTGCAGGGCTATATCACCTGCCAGCAGACCACCGATGGTAAGGCATTCTTTGGCAGCAGGGGAGTGAACCCGGATGTAAAAGAGCGCACTGAAAACAGCGATGACGCTCTGGCTATAATGGAGAAAGCGCGGGCAAGATTTTTGGAGAAACGCAAGGAGCCTGATTACACAAGCGGAATTGCAAAAACTATAGTCTTGAATTTTATGAAAACATATGGGACAGGGGTCTGACACCC
>JBNMLM010000099.1:0-8136 GCA_050874845.1 Eubacteriales bacterium | reverse complement strand
TTTCAAAACTATCACTCATATAAATTATTTACTCATTGCAATACTGCCTCACAGCAGCATACAACGGAAACATCCTGATATTTTTCCGTGCTATACTCTTTCGGCAATTAAATCACCCATCTGTGTAGTGCTTACCTGCTTCATGCCATCCGCCATGATATCGACTGTCCTGTAGCCCTCTGCGATAACGCTCTTGACCGCAGCCTCAACCGCAGCCGCCTCCTTGTCAAGGTCGAATGAGTAGCGCAACATCATAGCCGCTGAGAGGATTGTCGCAATAGGGTTTGCCTTATCCTGTCCTGCTATGTCCGGAGCTGCACCATGGCTAGGCTCATAAAGACCAAGCTTGCCCGCTCCAAGGCTTGCCGATGATAACATTCCTATGGAGCCTGTTATCATGCTCGCCTCATCCGAAAGAATATCGCCGAACATGTTCTCCGTGAGAACCACATCGAACTGCGCCGGATCCTTTACAAGCTGCATTGCGCAGTTGTCGACAAGCATATCCTCAACCTTGACCTCCGGATAATCCTTAGAAACCTCGGCAACAATCTTTCTCCAGAGTCTCGATGTGTCAAGGACGTTCGCCTTGTCAACACTGATAACGTGCTTATTTCTCTTCATCGCAATCTCGAATGCCTTGATTGCAATTCTTCTTATCTCATTCTCATCGTACTTGAGTGTGTCGACCGCCGTCACAACGCCGTCAACTTCCTTGGTGCTTCTCTCTCCAAAATAAAGACCACCTGTGAGCTCCCTGACGATAATCATATCAAAACCCTTATCCGCAACCTCCTCCTTGAGAGGACATGCGCCCTTGAGCTCGCTGTACAGGTATGCCGGTCTTAAGTTGGCAAAGAGCTCAAGTCCCTTTCTGATTGCAAGAAGTCCCGCCTCAGGTCTCTTATTAGGAGGAAGCTTATACCAGCTATCCACTCCCACTCTTCCGCCAACCGCTCCGAGAAGAACGGCATCCGAAGCCTTCGCCGTGGCAAGTGCCTCATCCGTGAGAGGAACTCCGTAAGCATCTATCGAACAGCCACCCATAAGCACTTCCTTATATGTAAATCTGTGTCCATATTTTTCTGCCACCCTGTCTAAGACCTTTTTTGCCTCGCGCACAATCTCAGGTCCGATTCCGTCTCCGGGAATAAGTGTCACATTAAATTCCATAACATACCTCCAAATCACTGCCTCGCTTATGTATCCGGCTGTCTATTTTGCTTTTCTAACTATGGTACATCAAGTTTTTTTTATTTTCAAGTTACGATTATAACATATATTTGATTAAAATACATCAAGATTTATGCAGTTGTTTTATACACTTTATTACATCACTTAAAATAAAAAGCTCCTGCCTGATATTTCAAGCAAAAGCTCCTAATTGATTTTATTCATAAAGTAAATCCCGTATAAGTAATTTCTTTTAATTCAGATTAATTTTATTAAAATCAATTGGGATAAAATAAATCCGGCTCAAGTGTATCATATAATATCATGTGCAGCAATCAGTTTTCATGCACAAAAAACACCCTCAGTGCCATAAATGCACCAAGGGTGTATCTTATCATGCCTGTCCGCTATAACAGATAAGCTTACTTCTCCGGCTTCTCAACCTGAACGATAGCTGTCTTCTGCATAGGAATACGGCAGTTCTTGTTGTTACCGAACTCAACGATTACAACGTCATCTGTGATATCAAGAACAACTCCATAGAAACCGCTTGTTGTGAGAACGCTGTCACCAACCTCCATTGAGGCAAGTGTCTCATTGAGCTGCTTCTGCTGCTTCTTCTGTGGACGGATTGCAATAAAGTACATAAGTACAACGAAGAAAATAATATATCCTACTAATAAAAGGATTGATGAAGCTCCGCCTGCTGACTCTAATAATACCATTTTTTCCTCCTTGACCGGAAATATTTTGTGTGAACCGGCTAAAACTTATATCATTATATATGATATGGGGGATATTTGCAATTAAAAAATAATAAACAATTTATCTTCCTAATCCCGCTCATCAAGATACAGCTGCACCCTGTTCTGTATAATAGCTGCTGCCTCATCTGCACTTCTCTGACCCGATATAAAGCTCATAGCCTCCTCATAGACTATATTGTAGATTGACATATCATACTGCTTATAGCCGGAAGCTGTGTAGGCAAGGCTCCTGAGTGTATCAGCCTGCTCTGAGCTTAGATTACTGCTAAGCGGGTTCTGCCCTCTGACATCATTCTCATACTCATGCATGGCACTGTCAAGCTGCTCCTCGAAGCTGTCGGCAAGCACGGACATTTTCTGCGGCTTGAAATTCATAAGATAATACTTCACAAACTCCCATGCCGCCTCCCTGTTGTCACTAAGCTCATTCACTGCCAGACTGTAATCGAACACAATTGTTGCGGGAGTATGCGATTTTGAAGGATATCCGAAGTATGCCTTTTCAATATTGCCAAAATGCGCATCCAACGTCTTTATTGTCATGGTGTCTATTCCATCCACATCCTCAAGCAGAACCTCGTTTTTCTTTAGCTTGTCATTCACCTCATCATCCTCAATGTATGTGTAGGTATCCGGAAGCGACTTAGCAAGCCTTAACATATTTACAAATTCATCCGACTCGAAGCTGCACACGCCTGTCTCCTTGTCATAGAACAAATCCATTGAGTATCTTAAGAACCTTTCAAGGTGGTCGCCATTTCTCCCGCTGACGAACATCTGCGCCCCGCTGTACTTATCAAGCAGACCGCACATCGCTGTGAAACTCCACTCCTCATCGCCCTCAAGAAGCCCCACACTGCCGGCGATGGTTGCCAGCTTGAACTCCGGTGCCATGACATACAGCTTATCGTTGCTGTCCATCGCCTGTAAAACATTCGGTATAAAATCATCCCTGTCAATATCACCATCCTTGTCAAGATATGTGTATAGATCAGCCAGCACTCCCTTATCGGCAAGATTGTCAATATCTACATTGTCATCCGCGTTAAACCAGAAAATATCCGCACCGTTTCCTGTTACAAGGTCATTGTAAAAGCTTGTGAGTGCGGTATCATACTCATTGTCATCATAATTAAAATAAGATTTTACCGTCACATAGTATTCAGTATTATATCGGTTAAACTTATTTATCGGATCCGCGTATATCCATGAAGGGGTTGTAAATGCCGATAGCACAAGCTCCTTCCTCTCACTCACCTGTGACGCATTTTTCCCCTCTATTGCGGCAACCTCAATCGTCACATCCGCCGTTGTCTGCCCATTTACTGTATCAGAACCGCTCATGCCTGCCATCCCCGGTAAATCAATCGTTTCCACTGAAGCTATGTAGAACGTGCCGGACTGTGACCTGCTAAATGCAGATTTACCGGAATCATCTGAGCTGTCTATTCCATAATCGCGCAGACAGGTGAGCGCTGTGTACTCCGTATTGTCCGAATTATACGAATATATATAGTCCTGCGTGATAATATACAATGTGCCGTCACCTGATACCCCGATGTCCCTCATATTGGACTCGTAGATATCCGGCACATTTTCAAGCTTCACATCCATCTGTCCTGAAGCCATATCGACATTGTATATGTCCACCTTGGACTCATTATTGATACACATAAAATACCATTTACCGGATGACGATACCACACGCCCGGATGACATATATCCATAGCCTCCGTTGTTGGCAGGCTTGTCCGTCACGCCCAGTATATTGCCTTCACCGTCAATGAACACAAGCTGATTTTCGCAGACTATACATATATTTCCACTGCCGTCGACACCGACATCCTTCACCGACAGTCTCTCATTCTTATCGGACAGCGCAGCCTCAACCTTATTAAGCTCAATCTCCTTTAGCACCTCAAAGCTGCCATCATACAGCGTGAACTTCTTGTTGCTGTAGCCTGCAAAGCCTTCGCCTGTCTCAAAAAAATCTCCCAGCATTCCCAATTTTTTCTCGGAATACCCATCGCCTTCAATGTCCTTAATCACAACGTAGCTGCTCTGCGTATGCGTAAGACTGTCACTATGCACCGCAATTCCGTACACAGCCTTCTCACTCACAAACATATATGAAAACGCCCTCGATGACATGACATCCTCCGCGTTCATATTGCACGTCAGCTCAACAAATGACGGCTGATACACAACCGCCTCCTCACTCTTGGTCTGCTCAGTCACATCCGGGGAATTATTTTTCCCGGAATTACAGCCTGTAAGCAGTATCAATGTTGATACCAGCAAAAAAATACTTTTCCCAATCTTCTTATTCATCTGTCACGCCCCGATTCATATTATTTTCAGCTAATTGAGGTAATTACAGCCCGGACTATTGTGCTTCCGTTACTGCATTTCCCATGCTATTTTCAAATTAATATGACATTATTATAATATAATTTTCATATAGCGCCATGACAAATGAGGAAAACGGCTATTATTTTTCCAGCCATCTGCGGTATATGTCCATTCCTGAGCTGTCTTTTTGAAATTTTGCTATTTCGTATGCCCAATGGCAGAGCTCCCTGTCACGTTGTGAAGCCTTTCCTCTTTTTCCGCCGTTCCATGCAATGCAATACAGCAGTGTGCTAAGGCAGTACATCCTCTCACATTCCATTTCAAGCCTGATACCGTCCTCGGCAATCCTGTCCGACTCATCATACCGCCCGGCATCCCCATATATATTCGCATAGCGTATATCCAGCATTTCGATAACACCTGCAAACTGCTTCTTTGACAGCTCACCGGTCACCCACACGGTCATTTTATCGTAATCAGGTATCTCTTCATATTTTTCCATTACTTCAAGGTAAACAATGTATGTGGTAATAATCATTCTCTCATATTTGATAACATGCCTGTATTTTCCTATATCGTTAATGCTGAACGGAAGCAGCCTCTTAAGTCTGTCCGTCCCATCTGAGGGCTCTGTCTCACCCTTCAATATCTGCAACCATATCTTAAGAAACTCTGCCACAATATCGTTAATCTCTATTCCGGAGCAGAGCATTGCCCTTAAGTCCGGCAGCAATGCCTCCGCCTCCTCATATTTTTCCATAGCAATATAATCTAACAGCCTGTCGAACAGCTCATACGCCTGAATATCCCGTCCGACAATCACATCGCTCCTTAGGACGCCCTTTAGTCCAAGCCTGTCTAAAAGCTCCTTTGAGGTGTTATAGCTTGGAGAGACATGTCCGTTTATTATCCTCTGAATGTTTCTGGCACTCTGCGCGTCCCCCGCAAGCTCCTCTATCGACATGCCGCGCATGCACCTGCGCTCCGCGATAAGCTCATTCACACAGCAGAATCCACAGTCGACATAGTACGGATACCACTCGAACAGTTCATTGCCATGTCCGTATTCCCCGAACAGCCTTTCTATAACCTCCAACAGCCCCGCATAAGCCCTTATATCATCGTCACCGCTTCCCAATATGGTATTAAAACGGATAATATTTTTAAGCAGCGGTCTTATATAGTGAAGCCTCTCCGTATCTATGAGCATACCCAGCGCATTTTCACAGTGCGCCAACAGTTCTTTTATCTTGGCAGGCTCCGAACTGTCAATATCCGCAAGGGCTGTCAGCTCACAGACTGTCTTTGGATATATGCAGACAAGGTTCCATCGCTCGACCTTTGACTCCGTACAGTATTTAAGCAGAAGCATATAGAGCCTATGTGCCTGCGTTTTATCCCCAAGCCTCACCCTCATCCTTGCCACGCCGGATATCAGGTACGCCTCATATAGCGTTAAGCAGTGTATATTTTCCCTATTTTCATAGTCTGGGATGGTCTGATAAACGGCATTTTCATAATATTCAAGTGCCTTTACAGCATTTCCGGCAAGCTCCGCAAGCCGCCCTCTCATAAACATGATAAACTGCCTGTTGAGAGGAACATTCTTATACATATTCTCATAGTCTACGGTGCGCTTCTTTGCCTCAGCAAATCTTCCATCCCTGATATCCTCAAGAATGTACAGCCTGTCCATGAGTTCATCGTACTCCGCCTTTGCAAGATATGTACCACATCTGTCCTGATTAATTCCAAGCCTCTGGCACAGTGCCCTCAGCACATGAACTCCGCCCGCACGCTCCCCTCGCTCAAGCTTCGAATACACCGCGCCGCTGCATATTCCCGAATACACATCCGCCGCGCCCAGACCAAGTCTTGTGCGTTCATTCCTGATAATTTCTCCGATATAATTTTCGTAGGTATCACACAATATTATCCTTAACTCCTTCAAGCAGATATTATTTGTCAATTATACTATAATCAAATCAATTTTTATTTCTTTTTAACCAGTTCTCATATAAGGTAACTCTTCTATCATCCTTGGCATGCTTTGCCAGCACATAGGCACATTGACATAGCTGTATTTCCCTAGCTGTGACCTGTCCCTGCTCCTGTTTATTCCATGCCATATTATACAGCAGGGACGGCAGGACACTCATGCGCTCACATTCCATGTCCAGCTCTATCGCCTTTAAAGCTATCCGGTCCGATTTATCATATTCACCTCTGTCCCCCAGATAGTTGGCGCCTATTATGCAGATACCCTCATAAAAAACGGCAAATCTCTTCTTCGTAAGCTCATCACACTCATATTTACCCAGAATTTCATCAAACAGTTCATTCCATTCAGCTATGGGAATGTCCTTTTTCCAGTATAGATAATCGCACAAAATCATTTCCTCAAGCTTTAGAAATTGATTGTATTTCTTTACATCCTCCGGAGCAAATGGTAACAGCTCAATGAGCCGCGTTGCCGCTGTCTGCAAATCTATCTTATTTTCATTAAGGTCAAGCTTTATCCGCATATATGCTAACGCCTTTTGATTTATCTCTTCCTTCGTGAGACTGAGCTTTAACTGTTCATACGCAGTCTCCGCGTTGTCAAAATCGCGCGCAGAAACATACTCAGATATCTTTTCCCATAATTTATGCATTTCCATGTTATCGGCTACAATAATATCGCTTCTGAGAATCCCCTTTAACCCCAGCTTGTCCAGAATCTCCTTTTGCGTATTATAGCTCGGCGAAATCTGCCCTTTGACAATTCTCTGTATATTCCGCGGACTCTTAATCGTTCCGGCCAACTCCTCGATGGACATTCCATACATACATCTGCGCTCATTTATAAGCTCATTGACACACCGGAATCCACAGTCAACGTAGTAGGGATACCATTCAAACAGTTCGCTGTCATGGTTATACAGCTTTGACAGCCTGTTTACCGCGTTCAATAACTCTCTGTAGCCTTCAATATCTGTGGCATTTGTTCTCTGTTTTAAACTGATTATATTGGCCAGAACCGGTCTGATATAATAAAATCTGGATGTCGACCTCAGAACATCAAGCGCCGACATAAAATGCGCTAAAAATACCTGCCTCTCATCACTATCCATATTGTCAATCCCGACAATAGCCGTCAATTCGCATACTGTCTTAGGGTACACACATACAAGGTTCCATTTTTCAACCTTCGTACTGTCACAGTATTTTAACAGAAGCATGTACAGCCTGCAGGCTTTCCCTTTATCGCCAAGCTCCGCACTAAGTCTGGCAGCATCTAACATCATAAATGCCTCATAAATCGTAATGCATGAAATCCGTTCAAGACAGCAATATTCCGGCACGGTATAGCGGATTGCCTCATCGTATTTATTTAACGCCTCAGCCACATTTCCCTCAAGCTCCAGAAGGCGTCCCTGCATAAAGGAAATGAACTGCCTGTTGAGCTGAATATCCTTGTACTTATCCTTATACTTCGCAAGCCTTTTATCTGCCTCATCCATCCTGCCAGCCCTGATATCCTCAAGAATGTACAGTCTGTCCAGCATCTCATCATACTCCGCCTGTGAAAAATAAGTGCCGCACCTCTCCTGATTTATTCCAAGGCGCTGGCAAATCGCCCTGAGTACATGTATGCCGCCCGCATACTCCCCGGCTTCAAGCTTCGCATAGGCTCCTATGCTGCATATTCCGCCGCATACTTCCGTTATCTTCAGCCCGCGCCTTAATCTCTCACCTTGAATCAAACTGCCAATGTAATTTTCATAAGTATCCAGCAATCCGTATCTTCCCCTCAAAGTTATAATATAATTCTGTGGGACAGGTGTCAGACCCCGGTGTCCCA
>JBNMLM010000098.1:0-8175 GCA_050874845.1 Eubacteriales bacterium | reverse complement strand
TTATAACGCTCCATAATAAGTTTGATTGCATTTTTATCTGTAATTGTCCTCACTGAACCATGTCTGGTAGGAATTGAATTACCATTCACATCAATGGCTACAATCGGCTGATTTTCTGTCCAAGGATCCGATAATCCTTCTGAACGCGCAACATTAATACCTGTAACTCCATCTACAAGACCAAGCTTATCTGTATAATAGTAATATACACCATTATACTTTGTCATACATGGTCCCTCATAGTTAGTTACAACGTCGCTGTTAACGAGTGTCCAATTATCCGGATTTTGTACGCTCTCAAGACTGAGCTCATCTATACTCCAGATTTCACAAGTTACACCTTCTCTCTTTATAGCAAGGTAATATTTCCCATTTTCCTTATAGAGAGAACCATCAATTCTGTTGTCACAGTCATCTGGAAGATTAATCGGTACCGCATCACTGTATGTTACAATAGGTGATTTACCCTTATTGTCTCTTGTATCAGGAACATCACAACCAGGAGTAAGTCCATCAACTTTTACAAGATAACAGCTCTCCTTATCAAGTGTAGCGTGCTCTCCATGCCACTGTGCATAGTAACCCATGGTTACAACCATCCATACGGTTCCATCATCATCAAGCATTATATCCGGACTTCCTGAATCGAACTCTGTATTTGTTCTTGTTCCATCAGCTGCAAAAGGCAATTTGCCTACAGGCTTAATATTCTCAGCACTTCCACAATTAGGGAAACTCCAATTTACAAGGTCCTTGGAATATCCAAGCATTGGAGTAAATCTCTGTTCTCCGTTAATCTTCTGATCATAGCCTGTTACAGTCCAAAAATATCCGTCCTTGTATATAAGACCAGGATCATGTACACAGCCTACATACCATGTATCCTCTCCAACTCTGTCTGCCCTTGGTGAAAGATGTGGGCTCTCCGTACACCAATAATCAGCTAAGTCATTCGGTGCATGGTCAGTGTATGCCTCGCCTATTTTTTTAAATGTCATACCATCAAAGGAAACATACAATGTATCCGTCATATCCTCCTCACTGTTAAAAAATATTCCCAGCAAAAGTTCATCCGGATACTGCTCCTCCTGAGCCTGAGCAGTAATTGTACCTGATACTACCATTGTAGCTACAGCAGCTGTTGTTAATCCAGCCCGCATAAAGCGTCTAAATTTACTGCTAAATTTGTTTTTGAACATTCCTATCTCCTCCTATTCCTCCATTTGTTATTCTTGTATATATTCAGCAGGGTATACCATAACTCCATTATTGGTATTCGACAAGTCGATACCTCTGCTGCTTATATCTGACATATTATTTGATGTAGCATTGAACCTTTCCGACAGGCTCTCCATCGACCAGAACACTGCATCCATAATCACATTGTCGTAAAAATCATTGATGTAGCACTCCTCTGCAATAAATATTCCGGCATAATGCTCACCTGTTATAATATTTCTGCAGATTATATTCTCATAACATGCAGCAAAGTCAAGCATTACCGTCTCATAGTCCGGCTTTGCAGCGTAACCTAACTCAACTCCAAAGAAGTGGAACTGCTCGCTCTGTCCGCGGTTATTGTTGGCAATTATATTATCGGAGATGATATTTCTCACACCGACACGCACCATCTTAACACCACTTCCATAATTATCGCATATATAGTTGTTCATTACAATATTATACGCTGAATTATCAATCGACAATCCCGGAAGCTTTGCAGGGGAACTGCCATCCGAGAGTGTTCCAAAATCCTGAACGAAATCATTTTCAAGGTCAGCAAGTGTCTGTCTTCTTCTTCCACCATTCTGTTTTATGGTATTTCCTGACACATAGTTGCCGAATGAACCTGCATCAAGGCACATACCCTCCTTATCATTCAGGTAAAGTGTATTGTCTATAAAGTAGTTGCAATATGAACCATCTGAATAAAATCCTGATGAATTGCTCTTGTAAATATAATTGCTCAAAAGAACCATATCGTGAGGTGAGTCGTACCTATCACAGATTGGCTCCTCGACATAAGGGTTATATGCCGTATCATAATCGGGAATTGGTATGCTTGTTATAACCACAGCAGCCGAGAAGTTCGGTGTTCCCTGCGTGTTGGTTATTGTGTTATCCTCAAATATAACTCTTGATATGTCACCGTTTAGAATAACACTTCCATTTCCACTGTTGTCAATTGAACATCTGCTTATATCAAGGTATTTGTTCTGGCCAAGCACAACAAGTGCCTTGTATTTTGCATTGTTAAGAACTGTATCCTCAATAGAAATACCTGTTGAACGCACAACAAATATTCCCCAATTATACATATTTTCCTGTTCAAGCGTAAAGTTTTTCAGTGCAACATTCTCAAGCTCCACAATATGAACAGCCTTGTCAAGCTCCTTCGTCATCGTAAATACGACACCCGCCGCATCAATCGTCACATTTGATACAGGAATAAGTGTCTCATCCCAATCCATCGACAATGATGTGAGCTTAATATATGCATTTTTCTTGTTTTTCATAAAATTGTTAAGCTCAGATATCTTGCTCCCATCAAACTCATAATAGTTGCTGTAATCGCGGTTATCCATGTAATCTGCGACATCCGTATAAATAAGCTTGTATGACTTCTCTGGTGTAAGAAAATCACTCTCCTCATAACCAAGATTTCGCACTCTTTTCATTATCAGAAGATTGTCAACAAGCTCTTCTGCATCGGCAGTGTCCATTCTTGTAAGTGATGGCATACCATACATATCTAAAATACTCTCATAGTCTGTGTCAAGCAGTTCAATTCTACTCTTATCGGGTATTTCCTTAATCTCAAGGTCTTTTATCTGTTCACCAAGTACAACCTGTCTTGTAGGAATCATTACCATGTTCTTTACCGGTTCCTTTTTTATGGTAATCTTATATAAAATCAATGATGTAAACAGGCCATATACCACTAATATCGTAAACAGTATTCTAAGTCCATGTTTTGAAAAAAATTTCTTCATAAACTATTTATTCCCCTCTTTTTTTTCATCCGTCCTCTCACTGATAATATATCTTGGACGTGCCTTAACTTCCATGTATATCTTACCTATATATTCTCCGATAACACCAAGACATATAAGCTGTATTCCGCCTATAAAACATATAATACTTGTCATACTAGCCCAGCCCGCCACGGCATGTCCTGTGAGTTGTATAATAACAGACCATATAACACCTATAAAACTCAACATTGATATAAAAAGTCCAAATGTCGTTATCATTCTTATAGGCTTAACGCTGAGACTTGTTATTCCATCAAATGCGAGCGCCAGCATCTTACCGAGAGGATAGTGGCTGCTGCCTGCAATCCTCTCATGTCTTTCATAATATACTGACGTACTTTTAAATCCTACAAGCGGAAACATTCCTCTCAGAAATATATTTACCTCCTTATAGTTAGCAAATTCCTGGAGCACACGGCTTGATACAAGTCTGTAGTCTGCATGGTTAAACACTACTTCAGCGCCCATCCAGTTTAAAAGCTTATAAAACCCTTCCGCTGTAAATCTCTTAAAGAATGTATCCGTATCGCGCTTACTCCTGACTCCATACACAATTTCACTTCCGTCAAGATATTCGTCAACCATCTTGTTCATGGCATTGATGTCATCCTGACCGTCGCAGTCTATCGATATAGTGATATCACACTTGTCCTTTGCCTCCATAAGTCCTGCAAGGACAGCATTTTGATGCCCCCTATTCCTGCTCTGTGATATACCCATGAACTTACTATCCTGCTTTGCAAGGTCACATATTATATTCCATGTATTGTCCTTGCTTCCATCATTGACAAACATAATTCTGCTTTCCTCGCTGATTTTATCAAGCTTTATAAGTTCATTAACCTTGTCGAGAAACATTCCACTCGTTATCGGAAGCACCTTTTCCTCGTTATAACAAGGGATTACTATATAAAGAATTGGTTTCATTCTCTTTCCCTTCCATTCCATAAAATCGCTTACACTTATTTACCAATTTCTCTCGCTTACAGACTGCTGTTTTCTATGTCACTATTTGACACTTTTACTGAAGTATTCCGGTATTGACATCAAAGTAATAGCTCACTCCATCAATAACCACCTCTCCCTTTGCCATTGTTCCAAATATAAGGTCAAAATAGTATGTTCCGGCATCGTTTGTATGCCATCCCTTAACCATGTGTCCATCTGCATCATAGCGAACCCACTTGCCGTAAGTACTTCCATCCTCTCGTGTGCTCTCTCCCCAAGCACCGGCATCAGACTCCTGATATACATCCTTGCTCTTTGCGACTGCCCCGTTCTGCACATTGTCAAGCCAGTACCACGCATCGCTCGATGGGTCATAAATTTCCTTGCCTCGATAATCAGGGTTTTGTGCATCATAACCCTGACGCACGCCATTCTCATACCAATAGGCAACACCGTTTACCTTATGCCAACCATCCTCAAATAAATTTCTTCCATCATCATCCCAGTCAGCCGAACTTGTGTCTACTTTCTCAAGTACATATCTCTGACTCTGACCAAAGTGAATTCTGTTGGTTATAATTTTCGACGCATCTGTGGATACACCACCGCTTATATCCCATGCATGTCCATTAGATTTAGACACAATAGTGTAAGTGCCATCATCATTTTTTATTATAATCCATTTCTGATTGTCACCATTGTTGTACTCCCACTGACAAATTCTAGAACCGCTCAATCCACTGGCATATTCTACAGTCAGATATTTTCCTGTTGCAACACACTCAATCATATAGTAGCCATCCGATGTATGGGTTATATTGTATCTCTGATTATTACCAGCATTGTCCTGATGCAGTTCAATGCAAATTCCATTGTTAGTGTCACTGTAAGGCATATCAATAACAAGCGTGCTGTTTGATGAGGTGCTTATCTTGTAGGTTCCAGGCTCTATATCAACACCATCCTGCACTGTGTATACTTTTGTAAACACAAAATTCTGTGCATACTCAGCTGTCTTTCTCGCCGTACATACATTCATTCCTATCTGTGGACTTAAGCTGAGTGTTGACACATATCTTCCTGCCGCCTTGGATATTATATTGTATGAGCCGTCATCCTGTGCAATTATAGCCCACTTTTGGCTGTCACTATCACTGTCATCCCACTGAACTATGTTAGCTCCCTCCACCTTTGAACCTGATTCTAAGTAGAGAGGCTTTCCAGAATTGACAGAAATTATCTTGTAATATCCACCCTCAACCGGCTTGAGATACCACCTCTGGTTAGTATTAAAGTCCGGTGAATATAGTGATAAATTCGCACCATTATCCTGACTCGCCCACTCAATGTCAAATACAAGATTGTCATCACCCTGCATACTGATTACATATTCGCCCTCCGCAAGAACATGTTCTGCCTTATATGCACCCGGCATATTGTTGTACACGGGAATTTTAAATGTGAATGCCTCATCGAGCATTCCTGCCTTCTCATAAGCAAGTTTTATTCTTCTTCCCTCGTTGGAAGGTGCGCACAGATTTTGCATATACTGATGCCAGTATCTTCCATCATAAGACCCGTCCACGTCAAACTTTTGAAGGTACAGTGTGTCCTGTCCTCTCAATATATATCTGTCAGCAAGCTTTTTTGAACCTCCAAGAAGAGCTGCATATCTACTGTTCCACCCCTCAGCCTTTGCCTCCTCCAGACCATTTTTCACGATAGTCTCATGGTCGCTTCCGGTAGCCTGAATATTATAATAATTATAATATCCTTCATATCCGGCATATACCCCTGATATAAGCTCTGAACTACCGCTCACGCCCTGCTCCTGATATACACGGGATGCAAGGTGGACTGGATTGACCCCATAGAGCTCTCCAATATCACGGAAAGCCTGCGCGTATGTAAGACCAAAGCTCTCATATCCTTCAATAAATCCCGACATAAAGCTGTTGGCAAGCACTTTCTGCACAGTAGCAATACCTTGTGTAGCTGCATTGTATGTCAATTTCTCAAACTGAAATATATAGTTCTCCGTGAGCCAGTTTCTAGGATCCATATAGTACTCAACCGCCGCTGCTGTGGCGCATGACCACCCATCACCATAGGTCTCACCCACAAACTCACTTGAAAAATAAGACGGAACAAGACTTCTGCTTGGTGGATCCATCTCATTGTCCATTACAGTACTCCATTCAAGCCCTGTATCAAATACCTCAAATGTCCAGTTCGGATGTGCCTTTTTTAATTCGTACAGCGCATCCTTGTAGCTCTCCGGAAATTTCTCAACATCCTCATAATACAAATCCTGAGTTGTCGCTTCCTCTGCATGTACAATATTAGGTAATATGTGTGTAGGCACAGCCAAAGCCGTCGCTAACAGCACACAGCCAACCGCCAATAGTTTCTTTTTCATTGTGTTCCTCCATTTTTCAAGTCCTACGTACCCCAATCAATTAAGCTCAAGATATTTTTTCCAAAAATCAAGCGATTTCAACTCATCTCCCCTTGAAACAAAATCATTCTTTGCCTTATTGTATTTAAATCTAAGCTTTATTCTCAGACCAATCAGCTTCATAAGGCATGAAAACATCTCCTTATTATCCTTTTCGGTCACAAAAATCTTGCCCGAAATAACATCATAATTGATAACTTCGCGTGCACGATAGTTGTTAGAAGTATTCACTTGCGACATTGACACAGTGACTGAATGTCTCTTCACCGGTGCCCAGTGTCCATTCATATTGAGTGCTCTTACCACCTTGTGGAGACGGCTGTCATCCTTAAGCAGTGTCTCCTCATAATCCCTAAGATAAGCCTTGCGTCCAAGCTTCTCCGGTTCCTCCATCTTATAGCCGCCTGCCATAATCTCCTTGTGAAGCTTCTCACCATCAGTTGTGAGGAAAAAATCAACTCCTTTTAGGAAATCCTCAACTCCGCGCATTAAAAGTCTTGCATTTTTATATCTGTAAAGAAGAATCTCCCTAAGCGCAAGAAACGTAAAATCTTTTACTGCATCAGCTGCACCATAGTTTGGAAAATGAAATGCGTTGTCTATAAACATATTTCTTGTAATATAATAGTTCAGAAATGATGAATACTTATTCTCAAACGGCTCATGCCATACACAGATACCGTTCATGAGAATAAGGTTCCTCATATTTCTGAGACCATACTCAAGGTCATCCCCTCTTATGAATATAGGAAGTGGGAGATTTTTATCATTAACCACATTCATAGGAAAGCAACAGTACCACCACGCATTGAACTCATATCGTTCCTCACTCTCGTTATAAATACAAGGCTCCGTCTTGTCAAGCTTTATTCCCTTCTTATATGATATAAGCTTTCCTGCATTCCAGCTTGCACCTGCCTCCTCCTGCACATCCTGATTGTCATTTCTGAGCATGGCTCCACCGATAAATGTATCAATATACTCATCCTTCACAATGGACAATATTCTGTAGGTTCTCTCTAATGCCCCTACATCAAGAAGAATGTCGTCATCCATTAAAAGTGCATGTGTGAGCTTATATTCCTTATTATTTGACCACATTTCTATAAGGGTTCTCGTAAAACCACCGGCACCTCCGGTGTTCTTATTTTTAAATATATGAATATTTTTATTGGAAAGTTTGTCTATATCAAGCGTCTTTCCGTTGTCGGATATGAACACCTCCAGATGTCCGTTTAGAATTGACGACTCATTTTCAAAGACGGCTCTGTTGAGTATCTGAATATTCTTCTCAACAAACGGCTCTCTCCTAAAAGTACATATACCTATGCCAATCTTGACATCGCGCTCAACCTGTACATCTGTATTGTAGGTTCCGCCATAGAACACACCCGTATCACTTAACGCCTCAAACTGCATGTAGAGCATACCCTTGCCATCCTCAAAAGGTATGATAAGCTCCGTGTTGCCGTCCGACTCAATCACTGTTCTGTATGTGATAATTCGTCTTATATCTGTAGGTGATACTCTGTATGCATATCCCGTCCACACCTTAAAACGCCCCGCAAGGCGAATATTAGCAGTGATTTTACCAACATTAGTATACTTCTTCCATTTGTCAATGGATATACCGTTAAAATATGTGTCAAGGGTACATATACCGCCCTTATTGAACTCAAGCTGCCCCTCATTTAGATAAAACACTTCTCCCTCTGTATGAAATACATGTCATAT
>JBNMLM010000097.1:0-8191 GCA_050874845.1 Eubacteriales bacterium | reverse complement strand
TTTGTCTACACCTTTGCGTTCGGCGGTTACAGTATCGCCAAGGTATTAAATGCCCCATGCCTGATTTTTTTTATATGTATGATTCCGGTATTTTACCGCATAGCAAAGCGCAGCGGCTTCACCTACAGATATCCGCTTCTCGTCGCGGTGTTCACCTTCGGCCTATACTGCTCAATGGGAACTCCCGTATTCTACGCACAGGGGCTGCGCATGCCGTACAGAATGATGAATATAATATTTTTTGCAGCTTATACGCTAATCGCTTTTAATCTTATCTATTTTCTGGGGTGGATTAGTAACAAATATGAAACAAATAGAGCGTATATAATCTTTGAGAATGTTGTTGACGGTTTTTTGGAAAAAATAAAGGCAAGCCGCAAAAATGCTCTTCTCGCGCTTGCCATAAGTCTCTGTGCCTTTGTAATCGCCTGCATAGGCTGTATAGAGGTCGGTGAGACGGAATATAAGAGCGGTGACGCAGGCTTCAGCAATCTCCCTCTGTCCGCCGCCGCAACACTCTCACTCATAAACGGCGACGCCAAGACCTATGACTGCGAACTAACTGCGCGCGATGAATACTTAAGAAGCACAGGCGATGACGAACAGTTCGTGACTGTTCCCGCCCTGTCGAAACGCCCTGCACCGATATTCCACTCCGACATAACCGATGACCCGGGCGACTGGCACAATGCGCATGTCGCAATGTATTATAGGAAGGAATGTATATGGACGGAATAATAAATTGTTGAAGGCTCTTGACTTTCCGGATTTTCTATCTCCTAACTGCATTTGTTAAAATGTGGTTAGGAGATTTTCTTACGAAAATACTTTTGATTTTTTCTTGACGGCTTTTCTGCCACCTGTTATGTACTATATTCAGTTGCTAATTTCACAAACATATCTCTTTTCTGTATTTCCTTTTGATGTTCAGCCACGAAACACCTTTTTGACAATTCAATAAACTGATTAATTGCACAGTATTTCCCCAGTACATCTTTAAAATTATTTAATGCGTTCCTCTCATACATTTTATCTATTTCCTAATAAACCAAAGCTATTGTTCTAATTATAAATTATCGTCTCATCTAATCCATTGTACTAGTGGTTAGTACCACGATTGCTTTCTATATACTGACTGAAATCGATTATCTTTGCAGACTTTCTCTTAGCAGTAATTCCTAATCGTTCCATGTCTAATTTAAAAAGTTCACTCGGATATCCATATGCATCAAATTCCTCAGGCTGGCAAATATCTCTGTTTAGATACTCACTAAGTTCCCATTGATACTTTGCTTCTTTCTCCAGCTTTTTACTAAAATATTGTGCATCCATTACCATTCTGTTAATGCCACCAACCGATTTCCTACCATGAGTTTTGGTTACAGTTGTATCACCTGACATTTTAAAATACTGCCTTATCTGATCCTCGGAATATCCCATTTCCTGCATCACGCCATGAATCACACGGCTGATATACATTGCATAATAATTCCAGTTTCTTGGTTCAATATCTGTCATTGCTATTGTATAACGATTACTGACATTTACGATAAACAATACATTTCTTCCTTTTATTTTCGTCAAATGTGTGTCCCAGCAGAACACAAGTGAAGCCCCTTTACTTTCTTCAATTTTGGTTGTTAGTCTATTTTGAACTGCTTTTGTTGCACCAATCTCCATATGTATCACCTGCTCATCTCAAGTATTCTTTTCACTTCCAGCTGTAATTCATCACTAAAGTCTGATAAATCATCATATACAATTACTTTCAATCTAATAAGACGAACAATATCCCATATTACCTCTGATTTTTTCAGCTCCATGATAACTCCCAAATGACGCTTATCTTCTTTTATCCGTTTTTCAAGTTCCCAGAATTTCTCTGATGCAGACTTTTCATCATCATTCAGAAAATTCGCATACTCTTTAACAAGACTTTCCATATAATTTTCCTGCCAGCCTGATAATCTTTCTCGAAATAATTTCCAATCCTTTTTGCTTATGTCCATGATTTTGAACCTCCTCAGTCTCACTTAGTCTCAAATCTCGTGAGACTTCGTTGAGACTAACTTCAAAATTTCCTTGAGTGAAAATTTGTGGTGTCACATTGAGTGCCATATTTACTGTCATTTAATTACTTAATTTTCCACTCTCCACCATTATCCGGACCTTTTCGTTCTATGATACCTTTATCCTTTAATTCTGATATATATCTAGCAATTGTTCTATCTGTGACATCTAAGGCTATTCTTAATTCATCTATAGAAATATTCGCATTTTCCGAAATCATTTTCAAAATCTCACATGCTTTAGCAAGCTTTTTCTTAGAATATTCTGGCATTAATATCTTAATTTTTTCTTCCGAAATTTCTATGACATTTTCTATGACATTTTCTATGACATTTTCATTTGACTGTGCTACATAACTAGAACCATAATTCAGATTATACAAAGTCAAAGTAAAATCATCATTATCTGCCTCAAAAACTGGCATCTTAGTCACATCAAATTCAACCTGACCCTCGTATTCTGCCAATATTTTCTTAAATCCACTACCTCTACGCTCCATGTATTTCAAGCGGCTGAATATATCAGCTAATATCGGATTTCTTCGCTTTGATGGGATTTTCAATAAATCTTTTCCCTCTAAGGATATTCCGCTTACCATTCCACCCGGTGAATATATTTCGATTCTGTCATCAAACATATCTATATGGACTTCACTGCCTATCTCCATATAATTTCTATGAATCAATGCATTTACTGCACCTTCCAGTACTGCACGATCCGGATAATCCGGCATTTCAATTCTGCCATCACCTACCTTACGCCATGCTTTCTTGGAATTATTTCTGACAAAATCCGTTCCTGCCTGTAATAGTGTGACAAGACTTCCCGTATATTCCTTATCATCAAGTGCATCTACGATTCCAGATGCCTTCGTAAGTCCATTCCATCTTGTACAAAATAATCTGGAATGACGAACTGGAGATTCATCTGCCAAAAGTGCTCCTGCATTTGTCAGATTTCCTTTCTCATCAATCAAACCAAAAGATTCATAATCTGTATCTTCAAATGCATTCCCTGTTCTTTGCTTATACACCGATTTTAATTTTGTGAAAGACATATTGCTAAAATCATATCTTGACTTCAGACTATCATAACTTTCACCACTTCCGCGAAGTACCAACTCTCTTAACTGTGAAGGTGTTGCTGGAACACTTTCATTTCCTATACGCATAAACGCAATAAGCTGTCCATCGCCTTCATAATAGTATGGTGTCTGCTGTCCTTTCATAACTTCTACAATAACGAATGTCTTGTCATTATCTTTTTCAAATGAAAGCTTAAACTCTGGTATTGGATTAAGGTGTGTTTTAATTATTTCACTAATTTTCTCTGCATCACCTTCAGCATCCGAAAGACCAACCAACGCATCATCGTTTGCCACACCAAATACCAGCTTACCACCATAACAATTTGCAAATGCACTTATACTCTTGCACCAGCTTTTAGGTTTCTTTGTCTCAAGTGCAGCCTTTTTATCGTAATCTGTAGTTTCACCGATTAGCTGCTTTATGTCCATAGTTCTCACCATCCTTCTATATTAAATAAGTGCCTCTTTACATCACATGGGTAACAAAGCTTCTTTTGTAATTCCCTTTTCTTCCAATTGTTTCACTATCACATTTTTAATCTTGCAGGAATGACCACCTTTACCAAAAATTTACCTCCGTCCAATTCTTTAGGAGCTTCCGGCTCATGTGGGCATAATATATTACCCCCCGCATTAACACTTATTCTCATTTTATCAATCGGAGTTTCAAATTTCACACTACAAACATATAAGCACCCTTTTTGTCTTTGTATTCTCATATTTCCCAAATACGGATTACATGGTTGCATAATCATAAAGCCATGGTCCAAATAAGAAACTAAATCAGTATAGAAATCCTTTTTATAAGTATAATTGTCTTTCAATTCCGGATATTTCTGCAACAGTATCTCTGCATATTCACTTATTCTTCTATTTTACGGCAACAACTCACACTCATCCCCAACTCCATAGAAATCCAGCGCATGCAGCGCTCTCGTCGCCCCGATATACAAAAGCTGTCTATGATAATCGGAATGGTAATGAGCCTTATCGGCGTTCACGATATGCACACTGTCGAACTCAAGACCCTTTGCAAGGTAGTATGGTGCCACGACAACACCTGTCTTGAAGCGGTCCGTGTTCTTGTTGAGCACTGTCACCTTGAAGCTCTCCTCATCGTCCTCCGTCTCACGAATGTTTTCAAGAATCTTATCCCCAACGTACTCCGCTTCCGCCTGAGTTTTGCACAGAACAGCTATCGTTTCATGCTCACCTGCGGATAACTCATCGCTGATTCTGCCGCCGATTGCCGCGTACATCTCGTTCTCGGTGCTGTACATATACTTTTCAGGTCTGTTTCCATGCCTGTCGATACCGTCGATTCCCTTTATTCCGGCAATCTGCGCCGCATAGTCGGTTATCTCCACGGTCGAACGGTAGCTCTTGTTGAGCACAATGCGCTTAGAATCCTTTCCAAGAATCTCCGGGAGGAAATTAAGCACATCCGATTTTTCGGAATCGACCGACTGCTCCTTGTCACCTAAAATAGTCATAGGACATTTGAATACCCAGCCTATAATACAATACTGAATGTAGGAATAATCCTGCATTTCATCAACAAGAAGGTGCTTAATCTGCTGCTCATATCCGGCACCGTACAGCAGATATTTAAGATAAAGCATGGCGTACACATCCTCATAGCCTGCCTTCTTCGGCTGTCCCTCCGCGACAGCGATAGGCTCCTCACCTATGCTTTCAAGGAACTCATTGTAGATTGTAAAAATATCCCTTGTCCTGTAGAGCGCATCGAACTTGTCTTTTACGATAGCCGACTCTATATCGTCAAACTCGTGTCCTGTAAGGGTCGCGTATTCATCCACGATATACTCGCGGACAGCATCCATCCTCTTAAACAGTGGGATATCCGGCAGCTTATTGTAAAACAAATCGGCAATGCTGTCGGCGTCCTTCTCAAGCTTCTTGTACTTGATATCCTTAAAATTCATAAGGTCATACTCAAGTGAGAATACAAAGCCGTTTATCGCCTCAGCAAACTCCTTTGATGAGTGCGCAGCAAGCTTCTCCTGGCGCGCCTTAGCGTACTGTGTATCGCTGTCCTCATGTGTGAGCACATCCTCAAGGAAATCGTAATGTCTTTCGATTCTGCATGTATCCGAAAGCTCCTTTGCGGCAAAATCATCGAATGTCATTTCACTGATATTTTCCTCACCAAGCTCCGGAAGTATGTGTGAGATATAATCTGAGAACACATCATTCGGTGACAAAATAAGTATCTGTGAGGCGGTAAGGTCATTGCGGTGGCGGTAGAGCAGATACGCGATTCTGTGAAGTGCAACTGATGTCTTGCCTGAACCTGCGCCACCCTGCACAATGAGAATCTTATCCTTCTCGTTCCTTATGATTGAATTCTGCTCCTTCTGTATTGTACTGACGATACTCTTAAGTCTGGCATCTGCGTTCATGGACAATACCTGTTTTAAAATATCGTCATCAATCTTGATATCACTCTCAACCGCGTAGAGGAGCTTGCCCTTCTTAATCTTGTACTGGTATTTTTTTACAATCTCCCCCTCAACCATTCCACCCGGAGCCTCATAGGAGGCTCTTCCAGCGTCATAGTCATAGAAAAGACTGGAAATCGGCGCACGCCAGTCATATATGAGAGGCATTGAGCCCTTTCCCTCAGCAAAATTTCCTATTCCGATGTAACAGTGCTCCGGCTCATCATCCCCATCAAAGAGAAAATCCACCCTTGCAAAATACGGCGAATCCTGCATTCTCTTGTACATGTGAAGAGTTTTCATATTTCTGCTTCTGAAGTTGGCGTGATTGAACATCTGCTGTCTGTTCTCATACTCCTCATAACCATACTCATCAAAATCACTGTTATTCTCCCAGTATAACTCCTGAAGCTGTGCAATATCCTTGTCATTTAGCTTCATTTCATTCTTGATGTTTTCTATCGCAGCCTCAAGCTTGCCCTCTATTAATTGTAAATATTCTTCCTCTGTCATCTATAGCACCCTTTCCAAAAACTAGTATGTGTTTCCCTCTACATTCTCAGCCTTTACAATCTTGACAATCCTGCTTGTTCCAAGTCTTGAAGCACCAAGTTCGATGAATTTCTCCGCATCTGCGATTGAGCTTATGCCACCCGCCGCCTTTACAAGAATGCCGTCGACATTGTCAACCATGAGCTTTACATCCTCAAATGTAGCTCCCGCCTTTGAAAAGCCTGTCGATGTCTTGATATAATCCGCGCCGGACTCAGAGACAACCTTGCAGAGCTTAATCTTCTCCTCATCTGTGAGAAGGCATGTCTCGATAATCACCTTCAAAAGCTTTCCGTTGCATGCCGCCTTAATCTGCTTAATCTCGTCTAAAACCTTATCATACAGACCATCCTTAACCCAGCCTATATTTATGACCATATCTATCTCATCAGCGCCCTCTTCAACCGCAGTCTTAGTCTCAAAGCACTTTACAGCGGTTGTATTATATCCATTAGGGAAACCTATTACTGTACATACCTTAAGCCTTCCGTTAACGCTCTTAATATACTCTGCTGCCTGCTTTACATAGCTTGGCGGAATACATACCGAAGCTGTCTCATACTTCATTCCATCATCACAGAGTCCCTTAATATCAGCCCATGTAGCTGTCTGTCCTAATACTGTGTGGTCAACCTTTGCAAGAATTTCCTTGATATCCATTGTTTTTTTCTCCTCTTTTTTAATTCTATGTCCACTGCGCAAGCTCTTTTGGCTTGTTTTTCATTGCTTTGTGGGTATTTTTTGCTTATTTCTTCTCTCTATACCCACTAGCAAGCTCTTTTGGCTTGCTTTTCATTGCCTTGTGGGTGTTTCTACATAATTTCCCTTAATTTTCTTCATGTAACAGGAGTAGC
Organism: Eubacteriales bacterium; assembly: GCA_050874845.1. GTDB lineage: Bacteria > Bacillota > Clostridia > Lachnospirales > Lachnospiraceae > CAG-882. The sequence goes on along the minus strand of JBNMLM010000097.1, from coordinate 1,166 downwards.
ACATCGCCTCATATCTGTCATTTCCGCCGATGAGCACCTGCTCTCCGTCCGTTATTACATTGCCGTTCTCATCGATTCTGGCATTGACTGTAGCCTTGGAGCCGCAACGGCAGATTGTCTTAATCTCACTTATGGAGTCCGCGATCTCAAGAAGTCTCAGGCTGCCCGGAAATACGTGCGTGAGGAAGTCCGTCCTCAGTCCAAAACACAGGACAGGTACACCCTTATTGTCAACTATGAATCTGAGCTCATCAATCTGTTTCGGTGTGAGAAATTGAGCCTCATCGACTATAACTGCGTCATACTCCGCTTCCTTCTCATACTCTTCCACTATGTCGGTGTCCGGCATTACCACGAAACACCTGCACGCAAGCCCAATACGGCTCTTTATGATATCCTGTCCATCACGGTCATCCGTGGCAGGCTTTAGAAGCCATACCTTCATGCCCCTCTCTTCATAGTTGAACTTCGTGATAAGCGCGTTTGCAGTCTTAGAACTGCCCATAGCACCATATTTAAAATACAGCTTTGCCATCTTAATACTCCATAATTTTATTGGTATATTCTCTTATAACCCTTGCAGAATCCTTGAATCTTGCAAGCTCGCTAGGGGACATGTGAATCTCAAGAACATCATAAGCTCCATGTCTGTTAAGAACCGTAGGCACTCCCGCATACACATCCGTCTCGCCATATTCACCTTCAAGATATGTGGATACCGGTATAATCTTGTTCTCATCATTCATAATTGCCTTTATAATGGCAACTGCCGCCGTAGCAATTCCGTAATATGTTGTGCCCTTGCGCTCAAGAATCTCCCAGCCCTCTCTTGTTGTTTTATGAACAAGCTCATCAAGGTCAACATCGCCCACAAGACTCTTGTTGTCGGCAATTACATCATAAAATGGCTTTCCGGCAACCGTCACAACGGACCATGGAACCATCTGTGAATCGCCATGCTCACCCATCGAATATGCATGGACACTTCGCGGGTCAACCTTTACAAGCTCTCCGATAAATGTCTTAAGACGTGCGGAATCTATGGCAGTACCTGTTCCGATGACCTGATTCTTAGGAAGCCCGGAAAGCTTCTTGACATAATGTGTGATAATATCGACCGGATTGGACACTATAAGAAAAATTCCGTCAAATCCACTCTCCATAAT
>JBNMLM010000096.1:0-8363 GCA_050874845.1 Eubacteriales bacterium | reverse complement strand
TGCATGTGTTAAGCACGCCGCCAGCGTTCATCCTGAGCCAGGATCAAACTCTCATAAAAAGTTTAATTCCGTCAGAACTACTCTGGCTTCTTGTTCTAAAGAAGTTTTCGTTCTCCGTTTTACCTTGTTAAAAAGGTTTATGTTCGTTTCTGAAATATTCTTAGATTCTTCAAGCAGAAACCACTTCAAGAACCCGTTAGAATTTTCAGGGTTGTTTTACTGTTCAGTTATCAAAGAACCTTGTCGCTTTCTGTGAGTTCTTGTCGTTCTCATCAGCGACAGCTTATTTATATTAGCATAATCAGTTTTGTTTGTCAAGAACTTTTTTAACTTTTTCAAAACCTTGTTGAACCATTCCGTTCTCAGGCAAGTTATAAGTTTTTGGTCTAGCACAGGCAGATAAGCTTCTTTATCAGCAGCCACCATCTTAACTGATTTCCTCTCGTTGAGGACGTGTTATATAATAACATGTCTCTGGAAGATTGTCAACAGTTTTTTAAAGAATTTTTTCTTTTTTCTAAAAACTGTTTACAATTCATTCTGGCTTGCTTTCACTCACCAGATGTCTTGCTAATGCCTTGTTTTTCAAGGCTTGTTTATACTAACATATTATCTTTCATTTGTAAAGCACTATTTAAAAGTAAGTTTTTAAGCAATTCCTGTATAAATTGTCTGAATTTTCTGATTTTGGCAATAAACCAAAAAATATAAAAATTCCGCCACCTATATGCTCCTCGCTAATCGGTGGCGGAATTAAAATATGCTTTCTTCAGCTATGTACTATTTACTGCTTGTCAGTATATGTATCAAGCACATTCTTTGCACTGTCGGTAATATCTCTCTGATATGCAATCTCATGCTCCATCCCTCTAGATTCATCATTGGCCACAAGTGCTGCGTCCAAAACCTTATTGAGAAGCTCATTGACTGAACCAGCCATCTCATGCTGCTTCGTAGTGTTCTCGTATATCTGATTCATCGACTGTACCGTACTTGAAATGAAATCCTGTACTTTTACGATGGTATCGGCTATCTCTCTTGATGACTTTGCAGTCTGTGCGGCAAGATTACGCACTTCACCTGCAACAACAGAAAATCCTCTTCCCTGATCGCCTGCTCTGGCTGCCTCTATCGAAGCATTGAGTGAGAGTATGTTTGTCTTGTTGGCAATACCGCTGATTACCTGTGTAAAGCCCTCTATCATCTTGGAGAGATTCTCAAGCTCCTTAATATTCTTTGATGAGCGCTCAACCACCTCATTAAGTCTGTTAATCTGCTCAATAATATCTCCAATGCTTGTGATACCTTCTCGGACAAGATTAAGTGATGTATCCGAGGAATTGATTACATCAAATGCATGTTTTTCAACCTTTAACTGAGATTCGTCAAGGTCATACACCACCTTCTTCATCTCATTAACTAATGCGTTATTATCCATTTTCTTCTCCTTTATAGCTTTGTAATTGTTAATAAAATCTCTCTCAAAAAGAAATTACATGATTTTACCCAACAATATTTAACAATTCGTTCACTGATTTTATTCCCACTAATCTTATATTTCCATCAGCTTTTAAATTCTTAAGACATACCTCCGGTAAAATGCATGTTGTAAATCCCAGCTTAACAGCCTCATTAACTCGGACAGCAGCGTGGCTTACCGCTCTTATTTCTCCTGTAAGTCCGACTTCACCAAATACTATCGTATTATGGTCTACCGCTATATTTTTATAGCTTGATAATACAGCATATACTATCGCCAGGTCAAGTGCCGGCTCCGATATTCTTAAGCCTCCTGCAATATTAAGATATGCATCACAGCCCGACAGTCTCAAGCCGATTCTCTTTTCAAGAACCGCCATGAGAAGATTAAATCTATTTATGTCCGCGCCTGCTGCCGTTCTTCTCGGCATTCCAAAATTGGATTGGCATACAAGAGCCTGAATCTCTACAAGCATAGGTCTTGTTCCCTCCATAAGACATGCAACAACAGAGCCGGGGGCTCCATCAGGTCTGCCATCCAACATATATTCCGATGGATTCGTAACCTCGGCAAGCCCTGTCTCACGCATCTCAAAAACACCTATCTCGTTGGTGGAACCGAATCTGTTCTTAACCGCTCTGAGAATGCGATACGCCGCATTCTTATCTCCTTCAAAATAAAGAACGGTATCAACCATGTGTTCAAGTATTCTTGGTCCTGCGACAACTCCCTCCTTGGTCACATGTCCGACAATGAAAATTGATATATTAAGCCCTTTTGCAAGCTGCATGAGCACTGACGTGGATTCCCTCACCTGACTTACGCTTCCCGGAGCCGAGGCTGTGTTTTCACAGAACATGGTCTGTATAGAGTCTATAATCACAACATCCGGCATAGTCTTTCTTATCACATCGTCTATCACATCAAGATTTGTCTCACAGAGCAGCGACAGTTTATCCGAAAACTCTCCGATTCTGTCCGCGCGAAGCTTAATCTGCCTTAATGATTCCTCTCCCGATATGTATAACACGTTCTTCGACTCTGCAAGATTGCGGCACACCTGCAAAAGAAGCGTTGACTTTCCTATTCCGGGATCTCCTCCCACAAGCACCAGCGAGCCTCTTACTATTCCGCCTCCAAGCACCCTGTCAAGCTCTGAATATCCTGTGAGTGTTCTCTCCTCCTCATCAAGTGATATTCCGGACAAGACGGACGGCATGACATCGCGGTGTGCGATACCTCTTATATTCCCTTGTACCGTCTGCTTCACAACAGGCTCCTCAACGAAGGTGTTCCACTGCCTACATTCCGGACACTGTCCAAGCCATTTCGAAGATTCATATCCACATTCTTTACAAAAAAAAGCTGTATTCTTAGCTTTTGCCATACTCACCTCATTTTTAAACAAACAGGGTTGTCCCACACTCATCGCGATAGTCCAACCCTGTCATTTTATATAGCTATAAATATACTACATTCTATTTACTTCTACCTTAACCGGTCTTCCTGAAAGCTCAACACTCAGACTCAACTTGCCGCTGATATTGGTCTTCATATTTCCGATAACAACACTGTCAACAAGTACCTTATAATCTGTATCAGCCTCTAAGCCAAGAGTAATCTGTGCATCGTCATTTCCCTCAACAAAGAACTTAACAGAACTGTCATCTGCAGTAAATCCGTTAACCGCTGTTCCCGGAACTGACTCGTATACAAAATTTCCATTCTCCTCAAGCTTGGTAATCTCGTTAAAAGTCTTTACCTTATAAATATCTCCGTTTACATCAAAATTGTCAAGCTTAGCCTTGGTGTCCAACTCGTAGTTGCCAAAACTGATTGAGCCATCCTTCTCAACCTTGATTAATTCCTCAATTACTGGCATAACCGCTCCTCCTGCTTTCGGTATCAACCGAAGTATTTTTATTACAAATCTCGCGTAAATCTGTAACTTTTTAAAATATTATATCTCAAATCTACCTAAATTTCCACTATATTTTACTTGGATTTTGAAAATGTGAGCTTATCATCGCTAAGTCCTACAAGAACCGTATCTCCGGACTTGAAGGTTCCCTCAAGAATCTTTTCTGCAAGCTCATCCTCGACCTTGCTCTGAAGTGCTCTCTTTAAAGGTCTTGCGCCGTATTTCTCATCATAACCGTTGTCGATAATGTAATTTCTCGCAGCCTCATCAAGCTTGATTGTCATATTCATCTGTTCCTTGATACGCTTATTGATTGAAGCTAAAAGAATATCCACAATGCTTCCGATATTCTCCTTTGTGAGTGTATGGAACACTATCGTCTCATCAATTCTGTTCAAGAATTCCGGCTTGAATATACTCTTGACCTCTTCCATAACCCTTTCCTTCATAACAGCGTGGTTATGCTCCTTGCTGTTATCCGAAGTGAATCCTAAATTCTTAGGAGAAATGATGTTCTGTGCGCCCGCATTGGAGGTCATAATTATAACCGTATTTTTAAAATCGACCTTTCTTCCGGTAGAATCGGTTATATGCCCGTCATCAAGCACCTGAAGAAGTATGTTAAACACATCAGGGTGGGCCTTCTCTATCTCATCAAAAAGAATTACAGAGTACGGATTTCTCCTGACCTTCTCGCTTAACTGTCCGCCCTCCTCATAGCCAACATATCCCGGAGGTGAACCAATCATTTTTGATACACTGTGTTTTTCCATGTACTCAGACATATCTACTCTTATGAGTGCATTCTCTGAGCCGAACATCGCATCCGCAAGTGCCTTTGAAAGCTCAGTCTTGCCGACACCGGTAGGTCCAAGGAACAAGAATGAGCCTATAGGCCTTTTCGGATCCTTAAGTCCAACTCTTCCGCGTCTGATTGCCTTTGCTACCGCAGTAACAGCTTCATCCTGTCCGACAACACGCTCATGGAGTATCTTTTCAAGATTCATAAGTCTCTCAGACTCCTCCATTGCAAGCTTCTTTACAGGAATTTTCGTCCAGTCGGACACAACATCCGCTATCTCATTCTCACCTACAACCATGCGCTTGTTATGCTTATCGTTGTCCCATTTTTCCTTGAGTTTATCAAGTTTTTCAATCTTCTTAAGCTGTTTTTTCTTGATTTCTCCGGCTTTCTCATAAGCCTCTTCCTTAATCGCCGCTTCCTTCTGCGCATCCATTGCCGCAATCTCGTCCTCGAGGTTCTTGATTGCATCCGGCTTTAAATACACGCCAAGCCTTGTCTTGGAGGCCGCCTCATCTATAAGGTCAATAGCCTTATCCGGCAAAAATCTGTCATTGATATATCGCGATGACATCTTGACTGCTGCCACAAGTGCCGCATCCGAAATCTTTACGCCATGATGCTTCTCATAAGCCGGTCTTATTCCCTTTAATATCTCAACCGTCTCGTCCTCTGACGGTTCCTCTACATTCACAGGCTGGAAACGTCTCTCAAGTGCCGCATCCTTCTCGATGTACTTGCGGTACTCCTCCAGAGTTGTAGCTCCGATTATCTGAACCTCACCTCTTGCAAGTGACGGTTTAAGGATATTGGAGGCATCTATAGCCCCCTCCGCTCCGCCTGCACCTATGATTGTGTGAAGCTCATCTATAAAGAGCAGTATATTTCCTGCTGCCTTTACCTCTGCGATAACCTTCTTAATTCTCTCCTCAAACTCACCTCTGTACTTGGAACCTGCCACCATTCCGGACAAATCAAGTGTGAGAAGTCTCTTATCCGCGATAGTCTCCGGCACATCTCCCTCAACAATCTTGAGCGCAAGTCCCTCGACAACCGCCGTCTTACCGACACCCGGCTCACCTATAAGACATGGATTGTTCTTGGTTCTTCTGCTTGTTATCTGAATAACTCTCTGTATCTCTTTCTCCCTGCCGATAACCGGGTCAAGCTTACCTTCTGCGGCAAGCTTGGTCAAATCCCTGCTGTACTGTTCAAGTGTCGCTGTAGGATTTTTCTTGTTCTTAGGCTTATTGCCCTGAAAATCCTCCTTGTAGGCGCTGCTATCCTCGCCCATGGCAATGAGAAGGTCAACGTATGTCTTCTGGATATTGACACCTATCGTGTTCAAAAGTCTGAGCGCAACGCTCTCACTCTCCTTAATGATTGCGATAAGTATGTGCTCCGTTCCTATAAGCTGTGCCTTAAAACGCACTGCCTCACGCGCCGCCTGGTCAAGCACCCTGCGCGCTCTCGGTGTATATGAATTCGGCTCAGCGACATTCACATTATTATCCTGTGAGATGAGCTGCTCTAAGATTGCCACTATTCTATCCTCATCGGCACCATTCTCGATAAGGACCTCGCTCGCAACACAATCCTCCTGCCTTAACAGACCAAGCAGAATATGCTCTGTTCCGACTGAGGTGTGTCCAAGCTCGCTCGCCGCTTCCGCCGCAAGCTCTAACGCCTCCTCGGCTTTCTTTGTAAATCCTATCTGCATAATGTATTCCTCTCTATATTACTCAGCTATTTAGGTAATTGTGAAACTTAGTATATCTATACCGTACGTTGTGTAATTTTACTAGTACTCTTCCGGACACATTCCCATTCCACAATTATCCATTACTTAACTATATATTTTAATATCAGCCTTTATTGTTCGTCAAGCTCGGGAATATGCTCCCTGATATACTTTGCGCGGAGCACATCTATCTCCTCAACCGACATTGCCTTCTCCTTGCCGTTGTTGTACTGCAGGGTTCGCGGCTGAATGGCAAGCATCATTGAGTAGGCTGAAAAATCTTCTGCGTCTTTGAACTTAATCGTGCCTAGGCACAGTCCAAGTCGTATCTCGGATAGGAGAACCATAGCATTCTTAAGATTAAGGCATCTTGAATATTTCAGAACACCGTAAGACTTATATGCTTCATCCTCCGCTCTTATTTTTCCTGAATCAAGATAGTCCTTCCTGAGCGAACGTTCCTGACGTATAATCTGCTGTACAACTGAATCAAGGTTATGAATAATATCTTCCTCAGATTGTCCAAGAGTTCTCTGATTGGAAAATTGATAGATATCACCCATGCCATTCATACCCTCGCCGAAGCATGCCGACATTCTCACGCCGAAACGCCCAAGCTCATTTGCAAGGAGCTGCAGCTTCTTGGTATTGGCAAGCACAGGAAGATGAAGCCTGTATGCGGCTCTCATTCCTGTTCCGACATTCGTAGGGTAGGTGGTGTGATATCCGTATTTCTCACTGAAGGCATAGTTAAAATGCTCCTCTAAAAAGTCATCGTACAGATTAGCCGACTTAAGACACGCTTCCATATCCATGCCCGATATCATCGCCTGTATTCTTAAGTGATCCTCGCTGTTGACCATTATTGACAGCCCGCCGTCATGTGAAAGAGCCGCGGCTCCGTCTTTGCGCCCTGCCATGTATCTGTTAATCTCCTGCTGTTCATACAGAAGCTGTCTCTGATTGTCTCCTATTCCGTTCATGCGCTTTAGCTCAAAGCCATCCGCATACTCGCTATCACTTATACATTCAAAGACCCTGTCGACAAGGTTCTTTCCCTCATCAGCACTTATCTTAGTGGAAAACGGATATTCGGTGGTGTTGCGCGCAAGTCTTATGCGGCTTGAAAGCACCACATCGGAGTCTTTTCCCTTTTTCTCATACCATTTAAGCATTGCTATCCGCCCCCTCAATCTGACTTCTCAGTTCTTTTATACGGTCGCGGAGTCTTGCCGCCTCCTCGAAATCCTCCTCAAGGACAGCCTGCTTAAGTCTCTTATCCATGACATCAATCTCATGTGAAAGAGCGGCTCTTGTAGGTTTTTTCTCGATTTTTTCTGCTTTATCCCCGACATCCGGTATTTCATCATTCATCATATCAGAAGCATCATCCTGACCCTGCGAATTCATGCTTCTCATGGACTTCATAAGTCTGTGCGGCTTCTTTCCCTGATGATTAACACTGCCCTGTATCTTCTTGATACTGTCATCAAGAAGCGGACCGAATACATTATAACACTCAGCGCATCCAAAAGCACTGTTCTTTATAAATTCACCGTAGCTTAAGTGACAGCCCGGACATACAACATGCGTCTTAGGATCATCCTGCCCGCCGCCTACCGGCATTCCCAGAAGCCCCGACAAAAGCTGTCCCAGCCTTCCGTCACCATCAAGCAGATTAGTGTAATAGCTTATATCAGTCTTAGCCGCACATTCACTGCAAAGGTGATGCTCAGTCTTATTCCCATTAACAACCTCCGAATAGTGGAAGGTCGCCTCATTTTCTCCACAAATCTCACATAACATTCGATTAGTCCTCCCCTATATATTCACTTATTATCTCATCAACCAGAGTGTGTATCTCCTCCGGCGACAGATTCTTACATAATGCCTTGGCAACTATAACACGCATATCATCGGTAAGCTCCTGCATGGCACGAATCTTATCTACATCCACGGCAATCACCGCACCTCTTCTCCTGTCAAGCTTTATAAAGCCCTCCTCGCGAAGCACTGAGTACGCCTTGTTGACCGTATGCATATTGACACCCACAACATCGGCAAGCTGTCTCACCGACGGCAGGATATCGCCCTCATGCATCTCGTCCATGGCAATACAGGTAATTATCTGATTGCATAGCTGTACATATATAGCCTCATCACTGTTAAAATCAACCGTAAATACCATAGCCATAATTCCTCCGATACGTCATTGTTATAGTATGAATATAACAGATATGCGGCAAAAAAACAATTAATTTTTTATAAACATTCGTGTGGAAAAACATGCCAGCCTGTCGCAAGAGTGTATAACGTATTATGTTTATGCATATCAGCTCCGTTGTGTGAAGCAAGATGTTTTAAGAACATCTAAGCTTCTCCCAAAAGTCGTGATATGCATAAACATAATACGTTATAC
>JBNMLM010000095.1:0-8371 GCA_050874845.1 Eubacteriales bacterium | reverse complement strand
GATTATACAGTATGGCTGTGGACAAAGGCAGTTTTATAACACCATTTGCTACGATTATATTGCTGGTGTTAAAATATTTTATATGAGTAAGAAGCGAAGAGGATTGCGAATATCATTTACTTTGCAATTATGTTTAGAAAGGAAATCACATTGAAAAATTTTAAATATAAAGTACTTATATCAATTCTTGTATTTGTTGCAGTTGCGGTAGTGACGATTGTACTCACAAGGGCAACAGATGAGGTGCGTTCCGGCAAAGTGACAATGTCACCAGCCACACTTCCTGTGGTGTATATGATAAGTGAGGAGGGACATGAGTTTAATCTGCTGCATGGCTATGTAACAAATATCGATGAGAGTATGCTGCATGAATGTGTAACACCTCTTCCGGAGGGAAGAAAGCTAAAGATAGGAATAGGCACTTACGGGCAGAAAATAACGGGTATATCGTATGAGATAAGAAGCCTTGACGGGGAAGATTACATAGAGAATACGGTGGTCACGGATTATGAAGTTATATCACCTGATAAGATATCAGGCAGTGACACGTCAGGCGTGAGTGACTCGGACAACACATCGACTGGCGGGTTAGGCGCTAATGATGCGAATACAACAGGCAATATGGGGGAGCGTATTGAGGCAGTATTAAATATCAAGAACCTTCTTGAAGAAGATACAGAATACATGCTTAAAATCAATGTGACGACAGAGAAAAAAACGGCATCGTATTATACAAGAATTGTGCTCGGTGATGGTCTGTATTTAGATGACAAGCTGGACTATGTTTTACATTTTTCAGAGGTTACATACGATTCGGAGGCGATAAAGGAGATAATTCCTAAGTTAGAGCCAAACTCATCGGGTGACAATACGAACTTAGGACATGTAGATATTCATTCTAAGCTTTCACAGGTTGGGTGGGGAGCGTTAGAGCCGGAATACTATGGAAAAATATGGCCGGTGATTGTTGAGATACAGGGCAATACGGCAGATATAAGACTGGACTATCAGGTAAGCACAACGGCGGCGAGAGGAATAGATGTATATGATGTGAAAGAATTTTTCCGTATAAGGAGGGCTGATTCGGAGACGACTTATGTGCTTGGATATGACAGGTATGTTGACCAGGTATTTGACGGATTTGAAGATTTGAACGATTCGGGAAGAATTTATCTTGGAATAACATCGGGTCTGGAACAACTTCAGATGGAGAGCGACAGCAGTGGAAAAACAACATGTTTTGTGAGGGGTGGCGAGCTGTGGAGCTACAATTCAAAGACAAACCAGTTTGTCCAGTTGTTCACTTTTGCGGATAGCGATACGAAGTATGATTCTGTAAGGGAGACTTATGGGGAGCATGGAATAAAGATTCTGTCCGTAGATGCTGATGGAAATGTGAGCTATGTTGTGTACGGCTACATGAACCGCGGAAGCCATGAGGGCGAGATGGGAATATCTGTATGCAGTTATGATGCCGAGAAAAACACGGTTGATGAGATACTTTATATTCCAAGGAATGATATATATGATGTCATAAAGAAGGATGTTGAAACACTTGCTTACCTTAATGCTGACGGAAGATTTTTCATGTATCAAGGTGGAAATATTTATTCAATATATTACGACACTAAGGAGTACATGGTTGTATCATCGCAGGTTGTTGAAAGCTCATGTCTTTTTTCTAAAAAATATTCAATGTTTGCCTATCAGGAGGGAACGGACGAGAACCATAGCGATGCGATTGATATTATATATCTTGAAACGGGAGAGACTGCACGTATTGAGGCGGCGGCTGATGAGCATATAAAAACCCTGGGGCTTATAGACGGCAATATCATATATGGAAGGGCAATGCAATCTGAAATCTATGATGATGGCAGCAGCACGGATGCGCCGGATTTAGAGGATGTTTTGTATTCCGAAAGGGAGCAGTATCAAAAAAATGTAGTGTATCCAATGTATCGCATAGAGATAGTGAATGGAAGTCTTGAAACCATCAAGGATTATGAAAAAACCGGTGTGAGGGTTATCGCTGTTGAGACTGACAGCAGCAAGCTTGTTATAAAGAGAGTGGCGGTAAATGAGGATGGAAGTGTGGCAGATATGTCCGATGACCAGCTTTTAAGCACTACAATGGCACCTGACGGAATATTGACAACGAAGCAGGTTGCAACAGAGGTAAGGCAGAAAGAATTGTATATAATTCTGACTGTATCTGTTCCGTCCTCGGATAATACGAAGGTCGTATATCCTAAGAGTATAACATTCAACGGTGAAGCGCAGCTTTATATGAGTGAGATTGTAAGGACGAATGAATATTACAGAGTTTACAGCATGGGAAAACTTGCGCTGATGACGGATAAGCTGAAAGAGGCGATAGCGCAGGCTGATGAGCAGGCGGGAGTGGTTGTAGCACCGTCAGGCGGTATTATATGGGACAGATATAAGAAAAATACAGCTAAGGTTTCACTCACGGAGAATTATCGGTTAGAATATATTTGGGATATATCGGGTGTCAGCCTTGATGAGGCACTCTATTATATCCATAAGGGTTATGTGTTAAGTGTTGGATATAGTGATGAGATTATTGTGTATGCATACGATAAGAGCAATGCAGCTTATGTATCGAATGGAATCAATAATACTGTTACAAAGTCGGAGCTTGAGAGTCTTATCACCTCAAAGGGTGGTGTGATATATGTATGTGATATCGTAAAAGGCTGACAAAACGATTGACCACACGGGAATAATATTGTAAGATGAAGGGTAACAGATGTTTGAAGAATTGAGGTGGTTGTATATCAATCTTAGAACATCGGGTTAGAGTAAAAGGTTTTGCTGCTAACAACATTACTTTTATACACTTAGAGATTTAGAGAGGATTGTTGATATGGAATTAATTAATATCAGAGATTTATTCAGAGACAAGGAAAAATATCTTGGAAATAAGGTAACAGTCGGAGGCTGGGTGCGCAGTGTGCGTGATTCTAAGACTTTTGGTTTTATAGTTGTAAATGATGGAACATTTTTTGAGCCGCTTCAGGTTGTATACCATGATACAATGGAGAACTTTGCACAGATAAGCAAGCTCAATGTAGGTGCAGCGATTATTGTGACAGGTACACTTATCGCTACTCCTGATGCGAAGCAGCCATTTGAGATTCAGGCAGATACTATAGAGGTTGAGGGTGAGAGTACTCCTGACTATCCACTCCAGAAGAAGAGACATTCGATGGAGTACCTTAGAACGATATCACATTTAAGACCTAGAACGAACACATTCCAGGCTGTTTTCAGAGTACGTTCTCTCATAGCTTATGCTATTCATAAGTTCTTTCAGGAGAGAAATTTTGTATATGTCCACACTCCGCTTATAACAGGAAGTGATTGTGAGGGTGCAGGCGAGATGTTCCAGGTTACAACAATGGACCTTAACAATGTTCCTAAGACAGAGGACGGCAAAGTTGACTATTCACAGGATTTCTTTGGAAAGCCTACGAACCTTACAGTCAGCGGTCAGTTAAATGGTGAGACTTATGCGATGGCATTTAAGAATATCTACACATTCGGACCTACATTCCGTGCAGAGAACTCTAATACAACAAGACACGCAGCAGAGTTCTGGATGATTGAGCCTGAAATGGCATTTGCTGATTTAAAGGATGATATGATTCTTGCAGAGAGTATGATTAAGTATGTTATAAGATATGTTCTTGAGAACGCGCCTGAAGAGATGAACTTCTTCAACAGCTTTGTTGACAAGGGGCTTTTAGAGAGACTTAACCATGTGCTTAACTCGGAGTTCGGTCATGTCACATACACAGAGGCTATTGAGATATTAGAGAAGCACAATGACAAGTTCGAGTACAAGGTATCATGGGGCTGCGATTTACAGACAGAGCATGAGCGTTTCTTAACTGAGGAGATTTACAAGAGACCACTCTTTGTTACAGATTATCCGAAAGAGATTAAGGCATTCTACATGAAGCTCAATGACGATGGAAAGACTGTTGCTGCTATGGATTGTCTTGTTCCTGGAATTGGTGAGATTATCGGAGGAAGCCAGAGAGAGGACGATTACGACAAGCTTGTTGCCAGAATGGACGAGCTTGGACTTAAAAAGGAGGACTACCAGTTCTATCTTGACCTTAGAAAGTATGGCTCTGCAAGACATGCAGGCTTCGGACTTGGTTTTGAGCGCTGTGTAATGTACCTTACAGGCATGGGCAACATCCGCGATGTCATCCCATTCCCAAGAACAGTAGGAAACTGCGACTTGTAATAACAAAGTCAACAGCATATAGCCAGCGAGACTGCTTGCAGTGATAGCTGGCTATATGCTGGTTGACGAAACATACATGAGCAAGTAGGACGGATAGTCAGGATTGCGAATATCATTGACTTTAAGAGGCGTATATGAAGAAGGGATTTAAGATTTTTCTGATTATATTCATCATATTGTTGTCATTTTTAGGGCTGGGGCTTATTGCCGTCAGCCCTTACTTGTCTGATTTTGCAAGTTATATAAAGAATGCAAAGGCGATAGCTGCATCAAGCAGGCTGTCTGATTTCAGAAGTACGGAGACGAGTATTATATATGATATAAATGGTGATGAGATAACAACGGTGAGCGGCGCAAAAGAGCTGTACTACCTGGATTCCTACAAGATACCAGAGGTTGTGAAAGATGCGTTTGTGCTTATCGAGGACAGGAAGTTTTATAAGCATGGCGGCATTGATGTTTCGGCTATAGTAAGAGCTGGACTTATAAATTTCAGGACTAAGAGCAAGGCGCAGGGAGCCAGCACAATCACACAGCAAGTGGCGCGGAATATTTATCTTTCTCAGGAGGTTACATGGGAAAGAAAGATAACGGAGATAGTGCTGTCGGTGGAGCTTGAAAAACGCTATAGCAAGGAGCAGATACTTGAATTTTACGTTAATAATATCTATTTTGCGAATGGACTGTACGGTATTGAAGCGGCGGCGCAGGGATATTTTAGTAAATCGGCGGGCGAGCTTTCAATTTCACAGCTGGTATTTTTGACGGCGATACCGAATAATCCGTCTAAGTATGATCCTTTTGAACACTTAGACAGGACTGTGGAGAGAAGGGATTACATACTTGGCGTACTGCATGATTATAACTGTATATCTGATGAGGAATATCAGAGTGCTATAGATGAAGATATTGAGCTGAATCCTTCGGAATCGGAAAAGCAGGATTCTGTTGAGACGTATGTGTATTATTGCGCAACGCGTTCACTTATGAAAGCAGCAGGTTTTAATTTCCGCGAGGATTTTCTTGATGAGGATGACGAGGCTGCATACAAACAGTTGTATGATGACTATTATTCCAAGTACCAGAGAACACTTTTTACGGGAGGTTATCGTATATATACAGCAATAGATATGGACAAGCAGCAGGTCCTTATGGACGCTGTCGATAATGCACTCTCATGGAGTACGGAAACGAATGATGAGGGTGTGTATAAATTGCAGGCTTCGGCGGTGTGCATAGACAACGAGACAGGATATGTCACAGCTATTGTTGGTGGCAGAAATCAGGGCTTTCCGGGTTATACGTTAAATCGTGCTTATCAGAGCTTTAGACAGCCGGGAAGTGCGATAAAACCGCTTGTTGTGTATGCACCGTATCTTGGACTTGGACATAATCCGGATGAGCTTATTGATGATTCGCCTATTGAGGGTGGACCGGAGAATTTTGAGAACAGATATCCTGGAGAGGAGACGCTTACAGAGGCACTCGCCTGGTCATCAAATGTGGCTGCGTGGAAGCTTTTTGAGCAGCTCACACCGGAATATGGAATGAGTTTTGTCAAGCGCATGCACTTTAGAAAAGTGGGTGAGGATGAACATTACATGGCGGCATGTCTTGGCGGATGGAGCTATGGCGCAAGCTCGCTTGAGATGGCATCGGCTTATGCAGCCCTTGCAAATGACGGTGTTTACCGTGAACCTACTGCTGTTATGAGGATAACTGATTCAAAAGGACACACTATTGTTGATAACGGTGGGAGTGATACAAAAATATATGAAAAAAATGCGGCGAGAATGGTGAGCAGCATGTTACAGTACGGTGTTGAACATGGAATTGCTATGGGAGCGCGCCTTGACGATGCCATAGTTGCCGTAAAGACAGGAACTACAACAGATAATAAGGACGGCTGGACTGTTGGATATTCAGCATATTATACCACGGCAGTCTGGGTAGGCTATGATATTCCTAAGAAGATGGACAACCTCACTGGTGGAACATATCCGATGACAATATGGAAGAGTTTTATGCAGGATATACATGAGGAGCTTGAATTGAAGGAATTTCCTGAGTACACAAGATATGATGCTACTGATTCAAAATCAAATGCGTTTCCGGATAATATGTACAATAATGGCACTTATAATGAGCAGGAATCTACAGTTGCAATCGAGGATATACAGAATGTCTTGGGAGATAAGAGTTATGACGGTTCAGGCGGCGATAAAGAGGCGGCATCATCAGAAGGAGGTGATGGAAATGCCTCTAACTCAGCCGGAGGAGACACAAGCGCAGCCGGAAGTCGTACAGGGGGAGATGCGAGTGTATCAGGAAATCATGTAAGTGGAGACACAGGTGCATCCGGGAATCGTGCCGGAGGAGATACGAGTGCATCAGGAAATCATGTAAGTGGAGATACAAGTGCATCCGGGAACCATGTCGGAGGAGATGCGAGCGTATCAGGAAATCATGTAGGTGGAGATACAAGTGCATCCGGGAATCGTGTCGGAGGAGATGCGAGCGTATCAGGAAATCATGTCATTGGGGACACAAATGCACCAGGTACAAGTGCGGCGTCAGGAGATGCAAATGTGTCAGGTACAGGGGCAGCAGTTGGAGATGGAAACGCATCCGGTATAAGAGGAGATAGCAATGTGACATTGCCAAACTATGGAGATATGAATGGTGCGGCAGTTGGAGATGAAAACGCATCAGGAATGAATAGAGGAGATGAGGATGTAGTGCTTCCTAGTGGTTTTAGATAGGAAAAAGAATAAAAAATAAGGATAAAAGGAAAATAAAGAAAAACAGGGTGTTAAAACATCACCACCTTATACTCTTGAAGCATAGATGGCGTGTTTTAACACCCGTCAGTTTATATCCTATGTTTTAACCAAATCAAGTAAATTCCCTGCTTTAATTGAGAAGGGCAATAAGCAATGGGACTTGCAGTTATTTGGGTATGTGCAAGCAGCGAAAGCGGATATCCGCTTGATTGATGAATTACTTATTGTTATATGCCTTTAAAAGCTTCTGTATCCTGTCAACCGGGTCAAGGAGCTTGCTTATGGAAGCGTCATGGTTGAGCGTGTCAATGATGAGTGCAATGTACTTGCTCATATCCACGCTGATATAGTATGGCTTTGAGAGAAGCTCCGGTGTCTGGTAGATGACATTTGTTGTAAGCACCTTGTCAATAAGTCCGGCTTCGTAAGCTTCATCGAACTTTTCAAGACCATTGGTGAAAAGACCGAAAGTGCTTGCTAAGAATACTCTCTTAGCTTTGCGTGCCTTTAATTCTCTTGCGACATCAAGCATACTCTCGCCGGATGAAATCATATCGTCAATGATGAATACATCCTTGCCTTCAACAGAGCTTCCCAAAAACTCATGTGCAACAATAGGATTACGACCGTTTACAATCTTAGAGTAATCTCTTCTCTTGTAGAACATACCTACATCAAGACCGAGAACATTTCCAAAATATACAGCTCTGTGCGTACCACCCTCATCAGGGCTAATCATCATCATGTGGTCGCTGTCAATAATGAGGTCAGGTACATTTCTTGTCAGATACTTGATGAACTGGTAAGCAGGCTGTACAGTCTCAAAGCCCTTTAACGGGATAGCATTCTGTACGCGAGGGTCATGTGCATCGAAAGTGATGATGTTGTCAACGCCCATGTCTGTAAGCTCCTGAAGTGCAAGAGCACAGTCTAAGGATTCACGCCCGCTTCTCTTGTGCTGTCTGCTCTCATAGAGGAATGGCATAATGACAGTAATTCTTCTTGCCTTGCCTCCTACAGCAGCGATGATTCTTTTAAGGTCCTGATAGTGGTCATCAGGTGACATGTGGTTTTCCTTGCCGCAAAGAGAGTAGGTAAGGCTATAGTTACATACATCGACTAAGAGGTATAAATCATATCCGCGGACAGATTCATTGATAATTCCCTTAGCCTCGCCTGAGCCAAAGCGTGGCACACTTGCGCTTAAGATATAGTTATCTCTCTGGTATCCGGCAAAAGCTATAGTAGACTTATGCTCGTTTTCTCTTTCGGTTCTCCACTGAACAAGGTAATCATTTACCTTCTG